>NZ_JBWKVA010000023.1:0-108303 GCF_059421425.1 Pseudomonas sp. GW821-FHT02H09
TCGTCAAGATTAACTTCCGAAACCCCTATCTGCGTACGCAGGTAGGGGTTTTGTTTTGCGCGCGATTTGTCGGCGCGAGCTGGCTCGCGATGGCGATTTCGAAGACGCCATGGCGCGCACTCGGGCGTCGACCGGCTGCCCCTACACGTATGGACGTTATTTCAGAGCAGTCGGATTTGTATTTGCGGTCTGATAATGCGCCGTCAGGTCAAGAGCCGGGAGAGACAGACGGGGGCACGAAGCCTGTATATAAATGAAATCGGTTTTATCGATGACGAGATTGCCGATCACGACCATCTTGGCGTGAAGGGTAATAGTCGCCTGATGATCGTGTTATTCGAGTAGCTGTTCTGTGTTCTGGCTCTCAGACCTGTTCACTGGAGTAAGACGCACAACGCCTCTGAGTCTCAGTGTTGTAGGCTAAAGTCTCAGCCAGCGTCGAATGCCTCTGATGGGGCGTGTCAGCCGCCAGGAGCTGCTGTTGAGTAATCGCTGGGCCACTTGTTCGCTATCTTCGAGCTTTTGGCTGATGATCTTCAGCTGCGAATCACGTTCTGCCAACAAACCTTGAGCCGCTTCCAGCTCCTGATCTTTTTGCTGAGTCACATCGATCAATAACGCGCGAGCCGCTTCCAGCTGTTCATCTTTTTGCTGAGTCACATCGATCAACAAAGCGCGAGCCGCTTCCAGCTGTACATCTTTTTGCTGAGTCACATCGATCAACAAAGTGCGAGCCGCTTCCAGCTGTTCATCTTTTTGCTGGGTCACATCGATCAACAAAGCGCGAGCCGCTTCCAGCTGTTCATCTTTTTGCTGAGTCACATCGATCAACAAAGCACGAGCCGCTTCCAGCTGTTCATCTTTTTGCTGAGTCACATCGATTAACAAAGCACGAGCGGCGTCCAGCTGATCATTTTTTTCCTGAAGCACATCCGACAGCTGACTGAGCTGTTGTTTCTTTACCATGGACCGTTCAGTGATCTGATCCAGTTGCTGTTGAGTGACATCGTGTTTGGCTTTGAGCTCGGCTACAAAGTTTTCCCTGTCTGTTGCTTCGGCGACCAGGCTCTGAGTTCTTTGTTCTTGAGCCTGGATCTGAACGACGGCATCAAGCAGTTGCCGAGAGACATCGTTGGATTGCTCTTGCAGGGCTGCGGACTGTCTTGACTGCTCTTGAAGTGCATCTTCAAGCAGTTTGATGCTTGACGCATTCTGAGCGAGCTTGAGTTGATCTTCAGCATGGAGAGCATCGTAGCGCTCGAGCTTTTGTATCAGTAATGCGTTTGCCTGCAGTAGCTCGGCAATGCGGGCATCGCGCTCGGTCAACGCCTCGACATGTTCGGTAAACTGTTTATTTCGAGTGTCGAGATGTTCCTCAAGCGACCCACTCATCAGTTTGAATCGTTCGGCCTTTTCCGCGAGCTCCTGGATTTGTGCGTCACGTGAGTTTATGGATTGACGATAATCAGTTGCTGCGCGCTGGCTGATCCCCGCGAGTAAGGCTGGGAGCGCGTCAGGTTCGTCGACGGCAAGTACGGTGTAGATTTCCGATACCGGTAATTCTATACGGCCTGTTTCCTGCCAACTTTGAGCATCCAGCGCAACCAGATTTGCGTTCACTATTGCGCTGCTATCGATATTGCGTGAGCGACTCAGGCCGATATACAGAGTGCTGCCCTGAATACAGATACCCCGGGTGTACCCGTCCAGCGTCTTGCTTCTCAACAAGCTCCCGCTGATGTCGTATTCGCGTAGCTCTCTGGTTTCGGAGTTGGCGAGCAACAGGTTGTCACCAAAGGCGATCAAGCTATGAGGTTGTGACAGTCCTTCGATCAGGCGCTCTCCAGTGTGCAAGTCCTGGACGAAGCCGGCTTGAGCCGTTTGACCTTTGTACTGACGGTGTGTTGTGAAATCACCGAAGGCACAAAACACGATGTGCTGATTCCACTGTGTCAGGCAATTGATATGCCGTGCATCGTCTTCACCAGGAAATCGCCAGCTACGAACCTCTGCCGCATTCATGTCTAGCTGCACGATTTCATTGGCTGTTGTGCCCACCGCATAAAGAGCGGGGGCCGCGATCAGTACATCATGGATGTCATGAATCGGCGTTCCCAAGTCTTGTGTGGTGCGGTTGCCCTGGTAAAACACCAAACCCTCTGGTTGCAATCCCCTCAAAAATTTGCCGTCACTCAGGCTGATACCTGTCGTGTTGATGTCATCCAGACGAAACACCTGGCCATGGTGGATAAATAGCAGCCCACCTCCATTGGGCGAGGAAACCAGCAGATTTTCGAACGCATGGGTCATGCTTGTTTTGTTCCTGGGGAAGGGACGCTTGAGGGGGCCGTTTATGACCGAGTCAACTGAAAGTCGATTGTTGCCTCTGTCAACAGGGTCAACGGAGTCATCAAGGGCATTATCGGCAGGTTTCAGGGCTTCTGGATCATTGATTTGAGGTATAGAACGAGTCAATCAGTTTGAGCAGTTGATCCACTGAGTCTTCCAGCGTCGAGATATCGGTGTCGATTCTCAGATCTGGACGCTCAGGGGCTTCGTAAGGGGAGGAGATACCGGTGAACTCCGGTAATGTTCCCGCTCTTGCCTTGCTGTACAACCCTTTAGGGTCCCGGGACTCGCAGACGGCCAGTGAGGTACTGACATGCACTTCGCGAAAGCTCTCGGTCCCTATGACTTCGCGTGCCAGGTTGCGGTCATGGTTGAAGGGTGAGATGAACGCAGCGATGACAATTATGCCGGCCGAATTCATCAACTTCGATACTTCTGCAATCCGACGGATGTTTTCGGCACGATCCTCAGGGCTGAATCCCAGGTTGTTATTGAGTCCATGGCGGACGTTGTCGCCATCGAGCACAAAAGACAGCTGTCCCCTGTCCATCAGGCTCCGCTCAAGGGCGAAAGCAAGGGTGGACTTTCCTGAAGCACTTAGTCCCGTGAGCCAGATCGTAATCGGCTTCTGCGTCAGCAACTGCCGACGGTCCTCGGGTGTGACCTGACTGCCATGCCAAACCAGGAGGGGGGGGTGTTTGTCTGCCATGAAATAGCTAAATCCAGTGTGAGTGCTGAAGGAAACGTTTATTGGCCAAGTGATGCTGAGCGCGCGTACTCATATGGCATTCCGTTGCGTACTTGAGCCCGGCACAGTAAGCACCGCGTGTGCTTGTGTCTGTAGTCGGGTTGCCGCAAAGCGGGTCGACCAAAGATTATCCTGGCGAAACTGGCGAATGCTCAAGTGATTGCTCTGGAAGTTGAGAGCTTCCAGGCTGATGTTGTGTAAATCGGACTGGTCATCGACTAGCCACACTTCAGGCTCCTTGCCTCGTTGCGTCATTTCACCGAAATGGGTGGATATGACCGGAAGGCCGAGGGAGCGGTATTCATAGTATTTGATCGGGTCGACTGAAGCGGTCAGGCGGTTGAGTTTGAATGGAATCAATCCCACCGAAAAAGCGGCCATGGCCGCTATGGCATCGGTATATGAGCACTCAGGCAATAACTCGATATTGGTGGGCAGGGTGCACGGCGCAGGGGTGAATACGGGGCCGATCAACTGGACCCGGTTTTCAGGATTGGCTCGCGCCAGTGCGATGACCAGATCCCAATCGAACCAATGGCCAATGGTACCGACATAACCCAGTATTCGCTGCTTGGTGCCCAGATCGAGGCTTTCGACGGGCGCAATTTCTTGCATATCACAAGCATTAAGGGCCAGTTCGACCTTGTCAGTTTTGCCCAGGAGTTTGTCGCGAATGGCGGTGGAAGACGCCAGTACTTTAGACACCCGGCTAATGAGTCGATGCTGGCGTCCCTCCATGGCGCGTCGTGAAAGCCCTTGATAGAAGGCCGGAAAATCGTCCATGGCGTCATAGACGGCATAGCTGTCTGGCATGCGCGCCAAGAGTTGCAGGGCGAGCTCGGATGGTTTGCCGACACAAATCATGCACGGCCGACCAGCCGAAAACGCTGCGGTCTTCTTGAAGATATCGCGCCAGAGCAGCCTCTGCATGATGCTCGAGCCCGGAATGGGCTCGATCGGCAACGCCAGGGGTTTACATATCTGCAGCCAGTATGGAACCGCAACGCTTTGCTGGTCGGCAACAGGCGGCTTGGACCTGAAGTCGTGCAGCGACGGCAGGCGTGTCGGATAGGGGTCCACCCACAGCACCGGCTCTCCTGTCTGACTGTTCAGCCAGTTGACGAAGTGATGCGGGCGCTGGCTGTAGCTGGCCCACGGAACTGGCGAGAGGTAGATCATTCGCATTATTGGAAATGCTGCCTTAACACGCTGACTATGCGTTCTGCCGCCTTGCCATCGCCATAAGGGGAAACTCCACGAGCCATGGCCTTGTAAGCCTCAGGATCGTCGAGCAAGCGCTGCGCCTGTTCGACGATGGTGTCGCGATTGGCGCCTACAAGCTTGACCACGCCAAGGTCTACGGCTTCCGGCCGTTCGGTTTCTTCGCGCAGTACCAAAACCGGTTTGCCGAGCGCTGGTGCTTCTTCCTGCACACCACCGGAGTCGCTGATGATCATATAAGAGCGTTTCATCGCTGCTATGAACGGTGCGTAGTCAAGCGGAGTGCAAAGAACGATATTGGGTGTGCGGCCAAGTATCTGGTAGGCAACATCCTTGACGTTTGGGTTGGGGTGCACAGGGTAAAGAATCTGGATATCCGGATTTTGCTCAGCCAGCGTTTTCAGTGCCTGGCAGATATTCTGGAACGGCTCGCCGAAATTTTCTCGACGATGGGACGTCACCAGAACCAGACGTTTACTCGAATCCAGGTCGATATCGAGCGGCAGTGTCCGTGCAGCAGTCATCAGCAAAGCATCGATGACGGTATTGCCCGTCATGGTGATATCCGCTGGGGCTACGCCTTCACGCAGTAGATTGTCCATGGAACCCTGAGTCGGCGCGAAATGCCAACGGGCCAGTTTACCGGCGATCACGCGGTTGGCTTCTTCGGGGAATGGGTTGTGCATGTCGCCGGTGCGCAGGCCAGCTTCGATATGACCGAAGGGAATCCGCAAATAGAAACAGGCCAATGCCGCGCTCATCACTGTTGTCGTATCACCTTGAGCCAGCACTACATCCGGTTTCTCGGATTGCAGGACGACATCCAGATCCAGTAGCAACCGTGCGGTCAGCGTCGTCAACGACTGATTGGGACGCATGATGTCCAGATCTATATCGGGAGTAATACCGAAGAATTCGAGCACCTGATCAAGCATGCCGCGATGCTGGGCCGTGGCCAGCACCCGGCAATTGATATTTCCTTCGGCCTGAAGGGCCTTGATCACGGGAGCCATCTTGATGGCTTCAGGGCGAGTACCGATGATGCAGAGTACCTTGTGGGTCATTCCTTTCTACTTCCTATACCTGTGTTGCAAGTGAGCGCCCTATCCGGTCCGCATTGGCCATGATCGTTAGTGTGTGCGACTTTTCTGTAAGGCTTGGCAGGCAAGCCCCATCGACGATGTGTACGCCGGGGAGTCCTGCCACTTCTCCAAAAATATCTGTCTGTCCAAGTCTGGGGGTCGGGTGCATGGGCAGGGTTCCTGCATAGTGGATATCTGCCCCCGGCTTGCCGACGGTGAAACTCATAGGCATCAATACCGCGCCCATTTTCCAGTAGCTTTTACGCAGCAGTACCTCGGCGCTTTTCATGATCGCGTTCGTCTCGGGTTGCAGACCGCCATTGATTCGCAGCGAACCATCAGCGCCCAATACGGCGGTGTTTTTGGACATGTGGCCTGGAAGGAAGATATTTCCGACCAGGCAAGAACTGAGGAGGTTTTTCAGCAGTTCGACACTGTAGCGCTTGCTCATGGGAACACGGCTGACGAACTCGGACATCGGCAAGCCCGTAGTGCTGAAAGTCGAACCGAAAGCTGTAGTGCCTGAAGCAATATCAAGTGAGAACGACAACTGGCCCAGGCCAAATGTCGAAACTCTAGGGGTTCCCAACATTCTTGGCAGCCACAGCAGGAAGGCCGCTGTCGGCGACGACAGCAGCGGTAGCGGTAGCGTGTAGTCAAGGTGCTTGAGGGCTAGTCTGGTCGACGCCAGAGTGCCTGCAGCCAGTAGAAGTCGTTGGCCGGAAAAACGCCTGGATGAACGTTGATCAGTGATCGTCCATGAGCCGTCCTGCTTAAGGAGATCGTCCACCAAAAAATCCTGGACGTGCTGGAATCCTGGGTACTGCTTGAGCTTCGGAAGTTCCAGGGAGGCGGAGTACAGCGCCTGATTCTGACAACCCCACAGACAGTTTCCAGAAAGATCACAGGCTTTTCGTTCTTCCAGATTTTGACTCAAGGCTGCCACCCGCGAGCGGCCAAGGCGAAAACCCAGGTCGGGGAACGCCTGTCTGCGCCGGGTATAGTTATCGAGCAACCGTTGGTGCAGTTTATCCAGAGGCAATGGTGGCTGTGACCACTCATCAAGACCAAAATAGCCTGAGAGGTCGTCATCGACCTGGCCACTGATGCCCATACGCCGGGAGACTGTCTCGTAGGACTTCTCCAGCTCTGTGTAATCGATGGAAAGTCCAGGAAAGTCACTGGCGCGAAGGCGTGCGACACCGCAGCCCCATGCATTCGACAAGCCGCCGGTTGCCAGTGATCCTATGCCGATGAAGTTGTTCACTTCTATGTGATTGGCTGCACTGAACCCCTGAAAGACATGGGCATGGGTCGGGGTTTTCAGTTTGGGGGACACGGCATCCAGCTGGGTCAAGGCATGGAAGTTCTCGCCTATCATCCATTTCCACTGATGCTTGTCGTTCGACCGGCTGGTGAGGTACGGGGCGGTCGGCACGGCGGATGAGCCTGACGCGGCTTGGGCATCCACCATGAGCACTTTCAATCCGGCCTTAACGAGCGGATAGGCGGCAGACGTACCAGCCGGGCCGCTACCTACAATAATTACATCGAACTCAGGCTTCACGCTTGATTTCACTTTCAAGAAATAGATGACGAGCAAAGGGTTGGCACAGCAGGGCGAATATCCGCCACGTAAGCTCTTTAGCCGCGGTCAGCCCCAGCGATATCAGGGTCGTGAAGAAGTTGCCTTGTTGCAGCGGGCCTAGAAATACGCTTGCGCCCTGAGGGCTGGCCTCGGCGATGCTGACTGCAACCTGCAGCCGCCAGGATAATTCCCGACCATAAGGCTGGTTCAGGAAGTTGTGATTATCGAGTAGGGCCAGGAGAGCCGGCCATCGCACCATCAAGCGTGAGCTGATTACCTTTTGGGTTCTGCCTGTGCGCTCAAGGGCGTTTGCATAACGACGAACCAGGCTCTGTTCCGGAGGGCTTTTGAGTAAGTAACTCAAGAGCACAATCCCCTCCTGGAGTAATTGCCTGCGATGACCACGACCTGAACGATGCATGCCACTAGCAAGCGGTCGAAGCTCAATGCCCAGTCGTCGCATGGATATCTCGGTGTCCATGTGCGGGAGGTTGATGAGTGAAAAAATGCGGTCAAGGCCAAGTTTCACGCACAGGGATTGCCCTAATAACAACCCGAGCAGTTTGATGGGCGCTACCGGGAAGGGTACTGGAAGACGAACTGCATTTATGCGGTTGTCGGCGATCGACATGAGAAAGCGACCAAAGGAAACCGGTTGCACAGAGCCCAGGTTAAAAGTCTCTGCCCGAATATCTTCCCGCTCGACGATGGCCAGGATCGAGGCCGCAAGGTCATCGACATGCACGGGTTGCACCTGGGGCGCGGGTAGAAGTATCGGAATGACCGGAAAACGACGAACCAGCCCTGATAACATTCCAAAGAGCCCGTTCTCTGGACCGCCATACACTTGTCCCGGTCTGATCACGATCCCGCCAGCGGCTAGTACTTCTTGCTCGATGCGCCACTTTGTTCGGCCATAAGCGCTAGGGGCCTCGCATGCGGCAGTCTGGCTGGATATGAAGATAAACCTGGCCGCGACTTGTGTGGCGCAGCGGATCAACGCTTGTGCCGCCTGTACTTCGTCTTCCGAGGAAATCTGAGCACTTTTCGATGTGTCCGCGGCCAGGTGGACAAAGGCCTGGGTCCCCGCCGGGCATTCAGGTGCTTGTCCATGCAGGTCGTAAGGCAGCCACGTATAAGCCGGGGGGCAGGGCTTTCGTGTAGCGGAGATGATTTCGTACCCTTTATCTATCGCCAGGGATGCCAGCCGCTGACCGATGTAACCTGTCGTTCCGGTAATGAGAAGTTTCATGCTCATAAGCTTTCAGGGTCATTGGACGGGGCAGGCCTGGTCGTATCGGGATGAAATACGAACAGTTTGCTTATCCAGTAGGTCAAGAGTACGCAGGCTACGTCCGAGATAAACTTGACAGGTGTGGGGCTATTGACGAAATACAGGCCTGCGGCAAACAAGGCTGATGAAAATGGTAGGTTGATGGCGAGTAAGGAGAAGTAGCGAAGTGCTTGCGCCTTGCTGCTGCCGCTGGTCGATTTGAACGTAAAGTGTCGATGTAAAAAGAACGCAAAGACTCCCGCGATGAGCTTGCTGGCAATATTGGCCAGAATCGGCTCATCCTTGAATAATAAAATCAATAAGAGAAAACATCCCATATCCAAGGCATAAGCCAAGAGCTGGATGACACCGTACTTGATAAACGTCAAGATTTTTTCCTGATAACGACGATGTGGTGGAGTGCGAGAATACGCCTTAAAGGGTAAAGCATTTTTTCGACGACTTTTATCAAGGGAATCAATGGGTCAGGTAGCAGTTGGCGAAAGTTTAGCCCGCCAGAGATCAGGTACCTCGGGTAGTTACCGCATATTTCCTGATGAACGATCTCGAGGGTAGGGTGTTTGAGTTCGAACGCCTTTCTGTCTCGTACGAAGACTATATAACTGAGGGCCTGGTTGGCGCCGTTCATAGGGCCGGTCGCAGGTGTTTCCCACGACTCAAAGTTCATGTCGAACCCTTCGGATTTGAACAGGCGCTTATAGATAAAGGCTGAAAAAGGACCATAAAAAGGTTCGATCAGGATTGCTCCGCCACCCGGTTTTAATGTCCTGTCGATTTCCGCGAAAAAACGGTCGGGATGAGGGAAGTGGTGAAAACAGTTTTGCCCGTAAAATGCTTTGACCGACTGATCATCCAGGTTCATCGACTCGGCATTCAGCTCCAGGTCCAGGTGTTTGGCGTATACAATATCCGAGGCCAATACTTCAGGGTAAGAGTCGCGCATGGGGGCAATGCCGGCGCCAAGCTCTACTTCAAGGCCCTCGACCTTGAAGTAACGGTCTGCCAGACGATTAAATAAATGATGGAACTCAATGAATACTTCACGCAGCATTCGCTTACGCTGAAGAACCTTTTCATGAAGTTCAAGGCGTTCGGCGCCATCGACGTCTAGTGTCTTGAGCGAAGGGTCCGACAAAAAGTCTCTCAGCGCTTTCATTTAGTGTCTTCCCGCATCAGGTTTACGTTACGGCGTTTGGCATGTCTGGGCCTGCTTGGAACGGAGGCGATGTCATAGCCAAGGAATGCCATAATCAACTGCAATCCCATGAGTATGGGAAGCGCACCGAGCATGACCGTGCCAGCGGGCGTCGGGATGCCATTGTTAGCGGATTCAGACCAGTGAAAGCTGCCGAAGATCAGACCGAAACAGAGCATCAAAACTCCAACCGGTAACTCGATCGATGCGAGAGACATATCCCGCAGGTAGTAATTGTAGAAAATTCTCTTGGCAAAATTTCTGCTGTGTTTGAACAAAAATTCGCCGATGATTTTCGAGATTTTAAGATTACTGACTTCTTCGCCATACTTGGCTTCCATTGGTACATCAACAACAACGGCGCGCAAGGTATTCAAGCGGAATAGAATGTCAGTCTCGAAAAAATAGCGTTCACTGATTTTATCGAGAGGCAATAGTTTTGCCACGTCACGATGAATCGCGGTATAGCCATTGGTGGGGTCGAACAGATCCCAGTAGCCTGTTGATAGTTTGGCCATCAGCGACAATACGGCGTTGCCGAAGAGGCGAACGCGCGGCATTGATTGAACTTCCTCCAGATCAAAAAAGCGGTTGCCTTTGGTGTAATCAGCTTCCCCTGCCAGGATGGGCTCAATGAAGAGCGGGATCAGAGCCGGATTCATCTGGCCGTCCCCATCCACTTTGACAATGATGCTTGCGCCGTCGGCAATGGCTGCTCGGTAGCCGGTCATCACCGCTCCGCCCACGCCTTTGTTCAAGTCATGGGGTAGCACCCTGACCCTGGGGTCGGAACAAGAGGTTATTACATGTCCACCGGAACCATCCGGGCAGGCGTCATCCACGACATAGATACGCCATACTTCGGGGCCTATCGCTTCAATCACGCCCGCTATGTGTGCGGTTACTCTATAGCTTGGGATCACTACCGCGACACGCTGTTCTTCAGTGGAAAGCTCTATTTTTAAGTTCATCGATATCGCTGACTATTGTCTGAATGAGAGTGACTTGAACTCCAATGGAGTTTCAGTATGGCCTGAAGCATAAATGACAGCGGAATGAGCATTTGGCGGTGCAACTACCGTCATCTCATGAGTTGTCCATTCTGTTTTGCAGTCAAACGTCTCAATACTGGCCCTTATGAAGGAGCCTTTGGCATCCATCCAGTTGACTTGAATTCGCCCTGGTGCCGGTGCGGTAGAGCAGCGCGCGAGCACGCTGTTCTTAAAGCTTTGTCCTGGCGTCACTTCGACGGCCTGAATTGCGGGTGTACTCACACTAACCGTAAGAATTTTCCGGGCGCCGTCATAGCTCGATGGAGAAGTCAGCGTCCAGCCATCGAGGTTGGAAAGCTCCGTATTCAACAAGCGTTCCTGGCTGTAGCGATAGGCATCATTGAATTTCCGTAGTTCGATTCCAGTCAATGTTGCGACCGGGGAGGACACTTTGAGTAGTCGGTTAAGTTGAACCTCAGGGAGTTGCGAGGAATCGATGATCAGCCAATCGACCTGGCGACTCAGCAATAACTGCGCGAGTTGGGATTCAGTGATGGCGGCATCGAACTCGGCCTTCCATTTTACGTTATACCAGGATGCGTAAAGGGCATCGCTGTTCAATCCCGCCGTCAATGGGGACGCAAAGACTGCAACGCGACGGTGTTCTGTATTGAGTGCGTTGACAATGTCGACTATTTTCCGTACCGGCAAGCGTTCAGACAGATAGGCATCACGACCTGTGGCACTGAGCAAGGCGGACGGCACTAGCTGACCATAATAGGTGGCCGCTTGGAGGAACCACATATTTGATGTGATCAACAGGATCCCGGCAATAATTCCTGCTGTCTTGGGAAATATTTTGGTGTCGGAGAAGGGCAGGACAAGTACGACTGACAGTAGTGCGAAAGAAGGGAATATATAACGTAGATACGCAGTGGACTGAAACGTCATGATCAATGCTCCTGCGCCGATAAGCAGGATACGTAAAGCGTTTCTGTTGCCACTCAGGACGAGAGCGACTGCGGCGGTGGGGAGCAGTAGCCACTGGAAGCCTGCCGCGCCGATTTTGCCTTCAATGTATCGATTTGAATTGAAGACCATTCGATAGAGCGTATCCCATGAAACCCCGGTGCCAAAGGTCGCCGAGGGATCGAAGTTCTGACTTGGCCAGAATGGAGATTGGAAGATGGCATTGAAAAACGGGAAGACGGGGTTGCCAGTCAAGTACCACGCGGAGACATAAGGGATAGCACCCGCCAGTATCAAACAAACACTGCCCAGGAGGATGGTCCGGATGACTCCCGGTATGGCCCAGGCTTTGTATTGCGATAAGAGAATAACTAGAAGGACAGGAAGAACGCTCAGCGTCACGGCCTTGGCCGCCAGCGAAAAGCCCAGCATGACACCTGCCAGGAGAAGGTGCGACAGTCGCTCCCTGGCGTCAGGGGTCGAACTTGAAACTTTCAGTATTGCTAGTGTTCCGGCCATGACAAAAGCGGTCCACACACCCTCGATGTGCAGGCTGCTGTTTTCGGCAAAGGCTAGTGGTGTCGACAGGAAGATAAGCATCGCCCAGCGGGAACTGGTCGCGGTACCTCCTGCCCAGATCACCATTTCCCTGACTTGCCACGCAACGAGCAAGATGAATGCGGAGTTGATCAGGCGCGACGCAGTCTCGTCGGCCAGCATGTAAACAATGCTATAGATCCAGTCAGCGAGCATGGGCATTACCGCCCATACATAGTTTTGTGCATCGAACCCCCATTTATGCTGCTGGGCCATGTGGGAGGGGACGAATAGGTGCATGGCCAAAGCGTCATGTCCGATCTCTGGCATGAACGCGATCAATACGTACAAACACGCGAAACTGGAGATCAAAATATCGAGCGTCGTACAGGTAACCGTTCCTGAAGAACGGGCGGTTCGTATTCGAATAAGCAGCTCATGATAAATCGATGCGGTGTGTTTGCTACCCAACAAAAGCGCAAGCAAAAGCATTGCAGAATAAAGCCAGGAGTAGTTGATCGTGTAATACGCTGCCAGGCCTGTGAATGTGCCGAACGCGCCGGCTCCGATCAGGAGGTGGGTTGGCCAACTGGCGGAGATCCTGTGGCCCAGGATACATCTGCCGAGCACTGTTGAGGAAAGACCGAACACTGCCACGACAATGATCGGCCACGCGTGTCCACAGGCAATTGAGACACAGGCTATCAACCCGGCACCGAGGACTATCGGTGAGCGGCGGGTAAAGAAAGTCAGGGCGGCCAAGCATAAAGCCGACAATACTATCGCCAGGATGTTCTTGTCCCGGTGGGGAATTTCGAAAGTCGAAAATCCGTACACACTGACCACAGTAGTTGCCAATAAAACGGCCAGTATCACTGCGTATTTTATGCTGTCTCTGTGCAAAATATTGTCTCTGGTGTTCAGCCGTTAATGGTGTACAAATCGCTTGAACAGTTTTTCAAGCGTCTCGATACGTGTGCGGGGTCCAGGCCCCCCACTTGCTCTCATATATCGCTTTGTTCTTTTCGAAGAGCGCTTGTTTTTTCTCTGCTCCCAATTTATTGAACGAGGCAGACAAATGGTGGTGAACAAAAACATCCTCGGCGCAGACCGCACGCATACCGATGTGCTGCACACGGCGGCAGTAATCGTCATCCTCGAAAAAGCCCAGTCCGTACTCTTCGCAAAGGCCACCGATCTTTTCGTAGGTCGAACGCGGGAACATGACGCAGAAAAATGCCAATGTATTGATTTCGAACCACTTGCCCATCCGTGCGCGTGTGATTTCGGCAGACTCGATGTGCATGTCTGTTATCTGGGTGTAGCGGGTACTGATTCGTGCTTCATTGCCGATATTGTTGGTGATCGGGCCAACGATTCCGATGTCCTGGTTGTCCAGGAGGTGGCGCATCAAACCCTTGGCCCAGCCAGCGGTGACAACGGTATCGTTGTTCAGGATAACCAGATAATCACCACTGGCCGCTGCAAGACCTAGATTGTTGCCTGCGGCGAAACCCTTGTTGTCGTGATTGAGGATGATGATTCGGTTCGAATGCCCCTCGGCCCAGGCTTTCAGGAACGCTGGGGTATCGTCGCTGGAGTTGTTATCGACGACGATAATCTCAAGGTTGGCATAGTTACTATGAGTCACCAGGCTGTCCAGACAGTTTTTGGTCAACTCCAGATTGTTGTAGGTCAACACCACGACGCTTATTTTGGGCATTGGCAGTGTATCGATCGATTGACGCAGGCTTACGGCTCGATGCTGCCAGGTCTGACCCTCTGCAAATAATTGACGTGCCTGAAGCGCAGACTCTGGCTCCGGAAGGCTTTTCAGGACCTCATCTATTGCCGTGACAAAATCGGCAGGGTTTTCAGCTGTCTTGACCAGTTTTCCGAATTGGCTGAGCTCCGGCAGTTTCACCGAAACCACGGGTTTGCCTGCACTCAAGTACTCGTAGACCTTCACCGGGTTGGTGGCCAGTGTCAGAGGAATGACTTTGAACGGAAGCAGGCAGACGTCCATGGCATGGAGATAGTGCGGGAGGGAGGAGTAGGGGACTTCTCCTTCCATGAGGATATTCGGGTAGGCCTTGAGGTATTTCCTGGCGTTTACCGTATCGTTGCCAATCAGCAATATCAGGTGCTGTGGGAAGGATTGGGCGATTTGCTTGAGCAGGTCCAGATCGAACCACTCGGCAATGGCTCCGTAGTAACCGATGATCTTTCTATTCTCGGAATCCTGGTAGATGTTTTCTGGTCGCTGGCTGAAGAAACTGTATTCACCGGCATTGCGGATTACCGCCACATTGCGGTTTTCACGCTTGCCGTGCTGCTCGATCCAGTCGGACGTTGCCACCAGCAGATCCGCTCTGCGCATCAAGGCTATTTCGAGATCAAGCAGTTCCTGAGCGACGTTGCCAAAGCCTTCATGATGATCCATGCAGTCATAGATCAATGTGGAGTTGGGAATGCGCCTTGCGAGTGGGAACCAGTAGGCATGCTGGACAATACAGTGCACGGCATCGACATTCGCCCACTGCATGAGCAGCGCCAGGCTTTGGCATAGTTGCGAGATCGCTGCGGTTGAGGGTGGCGCATAATAGATAGGTGGTGCACCGCTGACTTTCAGGCGGACTTGGAACAGTCCGCTCGCCTCATCCAGATTTTCTACTTCGAAGCCCGGGGCATCGTCATCAAGAAAGTTATTTGAGATGTAAAACGTCGTCTGACCTGCTTTCGCCAGCTCTTTGGCCAGGTTTTGCGGGCGTTGAATACGGAAGTGCCAGTCAATGACGCCGAACATCAGCACTACAGGCTGTGCAGCTGAAGACTGTACATTTACTTTTGTTTGAGGCGGTACGCTCGGCAGCGTCGTGATTTTT
Organism: Pseudomonas sp. GW821-FHT02H09; assembly: GCF_059421425.1. Lineage (NCBI taxonomy): Bacteria > Pseudomonadati > Pseudomonadota > Gammaproteobacteria > Pseudomonadales > Pseudomonadaceae > Pseudomonas > Pseudomonas sp. GW821-FHT02H09. Next base: position 14,861 of record NZ_JBWKVA010000023.1, read on the forward strand.
GACGACGAAGATGACTCGGCGGATGTTGCTGTACTGGTTTTCAACCAGCGTCGAATACTACGTGCCAGTTTGCTCTTTTGAGCGGGTGTGAGCGGCAGGAGTGCGTAAATTCTGCGCGACCATTTAAAAAGCTGTTTGCGTATGAAGTAACGCAGCGGCGTGCGCTCGATGGTGCTGCCCCAGTCCGAGAGCTTGACCAATTCCGCCTGTTTTAAGGCCAGCTTTGTGCGTAAGTCGACTGCCCAATCGGAAATGGCCACGGCTTCGCTGGTTTTCGCCTGGAGCAATTGTTCGGCATTTTTGAGCTGCTGCTCAGTCGTCTGCAGTTGAGCCTCGATTTGTGCGTGCTGTTCTAGCAGCAATTCGAGTTCGCGGCCTTGAAGTGAAAGACGATTGCGAAGCTCTTGTTCATCTGCGCGTAGCTCGCAGAGCAGTCGATCTCTGCTCTCGATCTCTTTGACTAAATGCAGGCCTTCGGCCGATTTGCTTTCTGCTGAAAGAGCCAGTTTTTCGATGCGATCAACAAGGCGGTCGATCTGTTCCATGCGGTCTTCTGTCCCTTTGGCTGTTGCGGTCGGCTTGGAGTTGATAGGTGCTATGGTCACGGGGGCGCGCTTTGAAAATTAAGTTTTGGTGGGCAAGGGTTTTACTTTGCGGAGTCGCTGGACATTGCCGGCGCAAGTTCATAGCCAAACTCTTGCAGCGCCTCCCGGGCTCTTTCTGCCCAAGGGTGGCAGGATGCATCGCCGAGACTTTTCCAGTTGTAACAACGGCCGTTCATTGGTGGCTGGCCAAGGTTCTGATGATGTGGCAGGTGTCGCAGGTCTTTACCGAAACTCTTCCAGTCGAGCATCCGAGAGTCGAATGTCACCTGGAGGAAGTTGCACATTTGCTTGAGCATTGTTGCGGGGTCTTCGATGAAGTCCTCGTAACGGAGAAAAAAGTAATTCTCAGGATTTTGTGAGGCAAAGCGTTGCAAGTTGAGGTTGGTCGTGTTCCAGATGCCGGGGAACGTCATCTCAATGTTTTGCGGTGCCCAGGATGTATTTTGCAGAGACAACACGACGTCACGCACATCACGGACGATATGAATCAGTTTGATATTCGATTTGAATAATTGGGTATTACGCAAAATTCCAAGCGAACCCAGATCATTGGGTGATTTATCGCCAGCGATAATGGCACCGGTCTTCTGAGCGATTGACGCATACAGGCTTTCGAGTATCGCAGGCACCTTATAGTCGGCGTTGTAAATACATGCCTTGACCTCGCTGGGGCTCAGGTGGCAGCCAATGCTGGCAGCGAAGTCCTTGGTCGAAACAATCATTTCTGCAACCAGCTCGCGACCGATTTGAGCGTTAGGTATACGGTCGATCAAGAACGCGAGTGGAACAATGAAGTCGGTTTCGTGTGGAATAACGATTGCCGGATTCTGGTTGAGCGATTCTTTGAGGAATGTCGTGCCCGAGCGTGGGCTGCCAAATATTATGAACATTGCGATGCCCGCTGGACGCTGAATTGGGTATCGAAACAGGTCATTGTGCTGATTTTCTTGTGGCAACTTACGCTGAAGATAATTGAATTGATTATTCGATCCGCCAGCGTTAGCTGAGACCCACCGTCCTGCTCATAGGAAGCGCCGACGCTTATGGAGTAGTGCCCCGGGTGCAGGAGGGGAATGTGGATGCGCGCTTCGATGGTCATGCGCTCGCCAGAAGAGGTGAATCGCTCTGCCGTCATGCACTCCAGTCGGGTGTTGGTTGCAGCTATTTCTTCGCCTCTGAAGTTTCTGACGATATAGCCGAATATCAGCGAGTTATCCGGGGTCAGGCTGGCATTGGCCACGGTGAATCGAAGGATGACATCTGAGCCGCCTTGCACTTCGTCGGTCGGCGTTCGGTCTTTATCGTAAAGGCGTGCACCGATTATCTGACAGCGTTGGTCTCCCAGACGCCTGTCAATGTTGGCGATATGTTCTTCGTCGCCGTTAGAGGACGAGAAGAGGGCAGGGGCGAGCTCCGTTTCTGGAGTGGCAACGGGCATTTGAAAGAGCCAGGCCAGGTAACTGTCGACGACCTCGTTGGAAGCGCCGATGCTTCGAATCCTGCCTTGATCCAGCCAAATTGCCCGGTCGCAGAATCGCTTGACCAGCATGCTGTCGTGGGTCACCAGCAGGATGGAGGTGCCACGTTCCTGGAGTTGGTGCAGGCGGTCCATGCAGCGATGAACGAAAAAAGCGTCGCCGACCGCCAAGGCTTCGTCAACAATCAGGATTTCTGGATCAATATTGGCCTGGATTGCAAACGCCAGGCGAACATACATCCCGCTGGAGTAGCTCTTGACGGGCTGGTCGATGTATTCGCCAATTTCGGCGAAAGCCTCGATAGCCGCGTAGCGCTGGTCGATTTCGGCGGAGGTAAGGCCAAGTAATGCGCCATTAAGATATATATTTTCACGGCCCGTGAACTCAGGGTTGAATCCAGACCCCAGTTCCAGCAGTGCAGCAATACGGCCATTGGTAATAATGCGGCCACTGCTTGGATTAAGCGTGCCGCAGATCATCTGGAGCAAAGTCGACTTACCACTGCCGTTACGGCCAATGATGCCAACCGTTTCGCCTTTTCTGATCTCGAAGCTGACATCGTCTAGCACGGGGAAAGCTTTGAAGTACTGCTTGCGCCGTCCCGAGAGCATCTGCAACAGACGGTGTGCGGGCTTTTCATAGACATGATAGAGCTTGCTGAGTTGTTCGACCTGGATAGCAACTTCAGATGACATCGGCAAAGCCTTTTCGTGTTTTCTGGAACCAGGCGAACCCGGCCCAAGCAACCAATAGAGCTACGGCCGTATAACCGGCCAAGCTACCCCAATGTGGAGCCGTACCCCGGAAAAGGGCATTGCGAGCCATTTCTACTGGAAGGGTTAGCGGGTTCATCTGCAGGGCGGCATGCTCGTTTTTCGGGAGCGCCGAGAGAGGATGGAAAATTGGCGAGAGGACGAGCATGAGCATGGTAATAATGCCGACGAACAGGCCAATGTCACGCAGGTACACGCTTAGTGACGCGAGGAGCCAGGAGACTCCAGGTGTCAGCAGTGCAAGGGGGTGAAGTACTAACGGTAAATGAAATATGGTTACGGGGGGAAACCCGAACAGCACCACGTAGAATGCCAGCCAGGCCAGCAGCATGAAAACGGAGGTGAAGAGCGACCAGAAAATACCGGGCATCGAACCTTTGTAGCGGCCGACTATTTCTCTGTGGATCAAGGCGTGGATCAAGTTTCGATTTACACGAAGGCTGTTGATCATTACTGCGGGAGACATGCTAAACGGCTGCATCAGTTGCTCAATCCTTGACGTCATTCAGGTACATATCCTTGAGCGAGATCCTCATGGATTGGCAGATCAAATATAAATTTCCTGACGTTTTTTAACGTCTAAAGGGAGAGTCAGCATGCTCTGCGCTCGCACCAAAATGATATCACCGTCTTGGCAGGCTGGGAATGCGAGTCTTGAATCGTGGGGTTGGCGGGGTTTTGATAGCTGGTAGCTGAATTTTCGACGAGGCATGATTCATGCTGATTTTGCTATGAAGGCGCCTGTTCAGTCCCCTGGAAAGAAGACTCTATCCGCCTCCTGCGTACTCATCGTGGTTCCAGGGTCGGTTTTTGCTTGGTTTAGGTAGTGCAGGTGTCGCATAAGCGGCATTGATCCGCTCCCGTTGAGTCGAGTCGCACCACTGCACCAGGTAAATAGGCGATTACTTGCTCGGTACCTATAAGGGAACGCGGCAAGTGGCCGATAACCCGATGGGCAGTTCTCCTCGTTAGCTGCCCCAGTGCCAGGGAAACCCGTAGATCTAGCCCAAAGCGTGCGGCAGGCAAGCGTAATTGAAGGTTTGTGTAAAATTGCTTGATGGCTCATGGCTACTGGCTATCATCTGCGCGCCGAAATGGGCAGCGAAGCTGAGCTCGTCCTTGCATTTTCCTTTGGGTTCATCTTCTTATTTGCCTGGAATCTTCGATGCTGGCGTACCAACAAAAAAGTTTTTTGATCGTCGATGATTTCTCTGATTTCCGCACTTCAGTCAGGTCGATGTTGCGCGAGCTGGGTGTGAAGGACGTAGACACGGCCGACACGGGTGAGCAGGCGCTGCGCATGTGCGCGCAGAAGCGCTACGACTTCGTCCTGCAGGATTACCATCTTGGGGACGGCAGGAAGAACGGTCAGCAGGTGCTCGAAGACCTGATGGTCGACAAGCTGATCAGCCATGAAAGCGTGTTCGTCATGGTCACTGCCGAGACCAGTCAGGCCATGGTGCTCAGTGCCCTTGAGCATGAGCCGGACGCTTATCTGACCAAACCCTTCAATCGCGCAGGTTTGGCTCAGCGGCTGGAGAAGCTGGTGCAGCGCAAGACGTTGCTCAAGCCGATCCTGCAAGCTCTCGATCGGGGCAAGCCCGCCGAAGTCCTGGCTGCCTGCGCCGCCCTTTGCAAGCAGGATCCGCGGTTTGCTCCGTTGTGCCTGCGGTTCAGGGCTGATGCCCTGCGCGATCTTAATCAGCATGAGGCGCTGGAGCGCTTTCTCAACACCATTCTGGCAGACCGCCCTTTGCCCTGGGCCTATGCGGGATTGGGTCGGTCGCTGTTCAAGCGAGGGCAGGTCAGCCAGGCACAGACTCTGTACGAAACGGCGCTGAAGGCTTTCCCGATGATGCCGGCGCTCTACGACGGAATGGCTGATGTGCTGGTCGCCCAAGGAGACTCCAGGCGCGCACAGAGTGTGCTGGAGGAAGCCGTTCGCTTGTCGCCACTGGCTGTGCGCCGACAATCGCTGCTCGGCAAACTGGCGTTGGCTAACGAGGATTTTGAAAGTGCGTCGAAAGCCTACCGCCAGGCTGTAGCCCAGGGACAGCAGTCGCGTTTCAAGGACCCGGAGAGCAATCTCGGTCTGGCCCAGGCGTTGATCAGTAAAGGCAGTGAAAGAGGGCTGGATACGCGGACCCGGCTGGAGATCAATCAGACCCTGAGCGAGGTTGCCAAGGAAAACGTCAACGATCCAGGGCTGCAGGTGCGCGCACGGCTGATGAAAGCCACCAGCCTGCTGCTCAACGATGCCGAAACCGCCGAGAAGCTGACCGAGCAGGCGATGACCCGTCTTGAGGGCATGGAGCAATTCATGAGTGCCGACGCGGCGCTGTTGGTTGCCAAACAACTCCAGCAATTGGGGCAGGCGGATGCCGGTGCATCCATGCTGAAAAACTGTGCGGAAATCTATGGTGACGACCCGGCGGTGATGCAGGGTATTGCCAGGTTGACCGACGACCCGGCGATCCTCAATTCCGGCAACGCTGCGGCCGATCTGAACCGCCAGGGTGTGCGCAGTTACAAGGCAGGTACTTTGGCCGAAGCCCGGGAGCTTTTCCGTCGCGCGCTGGTGCTGCAACCGAAAAACATCAGTATCGCCCTGAACATGGCGCAATCGCTGTTGCACGGGGCTGATGCCAGTCTCGACACGGCACTGCTGCAAGAGTGCCGGGCCTGCTTGAAAATGGTTGGCATGATGCCCGAGAGCGACGCGCGCTATCCGCGTTACCAGAAGCTGCGAAGCAAGGCCTTTGGCGAATGAATGACGGTGACAAGGGGCTCGACTTTTCCACGGTGATTGCCTCCACCGTACACGACATGAAGAACTCCCTGGCCATGCTCATGCAGGCCCACGCTCAGTGGCTCGCACGGTTGCCTGACTCCCAGCGGCAAACCGGCGAGCAAGGTGTTATCGAGTACGAGTTCGCTCACCTCAATGGCATGCTGGTGCAGTTGCTGGGCCTGTACAAACTGGGCGTCAACCAGCTGCCGTTGAAGCCTGATTACCATGAGCTCGATGACTTCATCGAAGCGCAGCTGGTATGTCACCAGGACGTACTGAGCAGCCGTGGCATTGTCGCGACCTATGAAGTCGATGACTTCAGCCCCCTCGGTTTCTTTGATCGGGAACTGATCGGCTCGGTGGTGGCCAACATCGTCAACAACGTCATCCGTTACGCCCGCCATGCCCTGTTGATCAGCGTCCGTGAGGAGGCTGGGCAGCTGGTATTGTGCGTCAATGACGATGGGGCCGGTTACCCGCGGCAGATGATCGAGCGTCAGGCCGATTACGTGCAGGGCATCAACCAGAGCAGTGGCAGCACTGGCTTGGGCCTGTACTTCGCCGCGCGTATTGCCGAGCTGCATCAGCGCAACGGCATGCATGGACGTATCGAGATCAGCAATGGCGGCCCCTTGGGGGGCGCACTATTTAGTCTCTATCTTCCTTGAGCGCCTGCGCTGACGACAAAGGGCTGCAATTGTGCACCGGCGTAACCTTTCTCTGAAATCCTGAATTATCGTTTCAGCCTTCACTTCATTGCTGACCTGCGCCTTATATCTCTGCTTTTTGCGTGTGCCTGCTTGAAATCCTGAACGGGTGGTGCGTATTTTGTACGGGTCGCCGTTCGCGGCTTGCACAGTAACAAGGATTGAGTCATGACTACCGATGGCCACAAATCACTCGTGCAGCGATTGACGGGCATTGATGAGATTGAATGTGTCACTCCGGATCTGAACGGTGTGCCACGGGGCAAGGTGATGACCACCGAGGGGTTCCTTGAGGGGCGGCGGTTGCAGATGGCGCGGGGCGTGCTGCTGCAATGCATCATGGGCGGCTATCCGCCGGTGCGTTTTTACGGCAGCGATGACGGCGATCTGGCACTCAATGCTGATCCAAAACACATCCATCGCCTGCCCTGGAGCAAGCAGCCTCGGGCTTTGGCGATTTGCGATGCAGACGAGTTGACTGGAGAAAGCTCTCGTCTTTCGACTCGCGGTCAGCTTAAGGCGGTTATCGCACGTTACGCGGCTCGAGGTCTGGCGCCGGTGGTGGCGACCGAGCTGGAATTCTTCGTATTTGCACCCAATACCGACCCGACCCAACCGTTCCTGCCGCCGGTCGGTCTGGACGGGCGTCGTGAGGAAGGTCATTCGGCTTTCAGCGTCAGTTCAAATAATGGCTTGAGGCCGTTCTTCAGTGAAGTGTATGAATGCATGGCGGCGCTGGGTTTGCCGCGCGATACGTTCATGCACGAGATGGGTATCAGCCAGTTCGAGATCAATCTATTGCACGGCGATCCGTTGCTGCTGGCCGATCAGACATTGCTGTTCAAGCATTTACTCAAGGAAGTCGCACTCAAGCACGGCTTGACGGTGGTCTGCATGGCCAAGCCGTTGGCGCATACGCCGGGAAGCTCGATGCATATTCACCAAAGCATTGTGGAGCTGGGTACCGGGCGTAACGTGTTCAACGACGATGCCGGCCAGCCGACCGCGACCTTCCGCCATTTTATCGGTGGTCAGCAAGCGGGTATGGCGGATTTCACCGCGCTTTTTGCACCGAACGTGAACTCTTATCAACGCTTGTGCCATCCTTACGCGTCCCCGAACAATGCCTGTTGGTCACACGACAATCGGGCTGCGGGTTTGCGGATTCCGGCAAGCTCGCCTGTGGCGCGACGGGTCGAGAATCGCTTGCCTGGCGCCGATGCCAACCCGTACCTGGCGATTGCCGCGAGTCTCGCTGCCGGGCTTCACGGCATAGAAAACGAGCTGGAGCCGACCCCGGCTGTCCAGGGGGAATTTGAAGTGCCGGAAAGTTTGTCGTTACCTTGTACCTTGCATGCAGCACTTGAGCGTCTGAAGCGTAGCCAATTGGCAAAGGAACTGTTCGGCAAGGAGTTCATCGAAGGCTACATTGCTTCGAAGACCATGGAGTTGAGCAGTTTCCATGATGAAATAACGCCCTGGGAGCGGCGTGTTCTAGCGGCCCAGGCATAACCGACCCGTCGCCGTCGGGCTATCGTTTCTGATAGCCCGATGCACAATTCAAGGAGCCGCTCGGAACGCCGATGCGCCAAATCTGGAAATCCTTTCGAGCGCTTTATTTCGCCTCGCTGATGATGCTGATCGGCTCGGGCTTACTCAGTACTTACCTGGCATTGCGCCTGGCTGCCGACCATGTCGACGGTTTGTGGGTCGGTGCGTTGATGGCCGCCAACTATTCCGGCCTGGTGCTGGGCGGGAAAATTGGTCACCGGCTGATTGCCCGGGTCGGGCATATCCGGGCCTACGCGACCTGCGCCGGCATCGTCGGCGCGGCGGTGCTGGGGCATGGTCTGGTGGATTGGTTGCCGGCCTGGCTGTTCCTGCGGATGATCGTCGGCCTGGGCATGATGTGCCAGTACATGGTCATCGAGAGCTGGCTGAATGAGCAGGCTGAAGCCAGGCAGCGTGGCCTGGTATTCAGTGGCTACATGATTGCTTCCTACCTCGGGTTGGTCCTGGGTCAGCTGATTCTGGTCATGCACCCGGCGCTGGGTCTGGAGTTGTTGATGCTGGTCGCACTGTGTTTTGCCTTGTGCCTGGTGCCCGTCGCCATGACCCGGCGCATTCACCCGGCGCCCCTGCATCCGGCACCGATGGAGCCGCGTTTCTTTATGAAACGCGTGCCGCAATCGTTGAGTACCGTGCTGGGGGCGGGGTTGATCGTTGGTTCGTTCTACGGTCTGGCGCCGCTATATGCCTCTCAGCAGGGGCTTTCCACGGAGCAGGTCGGCCTGTTCATGGGTAGCTGCATTTTTGCGGGTTTGGTGGTGCAGTGGCCGCTGGGCTGGTTGTCGGATCGCTATGATCGGGCGTTGTTGATCCGTTGCTTTGCGTTTTCTCTGGCGCTGGCCGCGTTGCCTTTGGCGATAATGCCCGAGGTGCCACTTGAAGTGTTGTTTGTCGCCGGCTTCCTTTGCTCATTGGTGCAGTTCTGTCTGTATCCATTGGCGGTGGCGTTTTCCAATGACCATGTCGAAGGCGACCGACGGGTTTCCCTAACGGCAATGTTGCTGGTGACGTACGGCGTCGGCGCAAGCATCGGGCCGCTGGCTGCGGGTGTGCTGATGAAGCTGTTTGGCAGTCAGATGCTCTATGCGTTCTTCAGCTTTTTCGCGCTGGTGCTGGTGTGGCGCATTCGGCCTAAAGCGGTGACAAACTTGCATCAGGTCGATGATGCGCCTCTGCATCACGTCGCCATGCCAGACAGTATGTCGAGCTCGCCTTTGGTGGCAGCGCTTGACCCGCGGGTCGATGAGCAGGTCGTGCACGAACAGATGCAAAATGCTGTAAACCTGGAGCCTGAGCCGGAGCACGAAGTGGATGTAACGCCCGAGGAGCCAGATCCGGAGCCTGCGCAAAGCTTCACTCAGGTAAGGCCTTAGAAAAAAACGGGCAGTCACCGAAAGGGACTGCCCGTTTTTTATTGAGGTGTTGACTCAGAAATCGTCTTTATCAAAGCGGCGTGCTTCGCGCTGAAGCTGATAGACGAAACGCTCGACCTGGCGTTGAACCTGGCCGCTCATGTTGTGAAAGCGTACGCCGGCGAAGGTGGTGTCGATCCGCTCTTCGTGATGCAGATAACGCAATTCGACTGGCGCCGTCATTTTGCCGAAGGGCAGGGCGGCAATGAATCGGTCGTAGACCTCGCCCAGTTGCAGGCGGTCGGAGATGTCGCCTTCAAAGCGCAACTTGCAGCCGGTAGCCGAGATATCCAGCAGTTTACCCTTGATCGGGGCTTTAAGCTTTTCGCCGCCGAGTTCGATGTTGACCAACTGAGCCAGTTTCAACGCTGCACGAAACGCATTGCGACGTTGGTGATAGACCACTTCATCAGGCATTGTGCCGCGATAGCAGCGACTGCCATTGGATTCGTCGATCGTCAGAGTGCCGGTGCTTTCCCAGGCAATCCGCACGCCGTCGTGGAAACCTTCGACGCGAAACGCTTCGCCATTGAGCAGAAAGCGTTCGCCATCGCGAGGAATCATCTCGTCCAGGGCGATCATGGTGCTGTCTCGATCGACTTCGACCAGATAGCTCTGAAAGCGCTGGGTGCGCTCATGAAAAGTGATGATCAGTGGATCATGGCTCTCTTGCAGCAACCGCAGATTGGCGGCAATTTCCAAAGGGGTAGTGAGCGCCTTTGGTGGCTGCGGAGCATCTTCTGCGTTTAAGGCATTGAACACGGTTCATCAATCTCCAGACAAATACGACACACGCAAGAGCCGGCATTTTGCCAGCATGTTTCGCGTCTTGATAGAGCGCTCATCTCTGAATTCAAGCCTGACTAAGTGGGCGGGGCTTCGCAAGCTTGGAGGTTGATCCGCGGGCATCATAAAGGGCAGGAGGTTCGCCACCGGTGAGAATCTTCAACTGATTGGCGGTGGTGGCTTGCTGGATCTGGATCGAACGACCGTTGAGTTCGTTGGCTGCCTGGCAGTTGGCCAGAAGCTGATTGAGTTCGTCGCTCTGAGACAGCAGTTGATCGCCAATGGACGATTGCTCTGCAAGTCGTTCCAGGCCGCTTCGACTGGCCGGCAGGTTCAGGCTGATGAGGATCTGGCTGCGTAAACGCCCATGCTGTTCAAGCAAAATGATCAGCGCCTGTTTCTGCGCGAGAATATCTTCGAGCAGTGGCATGTCGCGACCGTGCAAAGCGAGGGCCTCGGTTTGCAGCAACTCCAGCAACTGTTGAGCTGGAGCAAAATCGTCAGTGATCAGTTGCAGTAAATTTGTGTCGTGCATGGCTGGCCTTGGGTTTTAAGCGTCCAAAAGCCTGGCGCAGGCCTTTGGCTAGCGCTGGGCTTCGAAGTTGAGCAGTTTGCTGGCTACACGGTTGCTGTCGACTTTATAGCTGCCATCGGCAATCGCTTGCTTCAACTCGGCCACGCGGGCTTTGTCGACAGCAGGTTGATCGCGCAGCGTGTCAGTGACCTTCTGCAACTGTTGAGCCTCATTACTGAGGTGAACCGACTCCCCGCTTTGGCTGGTACTGGCCTGTTCGGCCGGGGTAATCACCGGCGCGGATTTGCCGGCGTCGCCGGTTTCCTTGCTGCCGCTGGTACGCGTACTGCCTGTGGGTGAGGGGGAGCTGTTTAAACGGCTGAAATCGATGACCATGATAGAAAACCTCTGGGTATTTGGACGCTTGCCATGTTTTCGGCCATACCCGGTAAAACTTTAGGCTCAATTTTCGATGAGCCGGCGCGAGTCGGCACCTGCCTTGCTTGAGGCACAGTTTAGGGAACGCCTGAGTGCAGCGCCAGTTCCCTACATGGCGACGTCCACCTGGCCCGGCGCGGTCACGCGCGCTTTGATTACCCGTTGAGAGTTCAGATTCTTGACCCTGATCTGTTCGCTCAGACCGCCGTTGGACAACGCTTCGCCGGGCATTCGCACATTGAGCGTACCGCTGCGAACGGATATCACCACTTGATCGCCTTTGCGAACGACCTCCGCCTGTTCCATGTGGACAAGGGTAATGACCTGATCGCTGACCATTGGTCGGACGAGTTTCTGACCGATGGCCTGATCGACCGACGTCAGATAACCCTGATTGATCAGGCTGATGTCGCGCTCGCGCAGGATGACGTCCTCAGGTTCGATGATGCCGGCGCGTTTAAGTGGGCGAGTGGTGGTAACGACCTCTCGAAACAGGCGCACTTGAGCGGGAACGAAGACGGTCCAGGGCGAGGCGCCATCGCAACGCACCTTTACGATTACGTGGCCCAAAGGCTGAGCCGGACTTTCCAGCGTCGCTGTCAATTCCTTGTCGCATAGCGGCATGCGCAAGCGAGGGTCGAGTTGATTGACCTGAATTTCGTAGCGTCCTTCGGTGTGGCTGGTTGCCAGATAATCTTCTACGGTGAATTCAAGAAAGCCTTGAGTGACGCCGATAAGCAGATCAGGCAAGGTAACCGGGTCAGCAACGGCAGGGCTGCCAGCGGTGAAAAAGCACAACGCTGACAACGCGCAAAGCAATTTGCGATACGTTGATGTCAGGTGTCGGAAAAATGTCGTTTTTGCGTTCATAGCAGTTAAAAAGCAAGCCCCGTGCCGTTTAGTGATGAATGTGCATCGGATCTTAAGCGTTGGTGTAGGAGTCTGGGCATGGCTGGTGTAATGGATTCGGTGAACCAGCGCACGCAACTGGTAGGGCAGAATCGCCTTGAGCTGTTGTTGTTCCGTCTTGACGGCCAGCAGCTGTATGGGATCAACGTGTTCAAGGTTCGGGAGGTGCTGCAATGCCCCAAACTGACCCTGCTGCCTAAATCCAGTCCTGTCGTGTGCGGTGTCGCAAATATTCGGGGGGCGACCATTCCGATTCTTGATCTGGCAATGGCGACCGGTTCTGGCGGTTTGCAGGATCAAAGCAATCCCTTCGTAATCATCACGGAGTACAACACCAAGACCCAGGGTTTTTTGGTCAGGTCGGTCGAGCGCATCGTCAACATGAACTGGGAGGAGATCCATCCGCCACCCAAGGGCACCGGGCGCGATCATTATTTGACGGCAGTGACCCGGGTCGACAATCAGTTAGTCGAAATCATCGATGTCGAGAAGGTCCTGGCTGAAGTGGCGCCGGCGTCGGAATCCATTTCGGCGGGTGTGGTGGACGTTGAAACGCAGCGCAAGGCGGTTTCCCTGCGGGTGCTGACGGTCGACGATTCGTCGGTAGCGCGCAAGCAGGTCACGCGTTGTCTGCAGACCGTCGGGGTCGATGTAGTGGCATTGAACGACGGCCGACAGGCGCTGGATTACCTGCGCAAGCTGGTCGAGGAGGGCAAGAAGCCGGAAGAAGAGTTCTTGATGATGATTTCCGACATCGAGATGCCCGAAATGGACGGCTACACGCTCACGGCCGAGATCCGCAGCGATCCACGCATGCAAAAGCTACATATCATCCTGCATACTTCGTTGTCAGGTGTATTCAATCAGGCGATGGTGAAGAAGGTCGGTGCCGATGACTTCCTTGCCAAATTCCGTCCTGATGACCTGGCGTCCCGGGTAATCGACCGGATCAAAGCAGCAGATAACAGCTAGGGCGTTTGCCCTTGGCGGTCAACACGATTTAAGAGGCGGCATCATTGTCTACGGGTAATTTGGATTTCGAACAGTTCCGGGTCTTCCTGGAAAAAGCCTGTGGCATTTTGCTCGGTGAAAACAAGCAGTATCTGGTGTCGAGCCGTCTCAATAAACTCATGGAGCAGCAGGGCATCAAATCGTTGGGTGAGCTGGTTCAGCGCATTCAGACCCAGCCGCGCAGCGGGTTGCGCGAGATGGTGGTGGATGCCATGACTACCAACGAAACCCTGTGGTTTCGTGACACCTATCCGTTTGAAGTATTGAAGAACAAAGTATTGCCCGAGTCGATCAAGGCCAGTCCTGGCCAGCGCCTGCGCATTTGGTCGGCGGCGTGCTCGTCGGGGCAGGAACCGTACTCATTGTCCATGTCGATCGATGAGTTCGAGCGGACCAACATGGGTCAGCTGAAAATGGGTGTGCAGATCGTTGCCACCGATTTGTCCGGCACCATGCTGAACAACTGCAAGACCGGCGAATACGACAGTCTGGCCATTGGCCGCGGTCTCTCCGCGGAGCGGCTGCAACGGTACTTCGATCCGAAAGGGCCGGGGCGTTGGGCGATCAAGGCACCGATCAGGAGTCGGGTGGAGTTTCGTTCGTTCAACCTGCTCGATAGCTATGCAAGTCTTGGCAAGTTCGACATCGTGTTCTGCCGCAACGTGCTGATCTACTTCTCCGCTGAAGTGAAGAAGGACATCCTGCTGCGGATTCACAGTACGTTGAAGCCAGGTGGCTATCTGTTCCTCGGCGCATCCGAAGCGCTGAATGGCTTGCCGGATCACTACCAGATGGTCCAGTGCAGTCCTGGAATCATCTACCAGGCGAAGTGATTTGCCAGCGTCATAAAAAACGGGAGTCCTCAGGGACTCCCGTTTTTTGTCCTCCGAAATGATCGTTCCCACGCTCCTGCGTGGGAATGCATCCCGTGACGCTCTGCGTCACATCTCGAAGCGGACGCAGAGCGTCCATGGCGGCATTCCCACGCAGAGCGTGGGAACGATCACGGATCTCATGCATCCCGACATCTCGAGCGGCAGAAAAGCGGCAGGCGGCGGAAATCAGTTGCCGCTTTTCTGGCATTGCCACCTTGCCGATGCCCGCAAAGCCCCGGTTTACGGCCTTTCGTGAATTGGCACGACGCTTGCTATGTTCATCGCACGAAAAATCTGGTCACCCGAAGGTTTCCCGGCATGAGCATCAGCTTCGATAAAGCGCTCGGTATCCATGAACAAGCCCTGGGCTTCCGCGCTCAGCGTGCTGAAGTTCTGGCCAACAACATCGCCAACGCTGACACCCCTAATTACAAAGCTCGGGATCTGGATTTCTCTGCCGTGCTTGCTGCGCAGAATGAAAAGACCAAGAGCGGCACTTTCGCGTTGAACATGACCAATAGCCGTCATATCGAAGCCGAAGGTCTGGGAAATGGCGACGAGACGTTGCTGTATCGCACGCCAATGCAACCCTCGATTGACCAAAACACCGTGGACGCCCAGCTGGAACAGTCGAACTACGCGGAAAATGCGGTCAACTTCCAGGCCAGCTTCACGCTGCTCAACAGCAAATTCAAAGGGCTGGTGTCAGCCCTGCGCGGAGAGTAATCCATGTCTCTTGCCAGTGTTTTCAATATTGCCGGTAGCGGCATGAGTGCTCAAACCACTCGTTTGAACACCGTCGCCAGTAACATCGCCAACGCCGAGACCGTGTCTTCGAGCATCGACCAGACCTACCGGGCCCGTCACCCGGTGTTCGCCACCATGTTTCAGGGTGGTCAGAGCGGCGGCAGCAGTTCGCTGTTCCAGAGCCAGGATGCCGCCGGCCAGGGCGTACAGGTGCTGGGTGTGGTTGAAGACCAGAGCAACCTGGAGGCGCGCTACGAACCGAACCATCCGTCAGCCGATGCCAAGGGCTATGTCTACTACCCCAATGTCAATGTGGTTGAGGAAATGGCCGACATGATTTCCGCCAGTCGCTCGTTCCAGACCAATGCGGAAATGATGAACACCGCCAAAACCATGATGCAGAAAGTCCTGACCCTCGGTCAGTGATAAGGGGCGACTCAGATGACGAGTGTTACCGATACCACGAGCGGCCTGGATCTCAGCCAGATCCTTGCTAACTCTTCGGTCAAGACCAGTACCACCAGCACCTCGGGTCTTGCGGCGGCAACCAGTGGCACTACGGGCAAGAATGCCTTGGGCAAGGATGCTTTCTTGCAGCTGCTGGTCACCCAGTTGAAGAACCAGAACCCGCTGTCGCCGCAGGACAACAGTGCGTTTGTCGCTCAGCTGGCTCAGTTCAGCAGCCTGGAAGGCATCACCACGCTGAACACTTCGGTCAACTCTATCGCGAGTACCTTCCAGTCGTCGCAGGCGTTGCAGGCTTCTTCCCTGGTGGGTCGCTCGGTGGTTGCTCAAACCGGTACGGCCGTGGTCGATACAACCAAGAGCCTGACGGGCAGTGCAGTGATCCCCTCGTCGGTTGCCGACGCTACCGTGAGCATCACGGATAAAAACGGCAATGCGGTGAAAACCATCGACCTGGGTAGCCAAAGCGCCGGTAACGCCAGTTTTGTCTGGGATGGCACCAACGATGCCGGTGTCAAGGTCGATCCGGGCACTTATACCTTCAAGGCGAATGCCACGATCGATAGCAAGTCGACGGATTTGGTCACTTATCTACCGGCAACGGTCAACAGCGTGACCTTGAGTCAAACAGGTGGCGAGATGATGCTCAACCTCGCCGGTCTGGGCGCTGTTGCCCTGTCGAAAGTACAAACTATTGGTCTATAGAGCCGGCTTACGCGGCGCAAGGAGTGGAATATGTCTTTCAATGTCGGCCTTAGCGGTCTCTATGCAGCCAACAAACAACTGGACGTGACCGGCAACAACATCGCCAACGTCGCGACCACAGGCTTCAAGTCTTCCCGTGCGGAATTCGCCGACGTCTACTCGGCCACCAAGTTGGGTTCGGGTAGCAAAAGCGTCGGCAACGGCGTGGCTCTGGCCAACGTTTCCCAGCAGTTCACTCAAGGTGATGTGAACAACACTGGCAACGTGTTGGACATGGGCATTCAAGGGCAAGGCTTCTTCGTCTTGAGCAGCAACGGCTCGCAGACCTATACCCGTGCCGGTACGTTCAAGACCGACAAGGACGGCTATGTCACCAACACCGATGGCACTGCTCGTCTGCAAGGTTATGGTGTGGATGCCAATGGCAAGATCGTCAACGGTGTGCTGACCGACCTGCGGATCGACACGTCCAACCTGGCGCCCAAGGCTACTGGCGCGGTGTCTTCGACCGTCAACCTGAGTTCGACCGCGGCGGTTATCGATCAGACCGTTCTCCCGTTCGATCCAAATAACGTCAACACCTACACCAAGTCGTTCAGTACGCCAATCTATGACAGTCAGGGCAATCAGCACACCATGGATCAATACATGGTCAAGACCGCTGCTAACACCTGGAGTACCTACACTCTGGTAGATGGTCGTAACCTCAATGGCAGTACACCGACGGTGGGTGGTGCGACAGATCCCGTCGCTTCGACTATTACCTTTGACTCGGCAGGCAAACTTGTATCGGTGGCCACACCACCGAATACGCCGGCTGCACCTAACGCAACCAACAGCCTGCAATTGGTCGGCTGGGTTCCAGGCACTGTGACCAACGGAGTCTGGGCGGCCAACGGTTCGAGTGCGAATGCTGCGGGTGTGGCGATCGATCTGACCAATACGACTCAGTTCAACGCTGACACTGCTCGCTCGCTGCCGACCCAGGACGGTTATGCAACTGGTCAGATCACCAACCTGACCATCGACACTACCGGCACCTTGTTCGCCAACTTCAGTAACAGTCAGAACAAGGCTATTGGCCAAGTCTCCCTGGCCAGCTTTACCAACGAGCAAGGTCTGCAGGCGGTAGGCGGTACTAGCTGGAAAGAGACGTTCGCTTCGGGTATTCCGGCCTACGACGCCCCGACAACAGGTACCTTGGGTTCGGTGGTTTCCAACTCCCTGGAAGAGTCCAACGTTAACCTGACCAACGAACTGGTCAATCTGATCAAGGCGCAGAGCAACTACCAGGCCAACGCCAAGACCATCTCGACGCAAAGCACCATCATGCAGACCATCATTCAGATGACTTGATGCCTGGCTGGCTGACAGCGCTTCAAAAATAGCCCCTCATTGCAGGGGCTTTTTTGTGTGCGCCCAGCATTGATCGTTCCCACGCTCCCGCGTGGGAATGCATCCTGTGACGCTCTGCGTCACCTCTACAGCGGACGCAGAGCGTCCGGGGCGGCATTCCCACGCAGAGCGTGGGAACGATCAAGACCATGAACGTCGCGTAAGGCGAGTTCAGCGTCATCGAGCTTTAGGGTGAAACAGGTGTAAACCTGTTTCAGGACTAGACATGATGATCGTGCGGTGCCTGGTCTGGCGTCATCGCGCCGGCTCTCGACAGTGCTGCGGAGCATGGGAGTGATCAACGTTCCACTTTTATCCAGGCAAAAGAAAACCCCCGATAAATCCGGAGGATCTATCGGGGGTTCAGACAAGCGCCTTGCAGCGCTTATCGGCTCAGCTTATTGGCAAGCTTCGCAATCCGGCTCGTCGATAGCGCAGGCTTTTGGCACTGGCGCGGGACCGGCAGGAGCTGCCAGTACCGAATCGTCACCGTGGTTGCCGCCGCTGGAAACAGCGTTCAGCTTGCTGGTGCTGATGGTCGACTTCTCGGTGCTGGTCGCGGCCAGGGCACGGAGGTAGTAAGTGGTTTTCAGGCCACGGTACCAAGCCATACGGTAGGTCACGTCAAGTTTCTTGCCCGATGCGCCGGCGATGTACAGGTTCAGCGACTGAGCCTGGTCGATCCACTTCTGACGGCGGCTGGCGGCGTCGACGATCCACTTGGTATCCACTTCGAAAGCAGTCGCGTAGAGCTCTTTGAGTTCTTGCGGGATGCGTTCGATCTGCTGCACGGAACCGTCGTAGTACTTCAGGTCGTTGATCATGACCGAGTCCCACAGGCCGCGGGCTTTCAGGTCGCGAACCAGGTACGGGTTGATCACGGTGAATTCGCCCGAGAGGTTCGATTTCACGTACAGGTTCTGGTAGGTCGGTTCGATCGACTGCGATACGCCGGTGATGTTGGCGATGGTAGCGGTCGGTGCGATGGCCATGATGTTGGAGTTACGAATACCTTTCTGTACGCGGGCACGGACCGGTGCCCAGTCCAGGGTTTCGTTCAGGTCAACATCAATGTACTTCTGGCCGCGTTGTTCGATCAGGATCTGTTGCGAATCCAGTGGCAGGATGCCTTTGGACCACAGTGAACCCTGGAACGTCTCGTAGGCGCCGCGCTCATCAGCCAGGTCGCAAGAAGCCTGGATCGCGTAGTAGCTGACGGCTTCCATCGACTTGTCGGCGAACTCGACGGCTGCAGTGGAGCCGTACGGAATGTGCTGCAGGTACAGCGCGTCCTGGAAGCCCATGATGCCCAGACCGACCGGACGGTGCTTGAAGTTGGAGTTCTTCGCTTGTGGTACCGAGTAGTAGTTGATGTCGATCACGTTATCGAGCATCCGCACGGCGGTGTTCACGGTGCGTTGCAGCTTGGCGGTGTCCAGCTTGCCGTCAGTGATGTGGTTCGGCAGGTTGATCGAGCCCAGGTTGCAAACAGCGATCTCGTCCTTGTTGGTGTTCAAGGTGATTTCGGTGCACAGATTCGAGCTGTGAACCACGCCAACGTGCTGCTGTGGGCTGCGCAGGTTGCATGGGTCTTTGAACGTCAGCCATGGGTGGCCGGTTTCGAAGAGCATGGAGAGCATTTTGCGCCACAGGTCTTTGGCCTGGATGGTCTTGAACAGTTTGATCTTGCCCGGGTACTGGGACAGGGCTTCGTAGTACTCGTAACGCTCTTCGAAGGCCTTGCCGGTCAGGTCGTGCAGATCCGGTACTTCGGACGGCGAGAACAGGGTCCACGGACCGTCATCGAAGACGCGCTTCATGAACAGGTCAGGGATCCAGTTGGCGGTGTTCATGTCGTGGGTACGACGACGATCATCACCGGTGTTCTTGCGCAGCTCGATGAACTCCTCGATGTCCATGTGCCAGGTTTCCAGGTAGGCACAGACAGCGCCTTTGCGCTTGCCACCCTGGTTCACGGCCACTGCGGTGTCGTTCACCACTTTCAGGAACGGTACGACACCCTGGGACTTGCCATTGGTACCCTTGATGTAAGAGCCCAGCGCGCGAACCGGAGTCCAGTCGTTGCCCAGACCGCCAGCGAATTTCGACAGCATGGCGTTGTCATGAATGGCGTGGTAGATGCCCGACAGGTCATCCGGCACGGTGGTCAGATAGCAGCTCGACAGCTGTGGACGCAGGGTCCCGGCGTTGAACAGGGTAGGTGTCGAGGACATGTAGTCGAAGGACGACAACAGGTTGTAGAACTCGATGGCGCGGTCTTCTTTGTTCTTCTCTTCGATCGCCAGGCCCATGGCCACGCGCATGAAGAAGATCTGCGGCAGTTCGAACCGGATGCCGTCCTTGTGGATGAAGTAACGGTCGTACAGGGTTTGCAGGCCCAGGTAGGTGAACTGCTGATCACGCTCGTGGTTGATCGCCTTGCCGAGCTTTTCCAGGTCGAAGGTGGCCAGAACCGGGTTCAGCAATTCGAACTCGATACCCTTGGCGATGTACGCCGGCAGCGCCTTGGCATACAGATCGACCATTTCGTGATGGGTGGCGCTTTCGGCAACTTCGAGGAAGCTCAGGCCTTCGGCACGCAGGGTGTCCATCAGCAGGCGAGCGGTCACGAAGGAGTAGTTCGGCTCACGCTCAACCAGGGTACGTGCGGTCATCACCAGCGCAGTGTTGACGTCTTTGAGCGCCACGCCGTCGTAGAGGTTCTTCAGGGTTTCGCGCTGGATCAGATCACCGTCGACTTCTTCCAGGCCTTCACAGGCCTCGGTCACGATAGTGTTCAGACGACCCATGTCGAGCGGCGCAAGGCTGCCATCGGCGCGGGTGATGCGGATCGATGGATGGGCTTGTACCGGCTCGTCGGTGGTGGAGCGGGTGGCGCGCTCTTTGGAGCGGGCATCACGGTAGATCACGTAGTCGCGAGCGACTTTTTGCTCGCCGGCACGCATCAGGGCCAGTTCGACCTGGTCCTGGATTTCTTCGATATGGATAGTGCCGCCCGATGGCATGCGACGCTTGAAGGTCGCGGTGACTTGTTCGGTCAGGCGGGCAACGGTGTCGTGGATTCGCGACGAGGCAGCGGCGGTGCCGCCTTCAACTGCGAGGAACGCTTTGGTGATGGCGACGGTGATTTTGTCATCGGTGTAAGGAACGACAGTGCCGTTACGCTTGATCACGCGCAGTTGGCCAGGCGCCGTGGCGGACAGATCCAGATTCGAATCAGTGGCCTGCGGCGCGGTGCCCTGCGGGTTCTCGCGAGTTGTGTCGGTTTGCATGGGTGTCTCCACGTTCTCTATGTTTGTTTGGGCACCGTCACGGTGCCCACCGTTCTGTCCTGAAGCACTACAACCGACAAGCGTCGGGCATAACGACTTCGGGACAGTAGGAAGGAGCTCTTTCGGGCGTCGCTTCCATGCCGAAGTCTTTGGTTTGCAGCCACAGGGCTCAAAACCGAATTCCTGATGGGTGACAGTATTTGTACTGCAACACCCGTACCGTTTTCGCGGCCAGAGGCTGGAAAACAGCTGCCATCCGCACACGCGGTTTGGTCTTCTGAAAAAGTGTTTAGTTCAACCAAGCAGGAGCAAGAAAAGCTCTTGAGTTTCTTGTCTGATTTGTGTTTGGTTTTTTGTGTGAAACCCTACATGTAGGGTTTTTTTGTCGTTGGGCTACAAGATAATGCGTTTTGGGGGGCGATTGCAACGTGCTACCTGTGGATAAAGCTGTGCGTAAATTGTGTATGAAACCGCCAAACGCAGTGTAGGCCGCGACAGCACTGGAGTAGACCGTTTGTCACTGAATTTTGCCGTTGAAAACAGCCTTGGACGGATTTTTGCGGGCGCGAACCCTATCACAAAATAATGCAGTTACCGAGCGCATTTACCTGCTTGTATTTTCAAGGGGAGCCGTTGCTACAATCGCCCCATCTCTATGCAGTCTTATCCACCCAAATCATTACAAAAAGACGGGTGGATCCTTCCTGAATGTGGTTTTGCCAAGAAGAGGTCACCCGTGGAGCAAGAAGCCTGGCAGGTATTGATTGTCGAGGATGACCAGCGTCTGGCTGAGTTGACCCGCGAGTACCTGGAGAGCAACGGTCTGCGGGTTGCTATCGAAGGTAACGGTGCGCTGGCCGCGGCTCGGATCATTGCCGAGCAACCGGACCTGGTGATCCTTGATCTGATGCTCCCTGGCGAAGACGGCTTGAGCATCTGTCGCAACGTGCGTGATCGTTATGACGGGCCGATCCTGATGCTGACCGCGCGTACCGACGACATGGATCAGGTGTTGGGTCTGGACATGGGCGCCGATGACTACGTCTGCAAACCGGTACGCCCGCGCTTGTTGCTGGCACGGATCCAGGCTTTGCTGCGCCGCAGTGAGCCGCCTGAAGCGGTGGCTCCTGAAAAGCTCAGGCGTCTGCAGTTCGGCCCGCTGGTGGTGGACAACGCACTACGCGAAGCCTGGCTGCATGACAACGGCATCGAGCTGACCAGTGCCGAGTTCGATCTGCTGTGGTTGTTGGTGGCCAATGCCGGGCGGATTCTTTCCCGCGAAGAGATTTTCACCGCGCTGCGGGGCATCGGTTACGACGGTCAGGATCGCTCCATTGATGTGCGGATCTCGCGCATCCGTCCGAAGATCGGTGATGACCCGATTCATCCGCGGCTGATCAAGACCATTCGCAGCAAAGGTTATCTGTTTGTCCCCGAAGCTTGCGTAGACGTAGTGCTGTGAACTCGATTTTCCTGCGTATCTACGGCGGCATGTGCGCAGCGCTGATTCTGGTCGCGGTGCTTGGCGTACTGGCCTTGCACCTGCTCAATCAGGTGCGCAGTGAGCAATACCGCGAGCGCCTGGCGCACGGTACGTTTTCGTTGATGGCCGACAACCTGCAACCGATGAGCGAGATCGAGCGGCACCGGGCGTTGGTGGTGTGGGAGCGTTTGTTGGGGATTCCTCTGGCCTTGCAGACCTTCACTCAAACCAGCCTTGACCTGAGCCAGCGCAATCGCGTGCAGCGAGGTCAGGTGCTGGTGGAACAGACCGGCCCGCACGCGGCGAAGGTCTATCGATTGGTCAGCGATAAAGAGCAACTGCTGCTGACCGGTGAAGTAAAGCAAATCAGTGAGCAACTGGCGCGGGCAACGATTTACCTGTTGGCCGATGAGCTGGTGCGTTACCCGGTCGCCGAGCAACCGCAGCGCCTGGCGGCGCTGAAGGCAGACAAGGGCTTTGGCTTTGAGCTGCAACTGGTCACCCTCGATCAGGCAGATATGGATGAGGACCAGAGTCGCCGGGTCGCCGAAGGCGATACGGTGATGGCGCTGGGCAAGGGGGGCGATTCGATCCGGGTGTTTGCCGGAATGGTCGGGACGCCTTGGGTGTTGGAAATCGGTCCGCTGTATCAGATGAACCCTTATCCACCTGAATGGCTGGTGTTGATTGCTGCGCTTGGCTTGAGCCTGATCGGTTTGATTGTGTATTTGCTGGTGCGGCAACTGGAACGGCGTTTGAGCGGTCTGGAATCGGCTGCGACGCGGATCGCCAAGGGCAGCCTGGAAGCCCGGGTGCCGGCTCGCGGTGCCGACTCGATCGGGCGTCTGGCGGCCGCATTCAATGGCATGGCCGAGCACTTGCAGCGCCTGTTGGCGATTCAGCGCGAGCTGGTGCGGGCCGTGTCTCATGAGTTGCGCACACCGGTGGCGCGTTTGCGTTTTGGTCTGGAGATGATCGGTGCTGCCACCACACCGCAAGCGCGGGAGAAGTACAGGGTGGGCATGGACAACGATATCCAGGACCTCGATCGGCTGGTGGACGAAATGCTCACCTACGCACGCCTGGAGCAAGGCTCGCCGGCACTGAATTTCCAGCGGGTCGATCTGGATGCCTTGGTCAATCAGGTCATCAGCGAGTTGGCGCCTTTGCGAGCTGAGGTCAAGGTCCAGCGGGGCATTTGTCTGTCGGCCAACGACTGTGATGACGCCTGGGTCGAGGCCGAGCCGCGCTACTTGCATCGAGCGTTGCAAAATCTGCTGAGCAACGCCATGCGTCACGCCGAGTCACAGGTGTTCATCAGCTATCAGGTCGGCCAGCAGCGTTGTCGGCTGGATGTCGAGGACGATGGTCCCGGGGTTCCGGAAACCGCCTGGGAAAAAATCTTCACGCCGTTCCTGCGCCTGGACGATAGTCGCACCCGCGCCTCCGGTGGGCATGGCCTGGGGTTGTCGATCGTGCGGCGGATCATTCACTGGCACGACGGCCGGGCGCTGATCAGCAAGAGCAAGAGTCTGGGTGGGGCGTGTTTTAGCCTGAGCTGGCCACGGCATCAGGAGAAGCGTTGAGTTTGGTCCCTGGCATATCTATTGGCTGTTAGATCGCCATCGCGAGCAAGCTCGGCTCCTACAGGGCATATAGGTTGTGCCCATATCCCGCGACCAACACAAATCCTGTAGGAGCCGAGCTTGCTCGCGATGGCGGCCTGACAGACACTAAAAATCTCTCAGGCCTCAATGCTGACCAGACTCAGCAACTGCCCATCGCCTGTACAATACTGCGCATCAAGCTCACTGCCGTTGCGCCATTCGCTGGAGAGGTCAGTCAGCAGGCGCAGACGGGCATGCCCGTTTTCGTCCCATTCAAGCACCTCGGCATGCTCGAAATAGAAGCGTTGCTGGACGATCGGGTAGAGCGCCTTGAACAGGCTTTCTTTCACTGAGAACGTCAGGGTCACTAACAGGGCGATCTGTTCCTGGGGGGCGCTGGCCATGCGTTGCAACTCGGGCGGGGTGAGGATTTCTCCGGCCAGTCGCTGGGCGCGCTCTGTATTGAGCAGGTTTTCCAGGTCCATCCCCAATCCGCGCCAATGTTCCTTATGCGCAACAATGGCTGCAGCCCGGCCGGTGCTGTGGGTGATCGAACCGCAGATGTGCGCCGGCCACACCGGTGCGCGATCCTCACCAATGGCCGGGATGCAGTCGAGCCCTTCAAGCTGCTGCAAGGCGGCCCGGGCGCAGAGGCGTCCGGCAAGAAATTCGGTTTGGCGCTTGGCCACCGAACGTTGAATGCTCGCGGGCGGTTCGATAGCGCAGCGCTGGAAATCATCAGGCGCCAACTGTGACGGATCGAAGTGAGTACCGAGCAGCACTGTGTGCGGCAGAACGACAGGCAACGGCCAGTGGGCATCGAGTGGAGTGCAACAGGCGGGAAGTGCGGAGGGCGGATTCATGTCGGGCATTTTGCCGGGTTGCGTTCAGGCTGGGTAGTAGCCTGATGCGATCCCTGTGGCAAGGGAGCTGGCTCCCTCGCCACGGTACTGATGCCTGGCTCGGAATTTTCTTGCTTGCGGGCATATCACCCAAAGATCTTCTTGAAGAAAGCCTGCATATCCGCCCATGAGTGTTCATCGGCGGCCTTGTTGTAGCCAATGTCCGGCCCGCCATGGTCGCCGTGACTCAGGCGATCGGCGTCCGGGTTGCTGAAACCGTGTTTGGCGCCTTCCAGGCTGACGAATTTATAGTCGGCGCCAGCCTTGTCCATTTCGGCCTTGAAGGCGCTGACGTTGTCTGGCGTGACCATGCTGTCCCTGGCGCCGTGCTCAACCAGCAGTTTGGCCTTGACGCTACCGGCTGTGGCCGGGGTGTCAGTCATCAGCGCTCCGTGGAAACTCACCACACCGGCCAGTGGCACGCCCCGGCGTGCGGCATCCAGCACGATTTTGCCGCCGAAGCAGTAACCGATGGCGGCGAGTTTGTTCGGGTCGGTCTGCGGCTGCTTTTTCAATAAATCGAGCCCGGCATTGAAGCGGGCGCTGGCTGTCGCGTTGTCTTTCAATGCCGCCTGCATAAAGGCCTTGGCGTCGTTCGGATGCTCGGTATTTTTACCTTCGCCATACATGTCGATGGCCAGCGCGCTGTACCCCAAAGCGGCGAGGTCACGGGCGCGGCGCTTGGCATAGTCGTTGAGCCCCCACCATTCATGAACCACGACGATGCCGGGGCGAGCGCCCTGAATGCTGTCGTCATAGGCGTAGTAGCCGATCAGCCGGGTGCCATCGGAGCCCTGATAGGGGATTTCCTGGGTCTTGATCGCCGCCTGGCTCAGCCCGCTCAAGGCCAATAATACGAAAGCAAGGAACACGCGCATGGTCAGTTCTCCTTTGAAAGACGTCCAGACAGCGTAGTCGATTTGGTTCAGCTCAGGTTCAGAGAACGTTCAGGGGGAGTTCAGGGGCAGGTGGTTAACCTTGCAGCAGTTTTCGCAGAACACTTCAGCTGAACTGGGTTACCGTTATAAGCGATCAGGGCGCGATGAAGCGCCCTTGGAGAGTCGATTTTGCCTGGAAGAGCTTTATGAAACTGCTGGTTGTCGAAGATGAGGCGCTGCTGCGTCATCATTTGCAAACCCGACTCACGGACAGTGGTCATGTGGTCGAGGCGGTGGCCAATGCCGAGGAGGCACTGTACCAGACCGAGCAGTTCAACCATGACCTGGCGGTGATCGATCTCGGCCTGCCGGGCATGGGCGGTCTTGATCTGATCCGCCAGTTGCGCTTGCAAGGCAAGACGTTTCCGATCCTGATCCTTACTGCCCGCGGTAACTGGCAGGACAAAGTAGAAGGGCTGGCCGCTGGCGCCGATGACTATGTGGTCAAGCCGTTCCAGTTCGAAGAGCTGGATGCGCGGTTGAATGCGCTGTTACGCCGCTCGAGCGGGTTTACCCAGGCGACTATTATCGCCGGGCCCTTGTTGCTTGATCTGAATCGCAAACAAGCCTCCCTCGATGAACAGCCGCTGGCCTTGACTGCCTATGAGTACCGAATCCTCGAGTACCTGATGCGTCATCATCAACAGGTGGTGGCCAAGGACCGCCTGATGGAGCAGCTCTATCCGGATGACGAGGAGCGTGATCCGAACGTGATCGAAGTCTTGGTCGGGCGCTTGCGACGTAAACTTGAAGGGCCGTCCGGGTTCAAGCCGATCGATACCGTGCGCGGTCTGGGCTATCTGTTCAACGAGCGCTGCCGGTGATCCGTTCGCTACGCTTGCGCTTGATGCTGGCGGCGACGACCCTGGCCGTGCTGTTCATGCTGGCGCTGTTGCCGGCCATGCAGGGGGCGTTCAGCCTGGCATTGCAGGATTCCATCGAGCAGCGCCTGGCCTCGGATGTGACCACGCTGATTTCTGCGGCGCGGGTCGAAAACAATCGTCTGTTGATGCCGGAGCAGTTGCCGGATGAGCGTTTTAATCTCACCGACAGCCGTTTGCTCGGTTACATCTATGACCGCGAAGGGCATCTGGTCTGGCGCTCGAGAGCGACCAAGGAAGAAAACATCAACTACACGCCACGTTACGACGGGCGTGGCAGTAAGTTTGCGAGGATTCGTGAGGCCGATGGCCAGGAGTTCTTCGTCTATGACGTCGAGGTCAAATTGCTCGGCGGTAAAAATGCGGCGTTCAGTATTGTTGCCCTGCAACCGGTGCGTGAGTACCAGCTGACGCTGGAAGGGCTGCGGGAAAATCTCTATCTGGGTTTCGGTGCCGCATTGTTGGTATTGCTGGCGCTGCTCTGGATTGGTTTGACCTGGGGTTTGCAGGCATTGCGGCGCTTGAGTCAGGAGCTGGACCAGATCGAGGGCGGGACCCTTGAAAGCCTCAGTGAAGAGCACCCTCGTGAGCTGCTGCGATTGACCGGTTCGCTGAACCGCTTGTTGCATAGCGAGCGCGAGCAGCGCAGTCGTTATCGGGATTCTCTGGATGACCTGGCCCACAGCTTGAAAACCCCGTTGGCGGTCTTGCAAGGGGTGAGTGAGGACATGGCTCAGCGACCGCAGGGGCGGGATCAGGCCAGGGTGCTGCAAACCCAGATCGAACGCATGAGCCAGCAGATCAGCTATCAATTGCAGCGCGCGAGCCTGCGTAAAAGTGGCCTGGTGCGCCATCAGGTCCGGCTACGGCCGGTGCTGCAAAGCCTTTGCGATACACTGGACAAGGTCTATCGCGACAAGCAGGTGCGGGTTTCCCTGGACCTGTCGCAGCATTGCTATGTGCCGATCGAGCAGGGCGCCTTGCTCGAGATGATGGGTAACCTTTTGGAGAACGCCTACCGTTTATGCCTGAGCGAGGTACGCATCAGCGTGCGGGAAGCCTTGAGCGGCATCGAGTTGTGCGTGGAAGATGACGGCCCCGGCGTACCGTCGGGCCAGCGCGCACGGATACTTCAACGAGGAGAGCGCCTGGACATACAGCATCCGGGACAGGGCATCGGTCTGGCGGTGGTCAAGGACATCATCGAAAGCTACGGCGCGCGGCTGACGCTGGATGATTCGCCGCTGGGCGGGGCAGCGTTCCGGATTCATTTTCCGGTGGTTTGAATGCACCTCACCTAGCAGATTGGCTGAATCGGTAAAGGTCGTGCGCTCAATTCTCCTGGGCGCGATAAGCCCCAGGCGTCAGACCGGTCCATTTCTTGAACGCCCGGTGGAAGGCCGAGGGCTCGGAAAAACCGAGTTGCTCGGCGATCTGTTGCAACGACAGATCGGCGCGTCCCAAGTGGTAAATCGCAATGTCGCGGCGCAGTTGGTCCTTCAACTCCTGAAAACTCGAGCCTTCCTCCCGCAAATGCCGGCGCAGGGTCTGTGGGCTGATGTGCAGGTGTTGAGCGACTGTTTCAAGATCGGGCCAGTGTGAGCTGTCACGGCTGAGCAGGCGCCGCAATTGGCTGCTCAAACTGTCACCGTCATCTGGCCGTGACAGCAGATCGGCTGGCGAGCGTTCAAGGAAGTGTTTGAGCGTGCGTTCGTCTTGCAGCACAGGCATGCTCAGGTAGCGACTGTGGAATAGCAGGCTGCTGTTTGGTGTCGAGAACACCAGCGGGCAAGGGAACAGCAAGTCGTATTCGGCGCTGTGTTCGGGTTTCGGGTAGCTGAATGTGGCTTGCTCCAGGCGAATGCGCTGGCCGATCAGCCAACTGCCCAATCGATGCCAGATCACCAGCAAGCACTCGCAGAGGAAGTGGTCGGGGTCCCAAAACTGCGAATCGTCCAGGCTCAGGCGGGCCATTTCGCCCTCGCGGGTCAGGCTCAGACGCGGAGCCTCGGGGAATAGGCTATAAAATAATAAGCCGCGATTGAGTGCTTTTTCCAGGTTGCGGCAGTGAATCAACGCGTGGCACATCATGGCGAAGGTGCCGCGTTTACTGGGGCCATGGCCAAACCCCAGGTATTCGTCATCGAGCGCCTGCCAGAGCAATTGCAACAAGCCAGTGAATTGCTCGGGCGCGAGGCGTGCTTTGGGCTCCTCCAGCAACTCTGCGCCGATGCCCAGTTGTTGCAGCAAGCCCGAATAGTCAAAGCCCTGCCTGCGCGCTCCGCCAAGGGCGGCACGGGCGAAATGGCTGGCGATGGTACGTTCGCGCATAAGGGTAGGTCCGTCCATTGAGGGGGCGATGTTAGCCACGCCCCTGGCGATGGACAAGGCGGATATCCGCCAAATTGCAGGATGATGGCCGGTCGATGGGCGGATATCCGCCACTTTGGCCAGGAGGAATGTTCCGGTTATTTTTGCTTACCCCTTATGCCTAAAGGCTTTCAGGGTTTTTTCGGCAAGGTGGCACGGGCTTTGCGGTAAGGGTGAGAGATCTGCCAGCGCGCAGCTCGACAAAACAAATCCCTCCAGTGCAGGAGGGTTCGCACTGTAGGTGTCGTGGGCGTCAGAGGGATGATTGCCGGGCGACATTCTTGAGGAACTTTGCAATGACGACTCGTCAGCCATTTTACAAATCCCTGTATCTGCAGGTGATCGTAGCCATCGCTATCGGTATTCTGATCGGCCATTTCTATCCTCAGACAGGCGTGGCGCTCAAGCCGCTGGGTGACGGGTTCATCAAACTGATCAAAATGATCATCGCGCCGATCATCTTCTGCACCGTTGTCAGCGGTATCGCTGGCATGCAGAACATGAAGTCGGTCGGCAAGACCGGCGGTTACGCGCTGCTGTACTTCGAAATTGTTTCCACCATCGCTTTGCTGGTGGGTCTGGTCGTGGTCAACATCGTCCAGCCGGGTGCCGGCATGCACATCGATGTGAGCACGCTGGATGCCTCCAAGGTCGCTGCCTATGTGGCTGCCGGTGCTGATCAAAGTGTCGTTGGCTTTCTCCTGAACGTCATTCCGACCACCATTGTCGGCGCATTCGCCACCGGCGATATCCTGCAGGTGCTGATGTTCTCGGTGATCTTCGGTTTCGCCCTGCATCGCCTGGGTTCCTACGGCAAGCCGTTGCTGGACTTCATCGATCGCTTCGCCCACGTGATGTTCAACGTCATCAACATGATCATGAAGCTCGCACCAATCGGTGCGTTGGGCGCCATGGCCTTCACCATCGGTGCCTATGGCGTCGGTTCGCTGGTGCAACTGGGCCAGCTGATGCTCTGCTTCTACATCACCTGCGTAGTGTTCGTGCTGGTGGTGCTGGGCGGTATCGCTCGTGCTCACGGCTTCAGCGTGATCAAGGTGATCCGTTACATCCGTGAAGAGCTGCTGATCGTACTCGGCACTTCCTCTTCGGAATCCGTGTTGCCGCGCATGCTGATCAAGATGGAGCGCCTGGGTGCGAAGAAATCGGTAGTGGGTCTGGTGATCCCGACCGGTTACTCGTTCAACCTCGACGGTACTGCGATCTACCTGACCATGGCCGCGGTGTTCATCGCTCAGGCGACCGACACACACATGGACATTACTCATCAGATCACCTTGCTGGTGGTGCTGTTGTTGTCCTCCAAAGGCGCCGCTGGCGTGACCGGTAGCGGCTTCATTGTGTTGGCCGCCACCCTGTCCGCCGTTGGTCACCTGCCGGTTGCCGGTCTGGCACTGATCCTCGGTATCGATCGCTTCATGTCCGAAGCCCGTGCCCTGACCAACCTGGTGGGCAATGCTGTTGCGACCCTGGTTGTGGCCAAGTGGGTCAAGGAGCTGGACGTAGACACGCTGCATGTCGAATTGGCTTCCGGTGGTCGCGGCATTACCAACGTCCGTGACGAAGACGATCTGGTTGTGGCTGAAAGCCCAGCCACAACCCCGACCTCAACGTCCGTCAAGTAAGACCGCGTTGTAATGAAAAACCCGCTTCGGCGGGTTTTTTCATGGGCGCGGTTTGAGCGCAACGGTCAGTCCAGCTGATGCTTGCGGTGATTGCCGTGGGCTTGCCAGCTGCCTACTCTGGAGGTAGTCGATCTGGATTGTGGAGCGTTCATGCAAGGTCCTCTGGCATCACTCAAAGTACTGGATTTTTCCACCTTGCTGCCAGGGCCGTTCGCCTCGCTGTTGCTGGCGGACATGGGCGCCGAGGTATTGCGCATCGAGTCGCCGGCCCGCATGGATTTACTGCGCGTGCTGGCGCCCCATGATCAGGGCATATCCGCCAGCCACGCCTACCTCAACCGCAATAAACGCAGCGTGGCGCTGGACCTCAAACAGCCCGCGGCGCTGGACGTGGTCAAGCAACTGGTGCAGGACTACGACATCGTTCTGGAGCAGTTTCGCCCAGGTGTCATGGAGCGTCTTGGGTTGGGTTATGAAGCCTTGAAGACGATCAATCCAAAGCTGATTTATGTCTCGATCACCGGCTATGGTCAAACCGGCCCGTACAAGGATCGCGCCGGTCATGACATCAACTACCTGGCCCTGGCCGGGCTGGCCAGTTACACCGGGCGTCAGGACAGCGGGCCGTTGCCGTTGGGAATTCAGGTGGCGGACATTGCCGGTGGGTCGCTGCATGGGGTGATTGGTCTGCTGGCGGCAGTGATTGCCCGTCAGCACAGCGGGCTGGGTCAGCACCTGGACGTGAGCATGACCGACTGCGCCTTCAGTCTTAACGCCATGGCCGGTGCTGGCTATCTGGCCTGCGGTGTCGAGCCCGAATGGGAAAACCAGATGCTCAACGGCGGCAGCTTTTACGACTACTACCGCACTCGTGATGGCCGCTGGCTGTCGGTGGGCAGTCTTGAACCTGCATTCATGCGGCAGCTCTGCGCGGCGCTGGGGCGCCCGGAACTGGTGGGACAGGGCTTGTCGCCCGAGCCCGAACAGCAGCAGGCGCTCAAGCTGGAGTTGCAGATTGAGTTCGAGAAGCATGCCTTTACCGAGTTGTGCGAGTTGTTCGCAGGTGTCGATGCCTGTGTCGAGCCGGTGCTCAGCCTGGCCGAGGCCTTCGAGCATCCCCAGTTGAAAGCGCGGGAACTGGTCAGCCAGGTGCCTCGGGTCGATGGCAGTACGCAGTCGCAGATGGCCTGTCCGTTGAAGTTTTCAGATGGATTACCCGAGCCTCGGCATATTGGTGCGCAGTTGGGCGCGCATACCGATGAGGTTTTGAGGGAGTTGGGGTATGGCGCTCAGCAGATTGAAGAGCTGCGTAGTGCCAGGGTGATTGGTTAGCGCCCTGGCGATGAGGCCGGTGGAGCTATTAGAGAGAGGGTGAAAAGTCGACAGCTTCACTCCACCCGCATTTCCCCACTGAACACCAGTGTATGCCGGCACCTGCGGCACAGATAACGCCGGCCCTGTTTGACCAGGCTGTGGCGCTGGGCCGAGAACGGGAAGTCGCTGTCAGCGCAAGGACAGCGATAGATGTAACGGGTCACGTTGCGGCGCTTGATCGCGTAGGTGTGGCAGCGGTTGGGCGGCAACTCGTACACCCCGCGCATGATCAATTGCCACTCTTCGCCATGGGGCTGGATGCGCTCGCCGAACAGCTGATGGGCGATCAGGTGCGCGACTTCGTGGGCCACGGTCTGCTTGAGGAAGTCTTCGCTGTTTTCCCGGTACAGTTGCGGGTTGAAGCGCAGCAGATTTTCGTGCAAATGCGCGACGCCGGCTTTCTGGCCGCGCAACTTGAGGCTGACCGCGGGGCGTTTGAAAGGTCGTTTGAAAAAGGATTCGGCTTGTTGGAAGCAGTGTTCGACGCGGGTATTGAGTTGCTCGGGCATGCTGTACGGATCTCCAGAGGTGCCGAGTATGCCGCAAACCACGCGCATTCCGAATCGCTCAGGCGCCGAATGGTCAGCGTATCAATAGAAGGCCGCCTTGCGGCGGCCTGTTGTGTTGGCAGAATTCTATTTTTTTTTGTGACGATGTCAGTTGCCCGCGTCAGTTGGTATAGACCGGACCAACGCCCAGGCCCCAGACAATCACGGTGAAAGCCATGATCGCGACCAGCACGACCAGCCCTACGGCCAGCACCGAGCTTGAGAAGAGAAAACCCTCATCCGATGGAATGTTCATGAAGGTCGGTAAGCCCACATACAGCAGATACACTGTGTAGCAAATGGCCGCAGTACCGACGAACATTCCCAGCCACATGTGCGGGTACAGCGCCGCAAGACCTCCGACAAACAGCGGCGTAGCGGTGTAGGTGGCAAACGCGACGCAACGGGCCAGACTCGGACTGGCATCATAGGTACGCGCCATCCAGTGAACGAAGGCGCCCATCACGGCTACGCCGCCGAGCATGGCCAGATAGGACATGATCGTCATCCACAGTGCACTTTCCTGAGTGAGCATGACTGGAGCGCGGCTACCGATGACCCAGCCGACACGAGTGGTACCGATAAAGGCTGAAATCGCTGGAATCGCTGCGAGAATCAGTGTGTGGGTGAGGTACATATGGCTGATGCTTTCCTCTGCATCGCCACGGATTTCTCGCCATTCTTGATCAGGGTGGGTGAAGAGCCCCACAACGTGATGGATCATGCCATTCACTCCTTTTGCTATTACCATCGCCCCCCAAACGGAGCGCCTACGGGCCAAGCGGCCGAAGTAAGTAAAGGTCTCTATATGTGTACGACCTTATGTCGCAGTATAGGAAGGAGTTGCCGGCAAAGGTGCGGCCCTTTAGAGCAAATCGCGCTGTAAACGCGAGGCTTAATCGCTGCATCTTCTGGAAACATGCAGGTTCTGTGGCGAGGGAGCTTGTCCTGCATCTACGGTTACCCCCTCGCCACAGGGCGTGCGCCAGCCTTACCGGGTTTACTCATGGGCAGACTCTTCGCCCACGCAGAGTTTTTGCGTAAAATGCCGGCCTTTCGTCATACCTCGCGGATTTCAAGCGCCATGGGCACTCTTACGGTCAACCAGAACAAACTGCAGAAACGCCTTCGCCGGCAGGCCGGTGAAGCCGTCGCCGATTTCAACATGATCGAAGAGGGCGACAAGGTCATGGTCTGCCTGTCCGGGGGCAAGGACAGCTACACCATGCTCGACGTGCTGATGCATCTGCAGAAAGTTGCACCGATCAAGTTCGAGATCGTCGCGGTGAACATGGACCAGAAGCAGCCGGGCTTTCCAGAGCACGTGTTGCCGGCCTACTTGAAAGAGTTGGGTGTGGAATATCACATCGTCGAAAAAGACACGTATTCGGTGGTCAAGGAGCTCATTCCTGAAGGCAAGACCACCTGCTCGCTGTGTTCACGCCTGCGCCGCGGCACGTTGTATACCTTCGCCGATGAAATCGGTGCGACCAAAATGGCCCTCGGTCATCACCGCGACGACATCGTCGAGACCTTCTTCCTCAACATGTTCTACAACGGCTCGTTAAAGGCCATGCCGCCCAAACTGCGTGCCGATGACGGTCGTAACGTGGTGATCCGGCCGCTGGCGTACTGCAACGAGAAAGACATCCAGGCGTATTCCGACTTCAAGCAATTCCCGATCATCCCGTGCAACCTCTGTGGTTCTCAGGAGAACCTGCAACGTCAGGTGGTCAAGGAAATGCTTCAGGAATGGGAGCGCAAGACCCCGGGTCGGACCGAAAGCATCTTCCGCAGCTTGCAGAACGTTATCCCTTCGCAATTGGCGGACCGTAACCTGTTCGACTTCACCAACCTGCGGATCGACGAAACCGCAGCTTCGCGGTTCGTCAATGTGCTGAACCTCTGATGGATCGAGAGGCCTGCCAGGCCTCTCGATTTATCACTCAAGGGGTCGTTGCTTTGGGGAGAAACGCAACGCTGCCGTAGTCACGATTGTGGAACATCCGCTCACCATTGTTAGGTTTAGTGAGAATCACCTGATGGTCGGCGGTCAGGTAGTTCAGCGGCAGCTTATCCGCATCCTTATATTGCGCGATGATGATAGTGCGCTGCGGATCCCAGCGCTGACCGCTGTTTTTTTCCAGCCATGCCATGAGGGTTGCGCTATCGCCTTCACGCGGAAAGTCGTCGGTATCGCGAACGTAATAGTACGGTGCCCCCTGATTCTGGATGTACATAGGCAGTTTGTTATCAACCTCGACCATCACCATGCGCCACTGATTCCAGGGTGCACTCTTGCTGGCCTCGGCGCGTACGTCCGCGCTGAACTGGACGACCCCGCCGCCGAGATTGGTCCACGGGTAGATGATGCCCAGCACCACGATCAACAGCGCCGCTGCCGCACCGAAGCCCTTTTTCCAACCAGGGCCGCTGACCTTGCCGGCGGCGCGTTTTTCGTCAATTCGGCGGGTGACCCACCAGGCCGCTAACAGTTGGGCGAACGGCACCAGTGGCAACACATAGTAACTACGCCGGCTGCCGCTGGCGGTGAAGAACAGGAACAACAGGCCCAGGCCCCAGATCAGCCAGCGGGTGTTGGGTTCGGTTTGCCGCCAATTGCGTACCGCCAGCCACAGCCCGAGTATCCAGAACGGCGCCCAAGGCAATGTATAGACCGGGAGGTAGATCAGATAGGTGTAGATCGGTCCGAACTGGTCGAACGGCTGGAAGAAACGCACCACGTTTTCCCGGAACACCAGGCCCAGGCCGCTCGCGCCGTAAGTGGGGGCGCCGTAGAGGTGCGAGAGTATGAACGGCACCATGTACACCAGGCCGGCGATCAACACGGCCAGGCACAGTCGCAGGTTGAGGTGGCGTTTCCAGCGATTCTCGCTGAGCAGGTGCGGCAACAGCACCAACCCCGGCAAAATGAAGCCGATCAGACCCTTGAGCAGCGAGGTCGCTGCCAGCAGCAGGAAGAACACGGTGTAGCGGCCCAGTCGGGTGTCATTCGGGTCGCGCCAGTACCACCAGACGGCCGCGAGTATGCCGAATACAGTCAGGATATCGGCCGTCGCAACCCGTGCCCAAAAGATGAAATAGAAGGTTGTCGCCAGCATCCACCCGGCGATCAGGCCGGTGCCTTTGCGAAACAGCTGCTCGCCGATCAGATAGATCAGCCAGATACTCAGCCAGGCGGCGATGACCGAAGTCAGGCGTAGTGACCAATTACCCAGCCCGCCCATCAGCCAGGCAGTGGCGGTAATCAGCCAGTAAGAGGGGAGTGGCTTGTCGTAATACGGCATGCCTTTGAGGTAGGGATCGAAGTAGTTACCCGTCTGCATCATTTGCAGCGCGATGTTCGCCCAGCGGGTTTCCGCCCCCCAGAGCTCTCTCGTCCCCAAACCCAACAACAGAAGCAGTGCTGATACGCCGAGCAACAGCACCAGCGCTTTCTTGTCGCTGTTCCATAGCTTCATTTGAGTATTTCCAAGGGCGACAAATGGGCCCGTCTAGAGTGAAGGCCCCCATGGGGGGCCGTGAATGATAGATGCGCCAAGGCTAAGCAGTTCGTCATGTCTTCGATTCGTCAGGGATATGCGAAAGCCGTGTCATCGGGAATCAGGCAAGGTCATGGCTGACTCTGAGGGAAGATCAGAATCACGAGATTGCCCTGCTCGTAACGCTTGCCGCCCACAGGCAGCAGTTCGACCTCCTGTATCTCCTCCACGTTCTTGACTCGCATGATCACGCCAACCGAGCCTTGTTTGAGGGCATCGGTCATCCATTGCTGGACGCTCTTGGTGTCAACCAGACGGTTGACCGAGTCAGGATAAGTCAGGCCGTATTTCAGTTCGCCAGCGGTGTTAAACAACTCGACTTCAGGACGCTTCAGGCTCCAGGCAAGAGCAGAAGCGGCCCCCAGATCGTTACTCAGCAGTTTTGTGGTTTGCTTGAGTTCTTCGATGTGTTCGTTGATGAACTGGTCGGGCATCTTGTTATGAACAATGCTGTTGGGCATGCCGGCAGGCAACAAGGCGATCAGCAGCCAGATGCCCAGGGCTGGTGCGGCCCACATGGTCAATGGTCTGACGGCCTGCAGCATGTTGGCCATGATCCAGCCCATCAATACGATGAATGTCAGCGACAGGCTCATCATTTCTTGCTGGCCGTAAACCGGCTTGGTCAATTGCAGATAGATCAGCGCGAGCAGCGAAACCGTACCGATGACAAGATTGAGCAACCCATTGATACGGATAGCGCGGCCTTGCGTTTGTGTGATCCGGTCGATCAATGTGTTGCCCATCAGTACCGCCAGCGGCAGCAGGCACGGCATGATGTAAGTCGGCAGTTTGCCTCGGCTAAGGCTGAAAAATGCCAGCGGCAGCACCAGCCAAAGCAGCAGGAAACCGGTGCCCGCTTGCTGTTTGCTCTTCCACGCTTGCGTGAATGTAGAAGGCAGCAATGCCGCCCAGGGCAGGCTGGAGACCACTAGCATCGGCAGGTAGAACCACCATGGGCGAGTGTGCTGGGCATCCTCTGCGGAGAAGCGACGAATGTGTTCATTCCAGAAGAAAAACCTCCAGAAGTCGGGTTCGTGAGCATGAATGCTCAGCACCCAAGGCAAGCTGACGATGATTGCAACGATGACGGCCAGCGGACCGTAGCGCAGCAGTTCCCCCAGGCGCCGTTGCCAGAGCATATAGGGCAGGGCGATCAACGCCGGCAGCAGCCAGGCGAGAAACCCCTTGGTCATGAAGCCCATGCCGCAGGCGAAGCCAAGTACCGCCCATGACGTCAATCGGGCCCGCTGTGTGGTGCTGTCAATAGCAAACCACAACGCCACCAGGCTCAAGTTGACCCACAAAGTGAATTGCGGATCGAGATTGGAGTACCCGGCTTGACCGGCGATGAGGCCGAAGCTCATGTAAAGCAAGGCCGAAGCAAAACTCTTGCGCGGATCATTCCAGAGGCGTCGGGCGATCAGGTACGTCAACAGCACGCTCAGCCCGGTGCTCACAGCAGAAGCGATGCGGACTCCGAACAGGTTATCGCCGAATATCGCCTGGCCGATGGCAATCATCCAATAGCCGGCGATAGGCTTCTCGAAATAACGAATGCCCATGAAGTGCGGGGAAACCCAATCGCCGCTCAGCAGCATCTCCTGGCTGATTTGGGCATAACGGGGTTCGTCTGGAATCCACAGCCCGTGAGAAGCCAGTGGCAGAAGATAGAACAGGCCAAAGGCCAACAGCAGTAATGGCAACGCCCAACGTCTAATCATGCGCTTTGTGCTCCCAGGCAGTCTTTGTGATCGTTCAGGGCGCTGCATGGCAGCAGACCCTTGGGCAAACTGTCGATGCGTGTTGGCAGCAGGTTGCCGAAGAAGTGAAGATGAGTGTCACGCTGACTGGTGTGGGTCGCCAGTGGGCGAAAATCGTTAGCCATCAGAATCCGTTCTACCTCTGTATATGTTGTTTTAGAATTTTGGTGTTCTGCCGCTCAGACCTTTAAAGGCATGCCTGAAGCCTGAATGTGCCACAGACTAAAGGTTCGACTTACTCAAGAGAACTCAAGCGTCTAAACAAAAAAGTCGGGTGGCTCAGCGCAAATAATTACGTTTCCAGAGCATGTGCTCGCAACCTGCGAGTTTCGTCGCGGCGCATGTTTACGAATAAGCGATCATTGAAGTTGCTGTCGTAACGCGGTTGTTAGTAGCGATTCCTGAGGCGTCGAATAAAGTCTGGCACGTCCGGTCCGCCATTTTACTGATGGGGCATGATTGTGCAGCGATTAAAAATAGTAACAAATTATTTGGCGACTTTTTTTAGTGTGGACGCCCAATCTTGCTCATTCATGACACCCAGCACATTTAGTTGGCCGCCCGCTCCGACAGAGACGAATAGGGAACTGGTGTACTCGCTTGTAGGCGCATGTTTAAAACCCAACTGACTTTCGAGGTCGCTGATGCATCCACTGTGGGTAACCAACACAAGATTGCGATGGGCGACTTTATGGGCGAGCGCGTCATCTGACAGGGGCTTGCCGCAGCTGGCCAGCCAGTCTTGAGCGGCGGCTGCTTGTCCAAACATGGACTGCGATGTCTGCAGGGTGCGGGTCGCCGGGCTGCTGAGTACATCGGCGTTCACCATCCCGATGGTCTGGAAGGCTTTACCCACTTCTGCCGCGGCGATGCTGCCGACACGGGTGATGCCGTCTGCCGGGCCGAGGCAGGGATTACTGGAACGGTCGCAGCGTTCAGCATGTCTGACCAGTACGATAACGTCTCCGGCCTTCCAGTGTTCATAAACACCAGCGGTGTTCATGTGGTTTCCCTCTCCCAGGTTCAACGGCGTTTTTGGCCATAACACGAATCCGGTGGCCAGAATCAAGCTCACCGTGGCGATGCCAGCCCCAAGTAGCAGTTTCTTGAGTCTGGTTGTCATGACTCGTTTCGATGGCGACCCGGCCGGGACGGAATTAACCACATTGTTCACCCTTGTATGATTCTCAAACGAAAACTTTCAGTGCGCGCGAAGACCCTGGACAGTGACCTGAACGCAAATCTAGGGCAAGCCAGGTGGGGGATTGGTGAAAGGAATGTGAAAAATTTGGAGGGGGGGCAGGCTTCCCTTGTGACAGGGAAGCCTTATTCAGGGAGGGGCTGAAGTTTGGTGTGATGACACATCCGCTCTAGTTCATTTTGCTGTGGAAATCACGTTTGAAGTTGACGATATCTAACAGGCTGCCAGAAATGAGGGGGAGTTTGCAAAATGAAAAGTATCGAGACCGGGAGCGATCAGTTTAGCGCACTGGCGAGGGAGATCTCAGCTGGTGCACTGCCGCGTACTTGTTTACAAAAGGGCAGTGCACCCTGAACGGTTTCCAGGTGGCCGGGTTTGATCGCGGATCAATGGTTTACCGTATAAGCCAGCATGGCGGATAACTGACAGAGCGGCCGTCCGCTTTCGCTATGCCAGAGGTTGAAAACCTCTTGTACCTTCGCCTGGTCCCGCTTGCTGCCTGGAACTTTGTCGATGATGTTCTGGGCGTTCAGCGCAGCAACCACGTCGAATGTCGGAATGAACGTGTCTTTACCGACCATTCGCAGGAACCTCGGCGCCGAGAGACCACCCAGTTGGCTTCCATGTTTGGCAAGATATTGCCAGAGGCCAACGATATCGGTCGTGGGCCAGTCAGCAATGAAGGCCCCAAAGCTGCCATGTTCATGAGCAATATCGAGGATCAGTTGAGCATTGCGCGGTACGCTTTTGAGCTTGCCTAAATGCCTGATGATGCGTGCGTCCTGCATCAGGCGTTCAAGATGTTCAGCCCCCATCAACACGACTTTTTCCGGATCAAACCCAAAGAAAACCTGCTCGAACGCCGGCCATTTTGCATCCACCAGGCTGTGCTTCAATCCGGCACGGAAAACTCTTAACGCCAAGGTCGATAAATAGCGATCGTCGCTGATTTTTCTCAATTGTTGGGCAGATGCAGGGGAGGGCAGGTGTGCCTCCAGGGCCGCCACTGAACCGAAGCGATTGAGACAATATTCGTTTAACCATTTGTAGTCGTGCATGCCCTCTCCTGACTGGATAACGATTGCCGCAAGCTCTCAGGCTTTAATAAATAAGGCTTTAGATAGGAAGTCGGGTCGTCGATGGTGGTTGGTCCGGCGACTCTCATCTATCAAGCCAGCACTTCACCTTCCCCCGCCAGCTTGCGATTGAGCTGAAACCGCCAGCGCACATACAGTAGCGCGCTGCAGAACACGGCCAGGCTCGCGGCCATTTCCAGCAGACCGAACATCTGTCGATTCGGATCGTAGGCGGCCAATGCGCCTTTGATGAAATACAGGTTCACCACAAAGCACATCCATGAATGCCCACGGGCGCTGCCGCTGAGCATGCCCGGTGTCAGTAGAAGCAAAGGCACCAGCTCGATCAGCAGGATCACCCAGGGTCTCGCGCCATGCAGGTCGGCGATGATCAGGTAGTACGCGCACAACAGGCCGATCAAACCGAGAAAGCAAAGCAGGCTCAATACTCGGGCTACCCGTACGCGTGGTTCCAGCCACTCGATTGAGGGCAGGATCTTGGGCTTTTTAGCCACGGCTGCTCTCCAGTTGCCGGGCGGTTTTCGCCAGGCGCAGGCCCAACGCCCGGCACAAGGCGACTTCGTGCTCGTTCAGCGGGCTTTTGCCATCGGCGCCAGCGTGGTGACTGGCGCCGTAAGGCGTACCGCCGCCGCGGGTTTCCAGCAGAGCTGATTCGCTGTAGGGCAGGCCGGTGATCAGCATGCCGTGGTGCAGCAACGGCAGCATCATCGACAGCAAGGTGGTTTCCTGGCCGCCGTGCAGGCTGGCGGTGGAGGTGAAGACTCCGGCCGGTTTGCCTACCAGTGCACCGGTCAGCCACAAGTTGCTGGTGCCGTCCAGGAAGTACTTCAACGGTGCGGCCATATTGCCGAAGCGGGTCGGGCTACCAAGGGCCAGACCCGAGCAGTTTTTCAGATCGTCGAGGCTGGCATACAAGGCGCCTTCGTCCGGGATGCTCGGCGCTACCGCTTCGCATTCAGTGGAGATCGACGGTACCGTTCGCAGACGAGCTTCCAGACCGCCTTGTTCGATACCACGGGCAATCTGCCGGGCCATTTCGTTGGTCGAACCGCTGCGGCTGTAATACAGAACCAGAATATACGGCGCACTCACGGCAGGATCTCCAGCACTTTCTCCGGCGGACGGCCGATCACGGCCTTGTCGCCGACTTGCAGAATTGGTCGCTCGATGAGTTTCGGGTGCGCGGCCATGGCGGCGATCAGCTGTGCCTCGGTCAGGCTGCTGTCCGCCAGGTTGAGGGTCTTGTACTCGTCTTCGCCGGTGCGCAGCAGCTGGCGGGCGCTAACACCCAGTTTGTCCAGCAGGCTTTGCAGTTGTGCGGCATCGAGCGGGGTTTCCAGGTAGAGCACTACGGTCGGGGCCAGGCCACGAGCTTGCAGCAGTTCCAGTGCACCGCGGGATTTCGAGCAGCGCGGGTTGTGATAAAGCGTCAGATCGGTCATGTGCGGGTCGCATCTTGCGTAAAGTGGCGGCTATTCTACCTGTGTGGCGAGCAGTCCTGAACCTTGGGAGGCGATGGGTCGCAGTCAAAGTGGATTCAGAACCAATCTTTTCAAAGGACCAAGACATGACAAGGCGACTGGCGGCGGTATTGGCGATCATCACAACCTTGCTGCTCGGCGGCTGCGGCAATGATTACGGCGTCGATCAGCAGGGGCAGAAGATCGCGTCCGAGCGTCTGGACAAACAATGGGTGGTGATCAATTACTGGGCTGAATGGTGTGGCCCTTGCCGAACAGAGATTCCCGAGTTGAATGTCCTGGCTGAGCAATTGAAGGGTAAGTCGATCAGTGTGTTTGGGGTCAACTTCGACAATGTGCAGGGGGAGGAGCTGAAGAAGGCCAGTGAAGCGCTGGGGATCAAGTTCACCGTGTTGGCCCAGGACCCGGCCGATTTTTTCGAGTTGCCGCGCAGTGAGGCATTGCCGGTGACCTACATCATTGATAACAAGGGCAAAGTGCGTGAGCAGTTGATGGGTGAGCAAACGGCGGCGGGAGTGATGGCAAAGCTTACGGCGTTGCAGGCGAAAAACTGAAGAGTCTAATGGGAACAACATAGATCTCTGTAGGAGCGAGCTTGCTCGCGATGGTCGTTAACGATAACGCGTACTCATTGAAGAAACGCATCAAGTTCAAGTTCATCGCGAGCAAGCTCGCTCCTGCAGGTACAGGGATTGTTGTATCAGCCCTCTTCCAGCCACCAACGCAGCGGCTTGCCTTCGGCCGGCCAGAAACGTACTTGCTCGATCGGCGAGATGTCCCAGCGTTGCACGGTTTCCAGTGCCAGCAGGAAGCGTTTTTCTTGCTCCATCAATGCCGGCGCGCACATTTTGCGGGTGCTGCCGACCTTGCCAAAGCTGAGTTTGTCGCCGTCCAGGGTGTAAGGCGCAAACCAGTGATTGCAGCCGCCATTGCCATAGGCCCGACCGTCTTCACCGAGGGTGATGGTCAGGTGGCTGTTATCGATCAGCGGGCGTTCGCCGATCCACTCCAGAATGTAGCTGTGATCCTGTTGCAGTTTCACTGGCTCAGCAGCGCATCCCAACAGGCTGGCACCGACCATCCCCATCATGGTCAGATGTTTCATTAGCCTGGCTCCTGGCATTTGCGGCACAGGTGCTTCTCGCCTTTGCTTACCCAGCCAAGCTCGGCTATGCGCGCTGTGGCGGCAGGCTTTTGTGCGTTGTTGCCGAGTTTGGCGTCAACCGCGAACTCGAAGTTCAGCTCGGCTGAACAGCTGTCGCAGTTGACCTGCCACGTGTGAATCGCCAGTTCACCGAACACCGGACCACGGGCCACGGCGACCCATTGGCCGATCGGGTTGATCAGGTGACGGACTTTTTCTACGGTCAGGCGCATGGACAAGTCCTTGCTGCCTTTGAGGGTGACCACCAGGACGTCATCGTTCTGTATCGAGCCGCCGTTACCGGTGACTTGATAACGACCCGGCACTAAGGCGCGGCATTCGATCAGGGTGTGTTGCGGGCTCATCAGGCTGTAGCGGAAATCGTGTTCGACCATGGGTCCTCCAAGTATGGGCGGTATGCTAGCACGCGGACGAATCCAGCATGGCCCGGGCTTGTGACCTTCGATCAGGCAGTCGACCCGTGGCTTGGCCTTACACCTGGTTCTGTGGTGTGCCCGCCGCCCAGGCGGTAATGTTCTGCAAGGTGGTTGCGGCAATCGCGGCCAGGGCTTCGCGGGTCAAAAAGGCCTGGTGGGCGGTGACGATGACGTTCGGGAACGTCAGCAGGCGCGCCAGTACATCGTCTTGCAGCGGCAGATCAGAGCGATCCTCGAAGAACAGTTGTGCTTCTTCCTCGTACACATCCAGACCCAGATAGCCCAGTTGGCCGATTTTCAGTGCGTCGATCAGTGCCGGTGTGTCCACCAAGCCACCTC
This sequence comes from Pseudomonas sp. GW821-FHT02H09, assembly GCF_059421425.1. Lineage (NCBI taxonomy): Bacteria > Pseudomonadati > Pseudomonadota > Gammaproteobacteria > Pseudomonadales > Pseudomonadaceae > Pseudomonas > Pseudomonas sp. GW821-FHT02H09. The sequence continues at coordinate 58,105 of NZ_JBWKVA010000023.1, forward strand.
GGCCGGTGTTGATCAACATCGCGCCCGGTCGCATATGGGCCAGTGACTGACTGTTGATCAGGTGTTTGCTTTCAGTCGTCAGCGGGCAATGCAGGCTGATGATCTGAGCTTGCGCCAACAACTCGGGCAGGCTCAGATATCGGGCACCGAGGGCTTCCACCTGCGGGTTGGGATACGGATCGTACGCCAGTAGCTGGCAGCCAAACCCGGCCATGATTTTGGCGAAAGTGGTGCCGATCTGGCCGGTGCCGACCACGCCGACGGATTTGCCCGCCAGGTCGAAACCGGTCAGGCCGTGCAGGCTGAAATCACCTTCGCGGGTCCGGTTGTAAGCGCGATGCAAGCGTCGGTTCAGCGCCAGAATCAAGGCCACGGCATGTTCGGCCACCGCGTGGGGTGAGTAGGCCGGAACCCGGACGATGCTCAGCCCCAGGCGTTTGGCTGCTGGCAGGTCGACATGGTTGTAGCCGGCCGAGCGCAGGGCGATCAAGCGGGTGCCGCCGGCCGCCAGCTGCTCAAGCACCGGCGCGCTGAGATCGTCATTGATGAAGGCGCAGACCACTTCGTGGTGCTCAGCCAGAGCCGCCGTGTCCAGGCTCAGCCGTGCCGATTGAAACTGTAACTCGACATCGGCCGGTTGCTCGGTACCGAGGAAACTGTCGCGATCATAGGTCTGGCAGCTAAAGAGAATCGTGCGCATGGCTTCATCCTTGTTTGCAGGTGCGATGAGCTTAACGTTCACCTGCATTGCCAGTATTGCCGTGGGTCAAGCGCCGATGCGGGCTTCGGTAGCCAGGCGGTTGATGGCTCGGTCCAGTTCATCCAGAGCGGCAAAGGCCTTTTGGTCCTCTTGCTTGAGCAGGGTTTCACTGCGCAGGCAGGCTGCTCGCAGTTGCGGTACGCCACAGTAGCGGGTGGCACCGTGCAGGCGATGGACCCGCTCGATCAGCGCATTCTGGTCTTTGGCTTCCCGGGCGACGCGGATGGCTTCACGGTCAGCCTCCAGAGAGGCGAGCAACATCGCCAGCATATCGGCAGCCAGATCGGCTTTGCCGGCGGCCAGGCGCAGTCCTTCTTCATGATCGAGCACCAGCAACTCGGTGCTATTACCGTAGGACTCGCCGGCGCGCTCCGGCCCATGATTGCGCAGCGCAAGGCCAGTCCACTTCAACACTACCTGGGCCAGTTGGCGCTCACTAATGGGTTTGGTCAGGTAGTCGTCCATCCCGCTTTGCAGCAGGGCGCGTTTTTCATTGGCCATGGCATGGGCGGTCAGAGCAACGATCGGTAGCGGGGTGCTATGACGCTCGCTTTCCCAGTGGCGAATCACTTCGGTGGTCTGGCGGCCGTCCATCCCGGGCATCTGAACGTCCATCAGGATCAGATCGAAGGCCTGCTTCTGTACTGCCCTGACCGCGGCATCGCCGCTCTCCAACGCGAGCACCTTGGCCCCCATGTCTTCAAGCAGGGTTTGCACCAGTAACAGGTTGGCGGGGTTGTCATCGACGCAGAGCACTTTCGGCGCACGGCTGGAAATGGGCTCGCCGGGCTCGTTGCGCATCGGGCGCGGATTGACCAGGTCGGACAAGGCTCGGCGCAGCTTGCGGGTGCAGGCCGGTTTGGCCTGCAATTGACTATGGGGATTGGGCACCGAGAGATGGAACAGCGTCTGCTCAGTGGTCGGGCATAGCACCAGCACTTTGCAGCCCAAATGTTCGAGGTCCCAGATATGTTGGTTGAGGCGTTCGGGCGGCATGTCTTTGGTGGTGATGCCAAGCACCGCCAGGTCGATCGCCTCATCGGTCTGATGGGTGCCGGTGATGCCGTTGGTCAACGCTTCCAGGGTATTGAACGGGGTGACTTCCAGGCCGCAGTCTTCCAGTTGATGCTGCAAGGCCTGGCGGGCCAGTTCGTGGTTCTCCAGCACAGCGACGCGGCGACCAAGCAGTGGCGCAGACGGCAGGTCTTCGGCGTCGTCGCGGGCTTTCGGCAGACTCAGGCTGATCCAGAACTCGGATCCTTCGCCGGGCGTGCTGTCGACACCGATCTCGCCGCCCATTTGTTCGATCAGGCGTTTGGAAATCACCAGGCCCAGACCGGTGCCGCCGGGTTGTCGGGACAGCGAGTTGTCGGCCTGGCTGAACGCTTGAAACAAGGCACGCACGTCCTGATTGGACAGGCCGATACCGGTGTCTTGAATGCTGATGCGCAGTTGCACGCTGTCTTCATGCTCTTCTTCGAGCATGGCGCGGGCGACGATGGTGCCCTCGCGAGTGAATTTGATCGCGTTGCTCACCAGGTTGGTGAGGATCTGTTTGAGGCGTAGGGGATCGCCGACCAGCGACAATGGGGTATCGCGGTAGACCAGGCTCACCAGTTCAAGCTCCTTGGCGTGGGCCGCCGGGGCGAGGATGGTCAGGGTGTCCTGCAGCAGGTCTCGCAGGTTGAAGGGAATGCTGTCGAGCACCAGCTTGCCGGCCTCGATTTTCGAGAAGTCGAGAATCTCGTTGATGATCCCCAGCAGGCTGTCGGCGGACTTCTCGATGGTGCCCAGGTAATCCAGCTGACGAGGTGTCAACTCACTTTTCTGCAGCAGATGGGTGAAGCCGAGGATGCCATTGAGGGGCGTGCGGATCTCGTGGCTCATGTTGGCCAGGAACTCGGATTTGATCCGGCTTGCTTCCAGCGCCTCTTTACGTGCCAGGTCCAGTTCGATGTTCTGGATTTCGATAGTCTCCAGGTTCTGCCGAACGTCTTCAGTGGCTTGGTCGATGCTGTGTTGCAATTCTTCCTGGGCGTTTTGCAGAGTGCCAGCCATGCGGTTGATGCCTGATGCCAGTTCATCCAGCTCCTGGCTGCCGAGTGCCGGCAGGCGGGTCTCCAGGTTACCTTCCTTGAGTTGCGCAACAGCGTGTTTGATCAGGCTGAGCGGCGTATTGATTGTGCGGCTTATGCGCAGCGCCAGCAGGGCCGTGCCGGCAAGGCCCGCGGCGATCAATAGCAGGCTGGCGAACAGGCTGCGGTAACCGCGCAGCAGCATGCCGTTGTGGGACAGTTCAAGCTCCACCCAGCCCAGTAAGCGGTCGGACTCATCAGGGATCAGGTCACCGGCGAGGTTGCGGTGTCGGCCGAACACCGGCAATAGATAGCGCGTCGCGTCACTGCCGGTGCGTCGCAGCATGTGGGGGCTGTTACCGATCGGTGGCTGATTGAGCATGCTCGGGCCCGCATGGGCCAGAGGCGTGCGGTCGGGAGCGAGAAAGGATACGGCGCGAACATCCGTCTGTTCCAGGGATTGGGTCGCGATGCGTTCCAGTAAATCCGAGTTGTTATGGCCCATGGCAGGGGCCACCAGCGGTGCCAGTTGTTCGGCGATCATCTCGCCATGTTGCAGGAGCTGGGTTTGCAGGTCGGACTGCTGCATCCACGTGAAATAGCCGCCCAGCACCAATGCCATCAAGCTGGTCGGCAACAGGCTCAACAACAGCACGCGGCCTTTTATCCCCAGTTTCTTAAGCACGCAACTCTCCTGCTACCACGCCATTTTGAATGACAGACGAATGACTGATGCGCACATCCGGTACGCGCCACCTGCGCAGTGTAGCCATTTGCTTGCGGGCAATCTTTGTAAATTAACGCCGCCAGCCGTCTGCTATGTAGGAGCCGAGCTTGCTCGCGATAGCGATCTCCTATCCACCACAAAACCCGCCCTGCGAGAGAGAGCTCAGGTTACTCATCGGGGAGCAATCTTGAATAATGGGTAACTGAGAATTAATTACAGAAGATAATGACGCCCGTATCTATTGGCCATCCCCGTATGCTGGCGATAGGAGACGACCTCGTGCTGGATCGGACAATCGACGGTATAAGCCGGGAAGGTACCTGTCGCCAGATAAAAGGTAGCTTCTCCCAGTGGCAATGGGTTATGCCACCCACCACGTGGAGATAGAAGGCATCACCGGCCTCCAGGACAATGTCCATGTATGGATCTGGTGGACAGGGATGCTGGTGTTCACCCCCGGAATGACAGTCGGCACCGCCGGGTTCGGTTACTGCAGTGTCCAGAACCCAAGGCGCCCCAGGTTAGCGGCCAATTTCAAACGAGAAACTTGCCAATTGCTCAACGCTCTAATGTGTTGCTCTTCCGCTGAAGCATAAGACGTCAATGTGTTAAGCAATTCGATCATGCTACCAACACCAGAGCGATAACGACCTTGAACTATCTCAAGAGACTGGCGCGACTGCACCACCAATTCACCTGTACGTTCCAGGCTGAGAGTTTCGATACTAAGTGCTTGATAGTTTGCCCATAAGTCAACTAATACTATCTGTTCCGCATCGATAAGCTCAGCCCTGCTTGCCTCAAGGCGTGCTTGGGCATTACGTATTTGATAAGTGCGTTCGAATCCTTCAAACAAGGGAATATTTAGCTGCAAACCGATCGTTCTGTCGCGTTCGCTTCTATCTCCGTTGAGCGCCTGTGATCGATTGCTTTGGGTTTCGGAGATGTCAGCAGTTAACGATAATGTCGGTCTTCCTGTCGCTCGGCGCTCTTCATGGACAAAGCTTTCCAGTATTCGACCATATTGTGGGACGTATATCTTGATTTGTCCCGAAGACGATATGAGCTGGCCTGGCACGGTGGTCCGCTTTGTATAGCTGCCCCATATGAAGAAAATGACTACCAGCGATGCTGGCAGTGTGGAAAACAGCGTGAATACGGCGAAGGATACAGGCCGAATTAGAACTATTTCTCCTAATAATCGTACTTGCTTTGCTTCTAATGCCTCAGTTCTAAATAACGGAGTTTTTTCATCGATACAAAACGTCTCTTTCTCTGATTCTGGTGGGAAAAAATTGGCATGGCAGCGTAACGATATAGAGTTGCTATTGTATCTAACGTAAAGAGAGCAATACGTGATAGCGCACAGCTTGTTGTGGCGTTCAAGGCATCATAGGTTGTCGGTGCGATGGAACTATACGGCCTTATGCTCGCGATCATCACCCCTACATGTGTAGGATTTTTTCCGGCCAGTAGAATGGTTATCTTGTCTGGGATCAGCAATTGGCCGTAATCACGGAAGGGTGTTGTCGCTCTTATGGGACATAACAGGTTATCTGACTTGCAGGAAGTTTTCGTACGCTTTGAAGCAGTCGAAGCTAAAGGAACTTCAATTGTATTTTTTAACGAAAAATTAAAATGTGGTTTGAGCAAAGAGGAAGTGCTCTCAAAATACAGTTACGTTGTCGCTAATAGCAATTCTGTCGGAAAGATAGGAACAGATAAAAAACATTTTTCGCTGAGCGGTACGGCGGAGACGGCATTTTAAGGAATGGCGGCGGTGGCCGTTGTGGTTTTGATGGTGATTTTCAAGTCAAAGGGATTGGCCCTAATCAGTTAGTTGGAGGCTATATTGGAACTACAGTAGGAGGGGGCATTTAATACTGGAGATTTTGTCGGTGTTACGGTAGGAGGGGCATTAGTTGGAGCTGTTGGTGGACCGACTGGTCTAGTTAATGCAATAAAAGGAGTTGGGCTCGGCTATGGCGGAGGGATAGTCGCCGGAGGTATAGGCCGAGAAATGAAACCACGCGGAGGCTAATACTAGGTAAAGGAGCGCAAAAAGCGCTTTAATTACAGCGTCTATCCTAGAATATTGGCTGTATTAGCCTTTTTGCGCTTTTATTTTATTATATCGGTCGGCTAGCAGGTGATGCTATGAAAATACTGTTGTATGCGGTTTTGTGCTTGTTTATCGCGCTTGCCTGCAGGGGGGCGAATGATTTTGTGAAAGTGACGTTTGGATTTACGTTTTCAAATAAATATCTTGATGTGTTTTATGTTCCTGCTGTTGTAATTTTGGTCATTGCTATAGTTCCGAAGCTGATGACCTGCCTAGGCTTTTTCTGAATGAAATGATTCGAGAGAGGTATCAATGGGGGCGCTAAGTTATTCGCAAGAGGAAGGGGCGTACAGGCTTGGGCCTGAGTTCACTGGTGTCAATGCATTAAAAGGGTTTTTTCTGCTTTCTGTTAGCTATTCTTTGTAGGAGTAAGCATGTCGATTTTGTTGTCGGCTTTATTGGGTTTATTTATGGGGTTGGTTTATAAAGGAGTCGTTAGTCTGGTTAAATCGGCCTTTGGGTATACTCCTTCAGTGACGCTCGTTCAAATGTTTGTTTTTCCAGCAATTGTTTTTTTTGTTATTGCCATGGTCCCACGGTTGATGGTTTGTCTAGGATTGTCTTGAGTGGCAACAAATATGGGGGGCAATTGTGGAGTTTTTTATCTCTGCTGTTTGAAGTTTATTTTGTTGTTTGGACAAGGCTCCTGGATTATTTCTAGTGAGGAGTATCTCTGTTTGTTAGAAATGTAAAGTGGAGGTGTGGCTCTTGCTGTTTGGTGACTGGTTGTGATTATAGCCGCCTTCAACTCCTGTTAACTATTTACCTATGCCGGCCTAGATAGGAAGATCGCAAAAAAAAGGCTAAGGCTTGCATTTAAGTTTCACCTCCGCAAGGGCTTAATTTCGTTAGTGCTTTTTGCGATTTTTATTTTACTTGTTTCAAGTTTTACTTGGTTTTTACAGGTGATGCTAAACTCAGCTGGCGGTCGCTTGTTGGATACTAAATGCGCTGGCAGGGTCTGAGTTGCCTAGTTTGGCTTTTGCTCTGTGATGCGAAAAATAGTCTGGCTGATCGATTTTTATAACCCTATAGACGTAGGGTGACTCAGAACTTTTCTTTTCTCATTTCTGCTGCGAATAGCTCCGCCCTCGAGCCGACCCCTTTCTTGCGAAGAATTGAAGACACATAATCGCGCACTGTGAAATCACTTATCCCAAGCAACAACGCGATTTGTTTATTGGTTTTGCCTTGCAGAAGTGATTGCAGGACTTCTTGTTCCCTTTTTGTCATGTTTTTAACGCCCCATGCCATTCGTGTTTAAATCCTGCTCACTCCCGGCGCTTGCCCGTCAGTGAGTAGATCGGCTCCAGAACCCATTCATAGAGACGACGCTTGTCTTGGACGATATCGGCTTCTAACAACCCGGCCAGCAGGGGCTGCGAATAGCCGTACACGGCAACCGTCTGCGAATCGAGTGCGACAGTCACACGATAAAAAAGCTTTGCTGGCAGGGCTGCATCCTGAACCGCACTTGCAACATGAGTAGATAACTCCTGAGCCGCATAGGGGCTCCTGCCACTGAATGTGCGGTGACACCCATAGACTATCGATGAAGCCCGTAGCGCAACAGTTCATGCAAACCGCCACAACTTGCGGGAAACTTCCTACATCCTACAAGTTAGCCTTGAAATGCCATCGCGATGTCTTCGCGGGCAAGCCGCGCATCTACAGGTTTTTGCGCGTTTTCTGAGGCGAGGCTTGCCTGCGAGCGAGCCGATGAGGTGCTGCTTATAGCATTCAGCCATAAGCCCCATACTTTGCGTGATATGGCCCGCGCACGTTTGCCGGTATGATAGGCGTCCCCGCAGTCTGGATTGCGAATACGCCATGACCTTGCAGTACCCAACCATCGCCGATTGCGTCGGCAACACCCCGCTAGTCCGTTTGCAACGCCTGCCCGGCGTCACCAGCAATACCCTGCTGCTCAAACTTGAGGGGAATAACCCAGCGGGTTCGGTCAAGGACCGTCCGGCGCTGTCGATGATCACCCGTGCGGAGTTGCGTGGGCAGATCCATGCCGGCGATACGCTGATCGAAGCGACCTCGGGTAATACCGGGATCGCCTTGGCGATGGCCGCGGCAATCAAGGGTTACAAGATGATCCTGATCATGCCCGGCAACGCCAGTGCCGAGCGCAAGGCAGCAATGACCGCCTATGGCGCCGAACTGATTCTGGTCACACAGGAAGAGGGTATGGAAGGCGCTCGTGACCTCGCCGAGCGGATGCAGGCCGAGGGTCGCGGCAAGGTGCTCGACCAGTTCGCCAACATTGATAACCCCGAGGCGCACTACACCGGCACCGGCCCGGAAATCTGGCGCCAGACCCAGGGCAGCATCACCCATTTCATCAGCTCCATGGGCACCACCGGCACCATCATGGGCGTTTCGCGCTACCTGAAGGAACAGAATCCGGCGGTGCAGATCGTTGGCCTGCAACCGATGGAAGGCTCGGCCATTCCCGGTATCCGCCGCTGGCCGCAAGAATACTTGCCGAAGATCTACCAGGCCGATCGGGTCGACCGGATAGTCGACATGGCCCAAAGCGAAGCCGAAGACGTGACCCGTCGACTGGCCCGCGAAGAAGGTATTTTCTGTGGTGTGTCCTCGGGCGGTGCTGTAGCGGCGATGCTGCGGCTGTCCCAGGAAGTCGAAAACGCGGTGATGGTCGCGATCATTTGTGACCGTGGCGACCGTTACCTGTCGACCGGCATTTTCGACGCGCCCAACTGATGGCCAGGCAAGAGAGAGGCCTGCGCTTCCAGCCCACTGGCGGCAGCAAGGCCGCGCAAGTCCCGACCGGCAAAAAGCAGCGCCTGAGCATTGAACGCCTGGCTAATGACGGTCGCGGTATCGCGTTTTTCGAAGGTCGCACCTGGTTCGTCATCGGCGCTCTGGCCGGTGAAGACGTCGAAGCGCGGGTCCTGGGTGCCCACGGCAAAGTTGTCGAAGCACGTACCGAGCGGGTATTGCAGGCCAGTGAACTGCGCCGTCCGGCACCGTGCGCCCACGCCGGGCGCTGCGGCGGTTGCAGCGTTCAGCATCTGCCCCACAACGAACAACTTGCCCTGAAACAGCGCATGCTCGCCGAGCAGTTGTCGCGGGTCGCAGGGGTCGAGCCCGAGGAGTGGGCCGCTCCCTTGAGCGGGCCGGAATTCGGTTACCGACGTCGCGCCCGGGTGGCGGTGCGCTGGGATGCCAAGGCGAAAAAGCTCGAAGTGGGCTTTCGTGCTGCAGCCAGCCAGGACATCGTCGGCATCAATGATTGCCTGGTGTTGGTACAGCCCTTGCAGCCGATCATGAAACGCTTGCCGGAGATGCTACGGCGTTTGAGCAAACCTCAGGCATTGGGCCATGTGGAGTTGTTCAGTGGTTCGGCCATCGCATTTCTGCTGCGGCACATGTCGCCACTGTCTGACGCTGATTTGACGATACTCAAAGAATTCTGCGCATTCCATGAGGCCCAGTTGTGGCTACACGGCGAAGGCGAGCCGCAACCGGTCGAGCCGGATCAGCAGCTCGGTTATCGACTGGAACAGTGGGATTTGCAACTGGCTTATCGGCCAGGGGATTTCATCCAGGTGAACGCCGGGGTCAATGAAGCGATGGTCGCTCAGGCTCTGCAATGGCTGGCGCCGAAGTCCAGTGAGCGCGTCCTCGATCTGTTCTGCGGCTTGGGTAACTTTGCTCTGCCATTGGCTCGACTGGTTAAAGAAGTGGTCGCGGTAGAAGGGGTGTCGACCATGGTCGAACGTGCCGCCGGCAATGCCACCAGCAATAATGTGCATAACGCGAAGTTTTTTCAGGCCGATTTATCCCAGCCTTTGGCTGATGCCAAATGGGCCAGCGAGGGCTTTTCTGCGGTACTCTTGGACCCACCTCGTGACGGTGCTTTCGAAGTAGTGCGCAAGCTCGCTACCCTGGGCGCAGAACGGTTGGTTTATGTGTCATGCAACCCGGCGACGCTGGCCCGTGACACGGTTGAGTTGATCAAGCAGGGCTACCGGTTAAAACGTGCCGGGATCCTCGATATGTTTCCTCAGACGGCACATGTCGAGGCCATGGCGTTATTTGAAGCGAACTAGGATGGTTCGTCTGGTCCGACTGGCCCGCTGATGCATGACCCTCGCCAGCCCAGCGAGGGACCATTGGCAACGAAGGTCAGCGATTTTGACGCATTGAATGTGCGTCGTAGGGAAGGTAAGCAAGATGGTACAGGTGAGAGCACACCAGCCGATCAACACCGACGGCAGTATCAATCTCGAGGCATGGCTCGATCATGCGGTCAGTGTCGATATGGCGCTGGACCGTGAAGCCTTGAAAGAAGCCTGCGAGTTCGCTCGCCAGGCTGAACAGCAAGACAATGCGGCGAAGAATCTCTGGGCCGAGGGGATGTCGAGTTTCCGTACCGGTCTGGAAATCGCAGAAATTCTCGCTGACCTCAAACTGGACCAGGATTCGCTGGTGGCTGCGGTGCTTTACCGCGGTGTTCGTGAAGGGCAGATCCAGTTGCCGGTGGTCAGTCAGCGTTTTGGTCCGGTGGTGGCCAAGCTGATCGACGGCGTACTGCGCATGGCCGCGATCAGTGCCAGTTTGAGCCCGCGCCAGTCATTGGTGCTCGGCACCCAAGGGCAGGTCGAAAACCTTCGCAAGATGCTCGTGGCCATGGTCGATGACGTTCGCGTCGCGCTGATCAAGCTGGCCGAACGCACCTGCGCGATTCGTGCGGTGAAAACCGCCGATGACGAAAAGCGCAACCGGGTCGCCCGGGAAGTTTTCGACATCTACGCGCCCCTGGCTCACCGTCTTGGTATCGGGCATATCAAATGGGAGCTGGAGGATTTGTCCTTCCGTTACCTGGAGCCCGATCAGTACAAGCAGATCGCCAAGTTGCTGCATGAACGTCGCCTCGATCGCGAACGTTTCATCACCGATGTGATGAACCAATTGCAGAGCGAACTGCACGCTACTGGCGTCGACGCTGACATCAGTGGCCGGGCCAAGCACATCTATTCGATCTGGCGAAAAATGCAGCGCAAGGGGCTGGAGTTCAGCCAGATCTACGACGTGCGCGCCGTTCGAGTGCTGGTGCCGGAAATGCGTGACTGCTACACCGCGCTGGGCATCGTCCATACCCTGTGGCGGCACATCCCGAAAGAGTTCGACGACTACATCGCCAACCCTAAAGAGAACGGCTATCGCTCGTTGCATACCGCGGTTATCGGTCCTGAAGGCAAGGTGCTGGAAGTCCAGATTCGTACCCATGCGATGCACGAAGAGGCCGAGCTGGGTGTTTGTGCGCACTGGCGATACAAAGGCACCGACGTTAAATCCAGCTCCAATCACTACGAAGAGAAAATCTCCTGGCTGCGTCAGGTGCTCGAGTGGCACGAGGAATTGGGGGATATCGGTGGCCTGGCCGAACAGCTGCGCGTCGATATCGAGCCGGACCGGGTTTACATCTTCACCCCGGACGGCCACGCCATCGACTTGCCCAAAGGCGCGACGCCACTGGACTTCGCCTACCGCGTGCACACCGAGATCGGTCACAACTGCCGCGGCGCCAAGATCAACGGGCGCATCGTTCCGCTCAACTACAGCCTGCAAACCGGTGAGCAGGTCGAGATCATCACCAGCAAGCACGGCACGCCGAGCCGCGACTGGCTGAACCCGAACCTGGGTTACATCACCACTTCCCGGGCCCGGGCGAAGATCGTCCACTGGTTCAAGTTACAGGCTCGTGATCAAAACGTAGCCGCCGGTAAAACCTTGCTCGAACGTGAGCTGGGACGTCTGGGCTTGCCTCAGGTTGATTTCGACAAGCTGGCCGACAAGGCCAACATGAAAACCGCCGAGGACATGTTTGCCGCGTTGGGGGCTGGCGATTTGCGCCTGGCGCAGTTGGTCAACCTGGCCCAGCAACTGGTCGAGCCGGAGCGTGGCAACGAACAGCTGGAGTTGATTCCACGCAAGGCCACCGGCTACAAACCCGGCAAGCGCGGCGACATCCAGATCCAGGGCGTAGGCAACCTGATGACTCAGATGGCCGGCTGCTGCCAGCCGCTTCCGGGGGATGCGATCGTCGGTTACATCACCCAGGGCCGGGGCGTCAGCATTCACCGTCAGGACTGTGCATCAGTGCTGCAATTGAGCGGTCGTGAGCCGGAACGGATCATTCAGGTCAGTTGGGGCCCGGTGCCGGTGTTGACCTATCCGGTCGACATCATCATTCGCGCCTATGACCGCTCTGGTTTGCTGCGCGACGTTTCGCAAGTGCTGCTCAACGAGCGGATCAACGTGCTGGCAGTCAATACCCGCTCCAACAAGGAAAACAACACAGCGTTGATGTCCTTGACCATCGAGATTCCGGGGCTGGATGCGTTGGGGCGGTTGCTCGGGAGAATTTCCCAGTTGCCGAACATCATTGAAACCCGCCGCAACCGGACGCCATGAAATGCGATCCCCTGTAGGAGCGAGCTTGCTCGCGATAGAGTTTTACCTGACACACCGCTATCGCGAGCAAGCTCGCTCCTACAGGTTGCGCAGAGACCTATAGATGTATTCACTTGAAGACTTGTTGCACCTGATGAGCCGGCTGCGGGACCCGCAGTACGGCTGTCCGTGGGATATCAAACAGACTTACGCCACGATTGTGCCCCACACCCTGGAAGAGGCCTATGAGGTTGCTGACGCCATCGAGCGCGGTGACTTCGATCACCTCCAGGGCGAGCTGGGCGATTTGTTGTTTCAGGTGGTTTATTACAGTCAGTTGGCCCGGGAAGAGGGGCGCTTCGAATTTGATGGCGTTGTCGACAGCATCACCCGCAAATTGATTCGGCGTCACCCCCATGTGTTTCCGACCGGCGATCTTTATGCGCCACTGGATGTCCCGCGGCTCGACGAAGACCAGGTCAAGCAGCGTTGGGAAGAGATCAAGGCCGAGGAGCGGGCTGAGAAGTCCCATGCCCCGGAGCAGTTGTCCTTGCTCGATGATGTGCCTGGCGCGTTGCCTGCGCTATCCCGCGCGGCGAAATTGCAGAAGCGTGCGGCTCAGGTTGGTTTCGACTGGCCCGACGCCTTGCCGGTGATCGACAAGGTCCGTGAGGAGCTCGATGAAGTGCTCGAGGCCATGGCCGATAACGACGCTGCGGCCATCGCCGATGAAGTCGGCGATCTGCTGTTTGTCGTGGTGAATCTGGCCCGGCACCTCAAGGTCGATCCGGAAACTGCCTTGCGTGGCGCCAACATCAAGTTCGAGCGACGTTTCCGATTTATCGAACAGGCATTGCGCGACACCCACCGTCCCATAGAAGATTGCACCCTCGAAGAGTTGGACGCCTTGTGGGGCGAAGCCAAACGTCAGGAAAAGAATTTGCCCAGCTGCGGCTGAGCCGTTGCCTAAGTGAGTAAGTACATGAGCCTTTCCCTTCGCGACCAGTTGCTCAAAGCAGGGCTGGTCAACCAAAAGCAGGCCAAACAGGTCGGCAAAGACAAGCAGAAACAACAGCGTTTGGCCCACAAGGGTCAGATTGAACTTGACGACTCGCAGCAGCGTGCAGCCCAGGAGGCTATGGCCGAGAAGGTCAAGCGCGACCAGGAGCTCAATCGTCAGCAGCAGGAAAAGGCCGAGCAGAAAGCCCGTGCCGCGCAGATCAAGCAATTGATCGAGGTTTCGCGCCTGCCGAAGCTGACCACCGAGGACTACTACAACTTCGTCGACGACAAAAAGGTCAAGCGCCTGTCGGTCAACACCCTGATGCGCAACAAGCTCAGTAGCGGTTCGTTGGCCATCGTCCACCATGCCGGCGGTTATGAAGTCATTCCCCGTGAGGCGGCGCTGAAGATCCAGGAGCGCGATCCTCGTCGTATCGTTCAGCTCAATACCCAGACTGAAGAAGTGGATGCGGATGATCCGTACGCGGCCTACCAGATCCCTGACGACCTGATGTGGTAAGCCCCACGGCTTGACGACAAACCCCGCTCATTGGCGGGGTTTGTGGTTTTCCAGGCCTGTCATTTCATCGATCAGGCGTCGCGTTGCTGTTCCAGGTTTTCCAGTTCGGCCTTATAGCGGTGGGCGTCGCTCTCGGAGTGGAACATCCCCACCAGCATGTCTTGTTGATGCACGTCCCAGATCCGGATACCGGCGGCCAGGCCTTCGTGGGACATATGCGAATCGTCGCGTTCAGTTACTTTTACAGTCATCTGCGGGCTCCAATTTCTGTTGATCTGCAGCAAGGCATCTGCAGGCCTTGGTTATATTATTTCTTAGCTTGCTAAGTAAATACCTCAGACTGGTAACGGTCTTGTGCAAAAAATGAAACAGTCCCGCAGCCCGCGAAAGACGCGACATCCGGTCGCAGGCCTCCGGCTTTTCTGACAGAAGTTTCATCACCGACGGCATTGTTATCGTAGGCGTCCTCCTGCTCCTGCGGGGCCTTTGCAAAAACTGCAGGCGAAAAAAAGCCCCGCATTCGCGAGGCTTATTCACTTCGATCCGGATCAGCTGCCTTTGACAGCCTTGCCGTCGACCGTACCGTCCTGGAGCATGATGTTGTACTCCTTGCCATCGGTCTCGACCTGACGCAGGGCTACCAGAATGTAGCCCCAGTCCTTGGCGAACCACATTTCGGTTATGCGCTTGTTCTGTGTCGGGTCGCGGACGCGTTCGACCTTGATCGCATCGACCGAACCTGCCTTGGTCTGGACTTTCTCAGAGCCGATCACGCGGAAGTCGTAGGTGTCTGTGTCTTCACCTTCGACCACCTGATAGCTCATGCTTTTTTTGCCGGCTGCTACATCGCGCTGCAAGGCCAGTTGATAAGTGGACTTGTCCAGCATGCCTGTGTTGAGCGGGACCTTGACCGGGTCGCCGCGATCAGTACCGGTGACCATCTTGGTGGTCCAGTCGAAGTCCAGATTGACCTTCTTGGCTTTGCCCAGACCACCGCGTTCGAAGCGATATGACTGGGGCAGCAAGGCGTCCTTGTCCAGCTTCAGGGTGCTTTCCTCGGTCAGGCTGGCGACCAGCATGGAGGCCTTGAAATTCAAGGTCCAGGAGCCGTTGGCATTTTTCGACAGGCTGCGTTCGGCCGAACCGCTCATGGGGAGTTGCTTCCAGTCGGCGGTATAACTGGCGGAGAAAGGTTGAAGGTCCGCTGCCTGCACAACAGGCAGGGCGAGCAGAGCACAAGCGAAGAGCAGGGCACGACGCATAAAATCTCCTAGATTCGAATCAAGTGGCCGCTGGCCGCAAGTAACTGACCATCCAATAATGCACCATGTTCACCAAGCGTTAACCGACCTTCGGCAAACCAGCGCACTGCCATCGGGTAAATCCGGTGCTCCTGGACGTGGACTCGTTGCGCCAGACTCTGCGGCGAGTCGTCTAACTCTACCGGGATCACTGCCTGTACGACCAGTGGCCCGCCATCGAGTTCCTCGGTTACGAAATGCACGCTGCAGCCGTGCTCGGTATCACCGGCCTCCAGCGCTCGCTGATGAGTGTTCAACCCTTTGTATTTGGGTAGCAGCGATGGGTGGATATTCAGCAGGCGGCCCTGGTAATGACGAACGAAATCGGCACTGAGGATGCGCATGAATCCGGCAAGGACGACGAGCTTGGGTTTAAAGGCGTCGATCAGTTCGATCAAGGCGGCATCGAAGGCCTCACGACCTTCGAAAGCCTTGTGATCGAGAGAGCGGGTTTCGATACCCGCTTCTCTGGCACGTTGCAGGCCGTAGGCGTCGGCGCGGTTGGAAATCACCGCGCGGATGCGGACCGGGTTGTCCCCGGCCAGACTGTTGTCGATCAGAGCCTGCAAGTTGCTGCCGGTGCCGGAAAGCAGCACCACTACATCACAGGTGGTCGGCATCTGCTCGCGCATTAGTGAGCCTTGAGGTTTTTCAGCTCGACCTGTGCAGCGCCTTCGGCGGCAGCAGCGATCTGGCCGATGACCCACGGTTGCTCGCCTGCTTCACGCAGTACGTTGAGGGCCGTTTCAACATGCTCCTGAGCCACGCAGATCACCATGCCAACGCCGCAGTTCAGCACGCGGTGCATTTCCACTTCGTCAACGTTGCCTTTCTCTTGCAGCCAGTCGAAGACAGCCGGGCGCTGCCAGCTGGCGACATCGACCACGGCCTGAGCGCCTTCAGGCAGAACGCGCGGGATGTTGTCGAGCAGGCCGCCACCGGTGATGTGGGCCATGGCTTTGACTGCGCCAGTGTCTTTGATCAGCTTGAGCAGGGGCTTTACGTAGATACGGGTCGGGGCCATCAGCAGGTCGGTCAGAGGTTTGCCGTCGAGCTGGATGTTTTCGATGTCTGCACCGGACACTTCGATGATCTTGCGGATCAGCGAGTAGCCGTTGGAGTGCGGGCCGGAAGACGGCAGGGCGAGCAGGGCATCGCCAGCGGCGACTTTCGAACCGTCGATGATTTCGGATTTTTCCACGACGCCGACGCAGAAACCGGCCAGGTCGTAGTCTTCACCTTCGTACATGCCCGGCATTTCAGCGGTTTCACCGCCGACCAGCGAGCAGCCGGACAACTCGCAACCTGCGCCGATACCGGTCACGACCTGGGTAGCGGTCTCGACATTCAGTTTGCCGGTGGCGTAATAGTCGAGGAAGAACAGCGGTTCTGCGCCGCACACCACCAGATCGTTGACGCACATGGCGACCAGGTCGATGCCGATGCTGTCATGTTTATTCAGGTTCAACGCCAGACGCAGCTTGGTGCCGACACCGTCGGTGCCGGAGACCAGAACCGGCTGTTTGTAGCCTGCCGGGATTTCGCAGAGGGCGCCAAAACCGCCCAGGCCGCCCATGACTTCCGGGCGCGCAGTGCGCTTGGCGACGCTCTTGATGCGTTCGACCAATGCTTCACCGGCGTCGATGTCTACACCGGCGTCCTTGTAGCTCAGGGAGGGTTGCTTGCTCATGATCCAGGCCTTTAGGGGGGATTCAGGGATATCGACCGAGTCCAGTGAGACCACTGAAAAAACCAATGCGCGATTGCCGCGCGAGTATTTCAGGGTGCCCAGCTGTTGCCGGTCTGCGAAGGCGCGCGATTTTATCAGGCTTGAGGGGCAGCGGCCATCCTCGGGCCGACGGGTAGGGACATATCGCGTTAAAAAAAGCCGTTATTGCTCGTGTTGGTAGCCTCGCTCGCAGCTGTATAAGGTATAGCCTTTAACCAGCTATCGTTATGACAGTGCAAAAACTTCCATTGGTCGTGTGAATGTTTTGCGCAGGCGTGTGGTCACAGCCTTGCTCAATCGTGTTCATGCGGTCTGTTCCAGCCGCTTTTTTCCGTCGGGAATCTTCCATGCGTCTGTGTAAAATTCTATTTGTGGGTTGTTTGTCATTTGTCAGTCTGGCGAGTCATGCCGAAGCCCTTAGTGGTCTCTATCAAGTGCGCGAACCCGTCAGCGGTCAGACCCCGCAAGAGCGCGATCAAGCCACGCAAAAGGCTTTGGAGACTCTGGTGCTGCGCTTGACCGGTGATGCCAAAGCCGCGCAGGGCCCAGGGCTGGCGGCTATTCGCAAGGATCCGCAGCAGATCATCAGCCAATACGGCTATGACGCCGGGCCTCCTGAAAGCCTGAAAGTCGATTTCGATCCGGTCAGCACTGATCGCGCATTACGTCAGGCAGGGTTGGCATTGTGGGGTAGCAATCGTCCGTCGATTCTCATTTGGTGGCTGAACGATTCGACCGAAGGCTCCAGCCTGATGGGCGACGGCCAGGCCAGCGCCGAGCCGCTGCGCCGAGCAGCCCAGCACCGCGGTTTGCCACTGCGTTTGCCGTTGGGGGATCTGAGTGAACAGATCGTCGGCACCGCACCGATTCTTGAAGGGACCGACCCGGCGCCGCTGTATGCAGCTTCGCAACGCTACGCCGCTGACGCCTTGCTGGCGGTACATGCCCGTCAGGAGGGTGGGCAGTGGCAGGCCAAATGGCGTCTGTGGCTAGGCGATCAGCGTGAACAGGGCAGTGTGCAGGGCGCCGATACCGCAGCTCTGGCCGATGCCGTTTTGCTGGCCGTCAGTCAGAAGCTGGCACCACGCTTCGTCGCCAGGCCGGGAGCGTCGACCGAGCAGCTGCTGGAGGTGCAAGGCATGACCCTGGAGCGCTACGCGGCGCTTGGGCATTTACTTGAGCCGTTTGGCGCGCAAGTGCAGCGTGTCGAGGGTGACAGAGTCATTTATCGGGTCAATGGCAGCGCCGAGCAATTGCGAGCGCAATTGGGGTTGGCGAAGCTGCAAGAGGTTCCCGCGGGTGTGCCGGTGGCGCCGGTAGCGTCTGCTCAGCCAGCGGTCGAAGGTGCAGCGCCGGTTAGTGCTCCGGCACCAACCGCGCAACTGCGTTTCCGCTGGTAAGTTTTTCTTTCCTTATATACAAGCTGGAGTGGTTCATGGCTGATACGCGTCGTTGGGTGTGGTTGGGTGGGGTCATCCTGCTGTGCGCGTTTGTGTATCTATTGCATCCGATCCTCTCACCGTTCCTGGTGGCGCTGCTGCTGGCCTATCTGTTCGACCCTCTGGTGGATCGGCTGGAAAAGCTCGGCCTCTCGCGAACCTGGGGCGTGGTGGCAGTGTTCGCGCTATTCACCTTGATCGTCATGACGTTGTTGCTGGTTCTTGTGCCCATGCTGGCCAAGCAGTTGTTCCGGCTGTATGAGCTGGCACCGCAAATGCTCGATTGGTTGCAGCACACGGCGATGCCTTGGGTGCAGTCGAAACTGGGGCTTGCAGAAGGTTTCTGGAAGTTCGACAAGGTCAAGGCTGCGATCAGTGAGCATATGGGGCAGACCACCGACATTGTCGGTGTGGTACTGAGCCAGGCAACGGCCTCCGGCCTGGCGTTGATCGCCTGGCTGGCTAACCTGGTGTTGATCCCGGTGGTCAGTTTCTACCTCCTTCGGGACTGGGATCTGATGATGGCCAGGATCCGTAGCCTGCTACCTCGCAATCGTGAAGAGCGTGCGGTGTCATTGGCAGGAGAGTGCCACGAAGTACTTGGGGCATTTGTTCGCGGTCAGTTGCTGGTGATGCTGGCCTTGGGTGTGATCTATGCAGCAGGCTTGATGCTGGTCGGGCTGGAGCTCGGGCTGTTGATCGGTCTGATTGCCGGCCTGGCGGCCATCGTGCCATACATGGGGTTTGTCATCGGGATTGGCGCGGCGTTGATCGTCGGGTTGTTTCAGTTTGGTGGTGATCTGTATTCGATGATTGGCATTGTCGCGGTGTTCATGGTCGGTCAGGCGTTGGAAGGCATGGTGCTAACGCCGTTGTTGGTCGGGGACCGGATAGGCTTGCACCCGGTGGCGGTGATCTTTGCGATCATGGCTGGCGGTGAGCTGTTTGGATTCACCGGGATCCTGCTGGCGTTGCCGGTGGCAGCGGTGATCATGGTGCTGGTGCGCCATGTGCATGATTTGTATAAAGATTCTGGCATGTACAGTGGTGTGGAAGATTCTGATTGAGATGCGCTGTCGATTAAGCGCCCAAGGCTGCCCGGCTCATTGCCGGGCAGGCCTGTAGGGTGTTCATGGCTGTCACATCCGCCGTCAAACAAACCCCGTCGGTACCTGTAAATTAACGCAAACCTTTGATTTTGCTTATGGTCTGCTGCATTGTGCGCCCGGCGTCACGGGTATAAACTTTGCAAACTTTACACAGAGGCCACTAACGGTTCGTTTGGAACTGTTCAGTCAGCATGAAACCGATTCAGCTGCCCCTAGGTGTGCGTCTGCGTGATGACGCCACCTTTATCAACTACTACCCAGGCGCCAATGCCGCTGCACTCGGCTATGTCGAGCGGCTTTGCGAAGCCGACGCCGGCTGGACCGAAAGCCTGATCTATCTCTGGGGCAAGGATGGCGTCGGGCGTACGCACTTGCTGCAAGCCGCTTGCTTGCGTTTTGAACAAATGGGCGAGCCGGCGGTGTACTTGCCGCTGGCAGAGTTGCTGGATCGCGGTATCGAAATTCTCGACAACCTTGAGCAATACGAGCTGGTCTGTCTGGATGATTTGCAGGCGGTAGCGGGGCGAGCGGACTGGGAAGAGGCGTTGTTCCATCTGTTCAACCGTTTGCGTGACAGTGGTCGGCGTCTGCTGATCGCCGCTTCAACCTCCCCACGTGAATTGCCGGTGAAGCTGGCGGACTTGAAATCACGCTTGACCCTGGCGTTGATTTTCCAGATGCGTCCACTGTCCGATGAAGACAAGCTGCGAGCTCTGCAATTGCGTGCTTCGCGTCGTGGTCTGCACCTGACCGATGAGGTCGGGCACTTTATCCTCACTCGCGGCACTCGCAGCATGAGTGCGTTGTTCGAGCTGCTGGAACGTCTCGATCAGGCTTCGTTGCAGGCGCAACGCAAGCTGACCATTCCCTTCCTTAAAGAAACCCTGGGCTGGTAAAACCGCAGTCTGTAGCGCTTTTTTGGCACTTTCAAGGCGCCAGAAAACCCGCTCCAGGGATGCTTCCAGGGTGCGCGAGCGTTTATATCGGGCTTAAGGCCTTAGATGTAAACGAGAAACCGATAAGTCACATTTACATCGATTGAATTTGCAAATGAGGATGATAGAAGGCATAGTCGCGGCTTCTTTATATCTTCAGCCACGGTCGTGCCCATGCTAAAGCGCTTCGCACCCCTCGTGCCTCTCGCACTCGTCACCCTGTTGTTTGGTTGCGCTGCTCACTCTCCGGTGTCGCAACAGCAAGAACAACAGTTTAAAAATTCTGTTACTGCCCAGTCTTCCGCTGCTTACCGGGAAGAACTGGCGACTGAAAAAGAACTGGCCGACTTCGCCGGCAGCAAGCCGTACCAGCTGCCAGTTCTGGCCGACAGCATCCTTGAGCGTGGTATGTCTCTGATCGGTACCCGCTACCGTTTCGGTGGCACCTCCGAGGCTGGCTTCGATTGCAGCGGCTTCATCGGTTATCTGTTCCGTGAAGAGGCGGGCATGAATTTGCCGCGCTCCACTCGCGAGATGATCAACGTTGACGCACCGCTGGTCGCTCGCAACAATCTCAAGCCCGGTGATCTGCTGTTCTTCAGCACCAGTGGTCGCCGTGGCCGTGTCAGTCACGCGGGGATCTACCTGGGTGATGACCAGTTCATCCACTCCAGCAGCCGTCGTAGCGGTGGTGTTCGAGTCGATAACCTGGGCGACAGCTACTGGAGCAAGACCTTCATCGAAGCCAAGCGCGCACTCGCCATGGCCCCGACCACGGTCACTGCTCGCAAGTAATCAGTCTTTTTGTAAGGTTAAGTTAAAGTCTTACTTGAAGTTTGACGCGTAGCCGCTAGAATCCTGACCTATTGTTGATAACCTAACCGCGTAAGCCCTGCTTACGCGGTTTTGTTTTCAGCCTCACGGCAGAGAAAGCCGCATCCAGATCAGGATTGTTCTGCATATGTCGACGTCGGCCCGCCTCGCCCTTCTCGTTTTCGCGGCACTGCTCAGTGCATGCGCCAGCCATACTCCGCCGCCAGCTCCGGTGGTTCGGCCTCCTGTTTTCGCTTCCCCTCAAACCTATTCGCCTGCCGCTGAAGACGTGCTTTTCCGTGCGTTGGGCCTGGTGGGTACGCCTTATCGTTGGGGGGGTAATACGCCGGATTCGGGTTTTGATTGCAGTGGCCTGATCGGCTATGTCTATCGCGATGCAGCTGGCATCACTCTGCCGCGTTCGACCCGCGAGATGATCGGCATGCGCGCTCAGGATGTCGACCAGAATGCACTGCAAACCGGCGATCTGGTATTTTTCGCCACCAATGGCGGCTCGCAAGTCAGTCACGCCGGGATCTATGTCGGCGAAGGCCGGTTTGTTCACGCGCCGGCCACTGGCGGAACGGTTAAGCTGGACAGTCTGTCCAAAACCTATTGGCAGAAAGCCTATCTAAGCGCCAAGCGGGTATTGCAGCCTGAGCATCTGGCGCGCAACCCTTAGGTCGCACCTTTGCAGAGGTTGTCATGACCGCTCGCACTCTCAATCTCGACGATTCCCTCTACAGCTATCTGCTGGATGTTTCCCTGCGCGAAACGCCGTTGTTGCGCCGCTTGCGTGACGAAACCCAGGCCTTGCCCATGGCCCGCTGGCAGGTGGCGCCCGAGCAGGGTCAGTTCCTCGCGTTGTTGGTCAAGCTGACCGGCGCCAGGCGTTTGCTGGAAGTCGGTACTTTCACCGGCTACAGCGCCTTGTGCATGGCCGCAGCCTTGCCGGATGACGGTACCTTGATTTGCTGCGATATCCCGGGTGATTACAACGCCACTGCACGCCGTTACTGGCAGGAGGCGGGTGTGGCGCAGCGAATTGATTTGCGTCTGGCGCCTGCACTGGAAACCCTGGCGCAGATCGAGCAGCAAGGGCAGGGTGGCTGTTTCGACTTGATCTTCATCGATGCTGACAAAGCCAACTATCCTGCCTATCTGGAGAGTGCCTTGCGTCTGCTGCGAAGTGGCGGTCTGGCGATTTTCGATAACACGCTGTGGAGCGGGCGGGTGCTTGAGGTGAATCCTGAGAGTGAAGACACTCGAGCCATCCAGGCATTGAACCGCGCCTTGAAGGATGACTTGCGTGTCGATTTGTCACTGTTGCCGTTAGGCGATGGCCTGACGTTGTGCCGCAAACTGTAGGAGCACAGCTTGCTGGCGATGGCGATGGCGATGGCGATGGCGATGGCGATGGCAGTGGCGAGTTGCGGCTTGAGTATGCTGGTTCCCCTATGAATGCACCGATGTAACCATAGAGAGGCGAAGCTGCCCGGTGGTTCAGCGTTTCAGCCGCGGGCTTCTTTGAATAGCACGGCGACGCCCGGATGATAGTTGCCTGCTTCATTGCGCAACTTGTGATAGGGGTAAGGGAAGTACCAGGCCACGGCGCAGGTATGTTCCTTTTGCAGATCGTCGACCATGTCCTGGAGTTCTTCTGGGGTGGCGCTGTGTTGTGGTTTGTGTGGCGCTACGAACAGGCAACCGAGCTTCAGATCGCTGGCGTAGCTGATCTTCCTGGCATCGCTCACGGCGTCGAGCAGCGCTTGAGTGAGGTTCAGGTTATTGACCCGCGGCCAGCGCTGGGTGGCCTGGATGTAGACCCGTTCCTCATTGGTGGCGATGTAGAGGTCGGCACGTCCATTGCGGTCGCCGTCTTCCTGCTGTTTTTTCGTCGGGGTCTGTTCCAGTGTCACCATTTCCGACATCCAGGCGGCAGCCGAGAGCAGCCCAAGGTTGGTGCGTTCATCAAACCAATAAGGGGATTCGTTATCACCGCGTACCTGGATGTAGCGATCGATACATTCAAACCAGCGCTCCAGCACTGGGCGCAGGAATTCCAGCTTCGGATTGCTGATGATCATGCCTTGCATGTTGCCCACCTTTATTTTTGTGATGTTAGTGTTGTGGCTATTTGATATCACTGCTTTCAGTGTGGCACAAGATTGGCGTCAGTTTATTGAACGACGGCACATAATATCGCGGGCGAACGCCCCGGGTTTAATTGACGCTCCACCCCCAACCCTCTAACCTTCGCGACTTGTTTCAGGTGCTCTGTGACCCAAGGTCGACAGAGTGAAACAGGGAAGCCGGTGAGTGTGCGTTCTTTAACAGAACGGACAGCGATCCCGGCGCTGCCCCCGCAACGGTAAATGAGTCAAGGCTGCGCTTTTGGCCACTGTGTCGACTGTCGATACGGGAAGGCGTGCAGCTCGGCAGCGATGCCCCTCATGAGCCCGGAGACCGGCCTGATCCATCCAGCGGCATCACGGTGGGCGATGCCAGGCTTATGCCGTCTATTTCTATTCCTGCCCCCCCGTTATCGTTCCAACGGAGAGCTGCCATGACTGAATCCCCCGATCGTGACGAACGCCATCTGGCGCGTATGTTGCGCAAAAAAGCCGTGATCGACGAGCGTATTGCCAACTCGCCGAACGAGTGCGGGCTGCTGTTGGTCCTGACCGGCAACGGCAAAGGCAAGAGCAGTTCTGCCTTTGGCATGCTTGCACGGGCCATGGGCCACGGAATGAAATGCGGCGTGGTGCAGTTCATCAAGGGTCGCAACAGCACCGGGGAGGAGCTGTTCTTTCGACGCTTTCCCGAGCAAGTACGCTTTCACGTCATGGGCGAAGGCTTCACCTGGGAAACCCAGGATCGCCAGCGTGACATCGCCGCAGCCGAAGCGGCCTGGGAAGTGTCCCGTGAACTGCTGCGTGACCCGGCCATTGGCCTGGTGGTGCTTGACGAGCTGAACATCGCCCTCAAGCACGGTTATCTCGACCTGGACCTGGTTCTCAGCGATTTGCAGGCTCGCCCGCCAATGCAGCACGTGCTGGTAACCGGCCGCGGCGCCAAGCCCGAAATGATTGATCTGGCCGACACGGTTACCGAAATGGGCGTGCTCAAACATGCGTTCCAGGCCGGGATCAAAGCGCAAAAGGGCATTGAGCTGTGAGTATTGAAGCATGAGTGATGCACGTCATTGTCCGGCGGTATTGATCGCCGCACCGGCTTCCGGTCAGGGCAAGACCACCGTGACCGCCGCGCTGGCCCGCTTGCATCGCAATCAGGGGCGCAAGGTCCGGGTATTCAAGTGCGGTCCGGACTTTCTCGACCCGATGATTCTCGAGCGCGCCAGCGGCGCGCCGGTGTATCAATTGGACATGTGGATGGTCGGCGAACAAGAAAGCCGTCGACTGCTGTGGGAAGCGGCGGGCGAGGCTGACCTGATCCTGATCGAAGGCGTCATGGGCCTGTTCGACGGTACGCCGTCCAGCGCCGATTTGGCGCGGCACTTCGGCGTACCGGTGCTCGCCGTGATCGACGGTACGGCCATGGCCCAGACGTTCGGTGCTCTGGCCTTGGGGCTGGCGCGCTATCAGGCGGACTTGCCGTTTGCCGGCGTTCTGGCCAACCGGGTTGGCACGTTGCGCCACGCGCAATTGCTCGAAGGCAGCCTGACCGAAGGCCTGCGCTGGTATGGCGCGCTGTCTCGCGAAACCGGGATCGAACTGCCGAGCCGCCACCTGGGCCTGGTGCAGGCCAGCGAACTGAATGATCTGGATCTGCGCCTCGACGCGGCGGCCGAAGCCTTGGCCAGCAGTTGTGAAGTGGCGTTGCCGCCGGCAGTCGGGTTCGCTGCGCCTGAGGTTGTCGTCGCCGAGCCATTATTGGCCGGTGTGCGGATTGCCGTGGCTCGCGATGAGGCATTTGCTTTCACCTACGGGGCGAGCCTGGACCTGCTACGGGCGATGGGCGCCGAGTTGCTGTTCTTTTCGCCGATCCATGATCGCGAACTGCCCGAGGCTGACAGCTTGTACCTGCCGGGCGGCTACCCGGAATTGCATCATGTTGCGCTGGCGGAAAACGCCACGATGCTGGCTGCGATCCGCGCGCACCACGCGGCCGACAAGCCGTTGCTGGCCGAGTGTGGCGGCATGTTGTATCTGCTCGACTCCCTGACCGATGTCGACGGTCAGCGCGCCGAACTGGTGGGGTTGCTCGCCGGCGAAGCGGTGATGCAAAAGCGTCTCGCGGCGTTGGCCTTGCAGGCAGTTGATCTGCCAGAGGGCTCGTTGCGCGGCCACACCTATCATCACTCGCTGACCAGTACAGCGCTTGAGCCGATAGCCCGGGGCCTGAGTCCTAACGGTGGGCGTGGCGCCGAAGCGGTCTACCGTGACGGTCGAATGACCGCTTCCTATGTGCACTTCTATTTCCCTTCCAATCCCTCTGCGGTGGCCGCACTTTTTGCGCCTGGCTCGCAAACCGCTATCGCGAGCAAGCTCGCTCCCACACTAGATCGTGTACTTCCTGTAGGAGCGAGCTTGCTCGCGAAGAGGCCATGACCGACAACGCCTTTAGTCCGGCCGAACGTGAGGCTGTTTATCGCGTGATTGGCGAGCGCCGCGACATGCGTCACTTTGCTGGCGGCACCGTCGAGCCCGAACTGCTCAGGCGTCTGCTCGAGGCCGCCCATCAAGCTCCAAGCGTGGGCCTGATGCAGCCGTGGCGGTTTATCCGCATCACCGACCGCCCGTTGCGCGGCAAAATTCAGCAACTGGTCGAAGAAGAACGTGTACGCACTGCCGAGGCGCTGGGCGAACGTTCCGACGACTTCATGAAGTTGAAAGTCGAAGGCATCAACGACTGCGCTGAAGTGCTGGTCGCCGCGCTGATGGACGATCGCGAGCGGCATATCTTTGGGCGCCGGACCTTGCCGGAGATGGACATGGCGTCGTTGTCCTGCGCTATTCAGAATCTCTGGCTGGCGTCCCGCGCCGAAGGCCTGGGGATGGGCTGGGTGTCGCTGTTCGAGCCCCAGGCGCTGGCCGACTTGCTGGGTCTGCCGGCCGGGGCCAAACCGCTGGCGGTATTGTGCCTGGGTCCGGTCACGGCGTTTTATCCGGCCCCCATGTTGGTGCTTGAAGGCTGGGCGCAGCCGCGCCCGCTGAGTGAATTGCTGTATGAGAATTATTGGGGAGTGAGTCAATGAGTGTGGCGTTGTTGAGTGCCGCCGCGGTCGCGCTGGATGCGCTGCTGGGCGAACCCAGGCGCTGGCATCCGCTGGTGGCGTTCGGCCGTTTTGCCGATCGCATCGAGCAACGTTTCAACTCCGGCGGTCGTGGCTGGCGCAGTCACGGCGTCACTGCCTGGGTGATGGCGGTGTTGCCGCTGACTCTATTGGTGACCGCCTTTGCCTGGCTGCCATATATCGGTTGGCTGGTCGAGATCCTCGCGTTGTATTGCGCCCTTGGCTTGCGCAGCCTTGGCGAGCATGTCAAGCCGGTCGCTCAGGCTCTGCGCAGCGATGATCTGGAGCAAGCACGACGTCGAGTGGGCTATCTGGTCAGCCGTCAGACCAGTGAGCTTGATTCCACGGAAGTCGCCCGGGCCGCCACTGAGTCGGTGTTGGAAAACGGTAGCGATGCGGTGTTCGCTGCGTTGTTCTGGTTTGCCGTCGCCGGCGCACCGGGGGTGGTGCTGTATCGCCTGAGTAATACGCTGGACGCGATGTGGGGCTATCGCAATGAACGCTTCGAACGCTTTGGCTGGGCGGCGGCGAAGATCGACGATGCTCTTAACTATATTCCTGCTCGCCTGGTTGCCCTGACCTACGCGCTCTTGGGCAAGACCCGTCTGGCGCTGAAGTGCTGGCGGACTCAGGGACCCACCTGGGACAGCCCGAACGCAGGTCCGGTAATGGCAGCGGGCGCGGGGGCCTTGGGCGTAGAGTTGGGCGGGGCAGCGATCTACCACGGTGAACTGCACCAGCGTCCGCAACTGGGTGAGGGCGTGCCGGCTGATGCCAACTCCATCGACCGTGGCTGGCAACTGGTGCAGCGCGGGGTGTGGTTATGGTTGCTGATTTTCTGCGTGGGAGCTGAGCTCTATGCTTGACCACGGCGGACGGTTGCGCAAGGCCGCGCTGCAATACGGTATTGCCGAAGCGGATTGGCTGGACCTGTCCAGTGGCCTTGCGCCTTGGCCGTGGCCGGTACCGCAAATCCCTCTGCGGGCCTGGGCGCGTTTGCCGGAAACCGATGATGGTCTTGAGCAAGCCGCCTGCGATTACTACGGCGCGACTCAAGTGCTACCGGTTCCGGGCTCGCAAGCGGCAATCCAGTTGCTGCCGCGATTACGCCGTGCCGGCAAGGTTGGCGTGCTCTCGCCCTGTTACGCCGAGCATGCCGAGGCATGGCGCCGCTGCGGCTACATCGTGCGTGAGGTGCTGGAGCAGGAAGTAGACTTCTTTCTCGACCACCTTGACGTGCTGGTGGTGGTCAACCCGAATAACCCCACCGGCCTGAGCCTGACCCCGGATCGGTTACTCGACTGGCATGCTCGACTGGCGCAACGCGGCGGCTGGCTGGTGGTCGATGAAGCGTTCATGGACAACACACCGCAGCTCAGTCTGGCCGCTCATGCCAATCAGGTCGGGTTGATCGTTTTGCGATCATTCGGCAAGTTTTTCGGTTTGGCCGGTGTACGTCTGGGCTTCGTGCTGGCCGAGCGCAAACTGCTCAAATTGCTCGCCGAACAGGTCGGACCCTGGGCGGTCAGTGGGCCGACACGGGTGTTGGGGCAGGTTTGCCTGCGCGATACGGTGGGGCATGCCCGGCAACGTCTGCGCAGCGAAGAAGCCAGTCAACGGTTGACGCAAGTGCTTGAGCACCATGGATTCAAGCCACAGGGCGGCTGCGCCTTGTTCCAATGGCTGATCACTGAGCGCGCTGAACATCTGCACGAATTCATGGCTCAACGCGGCATTCTGTTGCGGTTGTTTACCCACAACAGCAGCCTGCGTTTCGGCTTGCCGGCCGATGAAGCCGATTGGCTGCGCCTCAATCAAGCGTTAGAGGCCTACACCAAGGAACAAACACCATGACCACGCTGATGGTGCAAGGCACCACCTCGGACGCCGGTAAAAGTACGCTGGTAACGGCGCTGTGCCGCTGGCTGACCCGCCAAGGCGTCCGCGTCGTGCCCTTCAAACCGCAGAACATGGCGCTCAATAGCGCGGTAACGGCGGATGGCGGCGAGATCGGTCGTGCACAAGCGGTGCAGGCTCAGGCCGCCAATCTTGAACCGCACACCGACATGAACCCGGTGCTGCTCAAGCCCAACAGTGAGACCGGCGCGCAGGTGATCATTCATGGTCGCGCGGTGACCAGCATGAACGCCGTGGCCTATCACGACTACAAATCCATCGCCATGCAGGCGGTTTTGGCTTCCCATCAACGCTTGAGTGCTGCCTACCCGGTGGTGATGGTCGAGGGCGCGGGTTCGCCGGCCGAGATTAATCTGCGTGCTGGCGATATCGCCAACATGGGGTTTGCCGAAGCGGTGGACTGCCCGGTGTTGCTGATCGCTGACATCAATCGCGGTGGAGTGTTTGCCCATTTGGTGGGCACTTTGGAATTGTTGTCGGCCAGCGAGCAGGCACGGGTCAAAGGCTTCATCATCAACCGTTTTCGTGGCGACATTGCCTTGCTGCAACCGGGCCTCGACTGGCTCCAGGAGCGCACCGGCAAGCCGGTAGTTGGCGTGTTGCCATACGTGATGGACCTGCACCTGGAGGCTGAAGACGGCATCGATCAGCGTCAGACCGACAAGGTCGGGCAGGTGTTGAAAGTGGTGGTGCCGGTCTTGCCGCGCATCAGCAACCACACCGATTTCGATCCGCTGCGTCTGCACCCGCAAGTCGATCTGCAATTCGTCGGTCCGGGCCAGCCGATTCCTCCGGCTGATTTGATTGTTCTTCCCGGTTCGAAAAGCGTACGCAGCGACCTCGCGTTCTTGCGCGCCAACGGCTGGGACACGGCTATCTCGCGGCACCTGCGCTACGGCGGCAAGCTGCTGGGAATCTGCGGCGGTTTGCAGATGCTCGGCGAGCAGTTGCATGACCCGCTGGGGCTTGAAGGTGCGCCGGGGTCCAGTGCCGGTCTGGGCCTGCTGGCCTTCGCCACAGTCCTTGAAGAAGAGAAGCAACTGCGCAACGTACGCGGCCATCTGGCGCTGGAAGACGCGCCAGTCAACGGTTATGAGATTCATGCCGGAGTCACTACCGGTGCCGCGCTGGAGCGGGCTGCCGTGTATCTGGATGACGGCCGCAGTGATGGCGCGCAAAGTACGGACGGGCAGATTTTCGGCACCTATCTGCATGGCCTGTTCGAGTCGTCGGCGGCTTGCAGTGCGCTGTTGCGCTGGGCGGGTTTGCAGGAGGTGCAGGAGGTGGACTACCACTCCTTGCGCGAGCGTGACATTGAGCGCTTGGCCGATCTGGTGGAAAAGCATCTTGATACGAGCTATTTGCGCGAACTCTGTGGGATTTAGGGTGAGTGTTATGGCCCTATCGCGAGCAAGCTCGCTCCTACATTTAATCCGGCAGGGCACGCAATTGCGGCACAACGAAAATCCACTGTAGGAGCGAGCTTGCTCGCGATGGGGCCAGTGGCCGCACCGCTAAATTGAAGGGATATGACCATGCTGCAACTGATCCTCGGCGGCGCCCGCTCCGGTAAAAGTCGTCTGGCTGAAAAACTCGCCTGCGACAGCGGTCTGGCCGTGACTTATATAGCGACCAGCCAGCCGCTGGATGGCGAAATGAACGAGCGCATTGCCCATCATCGCCAGCGTCGTCCGGTTGAATGGTCGTTGATCGAAGAACCCTTGGAGCTGGCCCGCGTATTGCGCGACACCGCCAGCGCCGAACGTTGCCTGCTGGTGGATTGCCTGACCTTGTGGCTGACCAACCTGCTGATGCTGGAAAACCCCGAGCGCCTGGCCCTTGAGCGTGAGGCGCTGCTGGAGTGCCTGGGGTCTTTGCCGGGTGAAATTGTTTTTGTCAGCAACGAGACCGGTCTGGGTGTCGTGCCGCTGGGCGAATTGACTCGCCGCTATGTCGATGAAGCCGGTTGGTTGCATCAAGCCCTGGCTGAGCGCTGTCAGCGTGTTGTACTGACCGTCGCCGGCCTGCCCCTGACTTTGAAAGGAACTGCGTTATGAATAACTCCTGGTGGCTGAACCCGTGCAAACCGATCGATGCACTGGCTTACGAGCAGGCGGCGGTCCGTCAGCAGCAATTGACCAAGCCGGCCGGTTCCCTGGGCCAGCTTGAGTCTATCGCGGTGCAGTTGGCCGGGTTGCAAGGGCGTATCAAGCCGAGTCTGAATCAGTTATGGATTGCGATCTTTGCAGGTGACCACGGCGTAGTCGCTGAAGGCGTCTCGGCGTTCCCTCAGGAAGTCACCGGGCAGATGCTGCACAACTTCGTCAGCGGCGGTGCGGCAATCAGCGTGTTGGCGCGGCAACTGGGGGCGCAGCTCGAAGTAGTCGATCTGGGCACTGTCACGCCTTCGCTGAATCTGCCGGGCGTGCGTCATCTGAACATTGGCGCTGGCACACAGAACTTTGTTAACGGCCCCGCCATGACGCATGCTCAAGGCGAATTAGCCCTGCAAGCCGGACGGGACAGCGTGCGCCGTGCCATTGCGGCAGGTGCCGAGCTGTTTATCGGCGGTGAGATGGGCATCGGCAACACCACGGCTGCGAGCGCCGTGGCCTGCGCGTTGCTCGATTGTCCGGTGGCGCATCTGGTTGGGCCTGGCACTGGCCTGAATGCCGCGGGCGTCAGCCATAAAGTGCACGTCATCGAGCGCGCGCTGGCATTGCATGCCGCCCAGCGCGGCGATGCGCTGCTGACCTTGTTCAATCTCGGCGGTTTTGAAATCGCGGCGCTGGTCGGGGCTTATCTGGCCTGTGCCCAGGAAGGGGTGGCCGTGCTGGTGGACGGCTTCATCTGCAGCGTCGCGGCGTTGGTCGCGGTGCGCTTGAATCCTGCGTGTCGCGACTGGCTGCTGTTTGGTCACCGCGGTGCCGAGCCGGGTCATCGTCATGTGCTTGAGGCATTGAAGGCCGAGCCTTTGCTAGAGCTTGGCTTACGCCTGGGTGAGGGCAGTGGTGCCGCGTTGGCAGTGCCGTTGTTGCGACTGGCCTGTGACCTGCATGGCCAAATGGCAACCTTCGCGGAAGCGGCTGTGGCGGATCGCCCGGCATGATGCAACTGGACCTGCTGCGCCACGGCGAAACTGAACTCGGTGGCGGTTTGCGCGGCAGTCTGGATGACGCGTTGACGGCCAAGGGCTGGGAGCAAATGCGCACCGCGGTGCTGGCAAAGGGGCCGTGGGATCGACTGGTCAGCTCGCCGTTGCAACGTTGCGCACGTTTCGCAGAGGAACTGGGCGCACGTCTTGGGTTGCCGGTGCAGCTGGAAAAAGACCTGCAAGAACTGCATTTCGGTACCTGGGAAGGGCAGAGCGCAGCGGCGTTGATGGAAACCGACGCCGAAGCGCTGGGCCTGTTCTGGGCGGATCCCTACGGGTTCACCCCGCCAGGGGGCGAGCCGGTGACGCAGTTTTCGGCACGGGTGCTGGCGGCGGTCGAGCGGCTGCACCAAACCTATGCCGGTGAGCGGGTGTTGCTGATCAGCCATGGCGGGGTCATGCGTTTGCTGTTGGCCCAGGCTCGTGGTCTGCCCCGCGAGCAATTGCTCAATGTTGAAGTCGGCCACGGTGCGCTGTTTTCACTGCGGGTCGAGGCCAATCTCAGGTTGAGCGAAGGAATCTGAACATGCTGCCTTTCTGGATCGCCCTGCAATTTCTCAGCAGCTTGCCGATACGTCTGCCGGGTATGCCGCAGCCGCAGGAACTGGGCCGTTCGTTGCTGTTTTATCCGCTGATCGGGTTGCTGCTCGGCGGATTGTTGTGGACGTTGAACTGGGGACTCGCCGGGGCGCCCTTGTTGTTGCACGCTGCGCTGTTGCTGACTGCCTGGGTCTTGTTCAGCGGTGGTTTGCATCTGGATGGCCTGGCCGATAGCGCCGATGCCTGGCTGGGTGGTTTTGGTGATCGTGAGCGCACCCTGACCATCATGAAGGACCCGCGCAGCGGGCCGATTGCGGTCGTGACGCTGGTGTTGGTGCTGCTGCTCAAATTTGCCGCGTTGCTGGCGCTGATCGAGCAGCAGCACAGCATTGCGTTGATCCTGGCGCCTTTGATCGGCCGCAGCGCGTTGCTGGGGTTGTTTCTGACGACGCCTTACGTGCGAGCCGGTGGGCTGGGACAGGCATTGGCTGATCATCTTCCGCGTATGGCCGGTAAACAGGTCTTGGTGCTGAGCACGGTGGCCTGTGTGCTGATCGCGGGATTACACGGTGTGTTTGCCGCAGTGCTGGCGGCAGCGGTGTTCTTCTGGTTGCGACAAGTAATGATGCGGCGGCTGGGTGGGACTACTGGCGATACCGCAGGCGCCTTATTGGAGCTGCTGGAAGTGGCGGTGCTGGTCGGATTAGCGTTGGTCTGATGATTTGCAAAACGAAGAAGAACGTACCGTAGCGATCCTTCAAAACTTGCTTTCCCTCAACCGCGGGTATATACACGCACTATGCTTCCTTCCCAATGTTTATGCACCAACCTGCGTCGTGCCGCCCGAGGCGTCAGCAGGTATTACGACGGCGCTCTCGACGGCTTCGGGATCAACGTTGCGCAGTATTCTTTACTGTGCAATTTACAACGTCTGGATCAACCGAGCATTTCGACCCTGGCGCAGGCCATGGGCCTGGACCGCAGTACCCTGGGGCGCAATCTGCGGGTGCTGGAGGGTGAAGGTCTGGTTACGCTGGTCGAGGGTGAAGATCATCGCAATCGTGTTGTACTGCTCACTGAAACCGGGCTAGAGCGACTGGCGGCGGCCTTGCCGGCGTGGGAAGCGGCGCAGCAGCGTTTGATCGAGAAACTGGGTGCAGAAAAGCGGGAAACCTTGCTGGCCTTGCTGGACGAGCTTGCCTGAAGGCAATAAGTCCGATCATAAGCGGGTATATACCCGCTACCGGAGAACAAGAATGACATCGATGTGGCGTACCAGCGGTTGGGTTCTTCTCGGGAGTGCGCTGATTCTCGCGTTGTCCCTGGGAGTGCGACATGGCTTTGGGTTGTTTCTGGCACCGATGAGTGCGGAGTTTGGTTGGGGGCGTGAGGTGTTTGCGTTCGCCATTGCCTTGCAGAACCTGATCTGGGGCCTGGCGCAACCCTTTACCGGTGCGCTGGCCGACCGTTTCGGCGCGGCGAAAGTGGTGCTGCTCGGCGGGGTGTTGTATGCCCTCGGATTGGTGTGCATGGGGTTGTCCGATTCGGCCTGGTCGTTATCGCTCAGTGCTGGTTTGTTGATCGGTATCGGTCTGTCGGGCACCTCGTTCTCGGTGATTCTGGGGGTGGTTGGGCGTGCTGTTCCTCCCGAGAAGCGCAGCATGGCTATGGGGATCGCCAGTGCTGCCGGCTCTTTCGGCCAGTTCGCCATGTTGCCCGGGACCCTGGGGTTGATCGGTTGGCTTGGCTGGTCGGCGGCGCTGTTGGCGCTGGGTTTGCTGGTGGCGTTGATCGTGCCGTTGGTAAGCATGCTCAAGGACAACCCGTTGCCGGTATTCGGGCATGAGCAGACCTTGTCCGAGGCCGTGCGTGAGGCTTGCTCGCATTCCGGCTTCTGGCTGCTGGCGTTCGGTTTTTTTGTCTGTGGTTTTCAGGTGGTGTTTATCGGCGTGCATTTGCCGGCGTATCTGGTGGATCAGCATCTGCCCGCCACCACCGGAACCACAGTGTTGGCGCTGATCGGGCTGTTCAATATCTTCGGTACCTACACCGCTGGCTGGCTCGGCGGGCGGATGTCAAAGCCGCGCCTGCTGACCGGGCTGTATCTGTTGCGTGCGGTGGTGATCGGCCTGTTCCTGTGGGCACCGGTGACGCAGATCAGCGCCTATCTGTTTGGTATGGCCATGGGCTTCTTGTGGCTGTCGACCGTACCGCTGACTAACGGCACGGTGGCGACACTTTTCGGCGTGCGAAATCTGTCGATGCTCGGTGGCATCGTTTTCCTGTTCCATCAATTGGGTTCGTTCCTTGGCGGTTGGCTGGGCGGGGTTGTCTACGACCGGACCGGTAGCTATGACTTGATCTGGCAGGTTGCGATTCTCTTGAGCCTGATGGCCGCTGCGCTGAACTGGCCGGTGCGCGAACGTCCGGTTGCGCGCCTGCAAATGCAGGCAAGTGCGGTATGAACAGCTTCTGGCCATGGTCCGTCGGCTTGAGTGTCTGCGCGCTGGTATTGGCATTGGCCTGGTGGGGCTGGCATCAGGGCGGCCTGGCGCTGATGCAATTGGGCATCGGTACTTGTTAAAGGCTACTTGTCAGGGGTGCTCAGGGGCGAGTAACTTCGCCGTCTGACTTGAGGCGGTGGAAAAAGCCGTGGCTTCAAATCCCTGATCGCTGGCCACTAAAAAGCCCCGCCTCTGTACAAGAGTGCGGGGCTTTTCAATTCAACTGGCGAGCCGTTCAGGCTCGCTGTGAATCAGAAACGGTAGGTCGCGCCTGCACCGAAACCGTTTGCCCAGTTTTGATACTTGGCGTTGTAGGTTTGGCCACGGTCGTTGCTGTTGTTGATACCGACCGACTCTTCGTGCAGGTACGAGTACGCTACGTCGATGGTCAGATCGTCAGTCGGGCTCCAGCCGGCGCCGAGGCTGAAGATCTTCCGATCGCCGGTCGGGATGCGTGGAGAACGGTCGATGTTGTTGGTGGGTGCCTGGTCAAACGTCAGGCCGGTACGCAGCACCCATTGTTTGTTCAGCTTGTACGAAGCACCGATGGCGTGAGCCCAGGTGTTGTGCCAGTTCTGTTCTTCGGTGATGGTGCTGAATTGGCTGGCCAGCACAGGCTGAACGCCCTTGTTCTCGACCGTGATGTTTTCCAGGCGGCTCCAGCGGGTCCAGGTGCTGCCTGCGTAGAGGGTCCACCGGTCGTTCAACTCGTGAGTGAGCGATAAATCGACCGACTCAGGGGTTTCGATTTTCAGCGAGGCGTCATACTTCTGGCTGGCGCTCAGACCTATAGCGTTCAGCACGCCGTAGTCCACCTCGGTGTCCCCCTTGAGCTTGTACTTCACTTTCGAGTGATAGGTCAGGCCTACGCGGGTGCTGTCGGTAGCTTGTACCAGGACGCCGACGTTGTAGCCCAGCGCGGTATCGTCACCCTTGATCTTGACTCTGCCATCAGGGGCGGCCTGGGTGATCGACAGATTGGATTCCAGTGTGCCGTCGATATGGTTGATGGTCGGACCGAAGCCGATGGAAACCTTATCGTTGAACGCATAGCTGACGGTTGGTTGGAGGGTCAAAACCTTGACTTGGCTTTTGCTGCCGAAATAACGGCCGGCAAAACCGTTTTCGTAATCTGTTACCAGACCAAATGGCGCGTACATGCCGATACCGAACGCCCATTGGTCGTCGATTGGCTTGACGTAGTAGGCCATCGGGACGGCAATGAGTGGCACCATGTCGCCTTTGTTGGTGCCGCCGTTGGGGCTGGAGCTGGCGTGGCTGATATCGGTGTGAGCGTCGATCAGGGCAGCGCCACCGGTGACTTGTTCACGCTTGATGCGCGACATACCGGCAGGGTTACCATAAATTGTGCTTGCATCATCGGCAGAAGACGATCGTCCGGCGAACCCAGTACCCATCCCGCTGATGCTTTGTTCGTTGACGGCAAAGCCAGCTGCGAAAATCTGGGTGGATGCCAACGTAACGGCAAGGCTAAGCGTGGTTTTGAGTATTACTTTTTTCATTATTAGAACTCCTGGTGATCACCGACGCGAAAATTACCAACATTTTCATCCGAGCGCTATAGGTGGTATCGCTTGAGATAGAGCGGTTTTGTAGGACAATCAGACCAGAATCCGGGATTTTCGCGCAATCTTGCACGGATCCCGGTCAGCAGGCGAGTTGATTCAGAGGTGATACACAGGTTTGCCAGGCGCACGTGAAGTCCCTTAAGCGGCC
The DNA here is from genome assembly GCF_059421425.1 of Pseudomonas sp. GW821-FHT02H09. Classification (NCBI taxonomy): domain Bacteria; kingdom Pseudomonadati; phylum Pseudomonadota; class Gammaproteobacteria; order Pseudomonadales; family Pseudomonadaceae; genus Pseudomonas; species Pseudomonas sp. GW821-FHT02H09. Next base: position 94,178 of record NZ_JBWKVA010000023.1, read on the forward strand.
TTGAGGCTGAAATGTCTGGCGCCAAATCCGGGCCATTCCCAGCAGATCATCTGCTTCGGGCAGGGGCGTGTTTTGCTCTTCTATCAGCAGCCAGGCAATGGCGGTGGCATAACGCAGGTTGACTGTCAGTTCGAGGTGCGGGCCACTGAGAAAGGCGTGCTGACTGGCCAGGCCACGAACCAGGCTCGCACGCTCCGGATCCAGGGCCAGGTAATGGTCCCAGAGCGCCTGATGGCGCGGCTCGGCGATACGGTACAAGCCATGTCCACGGCGGTCGTGAAGGGCGGAGCCGAGTGCGGATTGGCTGGCAGCGATACCCAGCAGCAACGCTTCGGCGGTAGGGCTGTGGCGCCCGAGGTAGATCAGCGTCGGGCGAATGACGTAACGGCATAGTTCGCTGGCGGCGATACCCATAAGCCCTCCAGGCGCGTTATTGGGCGGCGAGGTCTGAGGGGCTTGGCAGCAGTGGATCGGTTCAGACTCGCCGGAAGCGGATCACGCCGCTTGAGTTGAAGTCTAGTGTCATATTCGTGCTGTAAAGGTCTGTTTTTAAAATATTTCTGGCTTCGAGTTATAACCGTTAGATCCGTTGGTGCTATAAGCCAATTCGAATGAAATAGAAACCTTGGGCAATAAAAAAACCCTGCTGTCAGGCAGGGTTTTGGATTTTCAGCAGTCTGGCGTATCAGGCAATCAGTGCCTGACGGGTACGCTCGATCACAGCCTGCAGCGGCTCGGCGCTGGAGTATTGATCGGGGTACAGGCGTTCGCTGTGACGGGCGATGCCGTGTTCGTTGACCAGAGTGAAGCTGAAGCAGCCTTTGCGAGCGGCCATGATCAGGCAGTTCATTGGTGCAAAAGCGTTGGTGAGGGTGCGAATGGCATCCTGAGTGTGGATTTGAGTAGACATGTTGGTGTTCCTGCAAATGACACGGATAAGAACCGTGCAACGTTAAAACGTTCCAGTAACGTCGACCACCATTGGTCTGACGAAGAACCCGACTGGAACAAAGCAGCCAGTTAGAAGCGCTTTGATTTATGTGCGCTTGGGCTGGCAGGTAGGTACTTAGGAGGGCAGGCAGCACATCAGGGGCAAAGGTTCTGGGCCCAGGGTGAAGATCCTGATCAATCTGCAGGTTGGTTCGGTCAGAGTATGAGAACTTCGCAACACCCTTTGCATTCGATTCAAAGGCTGTGTCGTCGCAAGTTTTACCTGGAAACCATCGAGGTGGTCGATCCCGTGTTGTCGGTAGAGGCTTCTCTTTAGGGAAGGTGTACCGGGGGACTTGTTCGACCGTAATTGACTTTCAGCTTGGTACTAACGCCGCGGATAGTAACGGATTGAATTCAAGAATGGAAGTGTGTTAGGCAAAAAACTGCTGTTCGGCCAAAGCCGCAACCGTACTCCGCGAGCAGCAAGAGGGTGAACAGGAGAAGGCTAGCAGACAATCTGACCGGCAGTTGGCCAGTGTGGCTGCCGCAGGTACCGGTTGGAAGGCACCTATTTGAATGCTTGTCACTGGGTTCTTCCCGCAGCGTGTACCAAAAAAGTGCGCCGATATAACCGCCTCGAGAGGACTTGTGCACATTTGTTGCGCAGCGTGTCATCGCGCTGTCACCTCGTGTTCTTGAGCGATCGCTGCCTGTAGCAAAAATTTAAGTCAATGAAAAACATCGTTTTTTTTTACTGGTGAAAAAATCGTCAGTTTGACTGCGGGCCACGTTCCATGGGGGTTTGAGGGAGTTGCAGGACGGTTGTCCACTGAGTTATCCACAGCTTCTGTGGATTGTCCCAAGCGCTTGCTCTAGCACGGGCGTACAGGATTTTTTCGGCTTTACCCGTACGAAAAAAAGAGTAGAGTGGCGCGCCTTCCGATCTGCCCCACAGTACGTTATGAAGTTTCGCTCAGTATCTCCTTCTGCCACCTCCACACCTTCAGGTGTTATCGAACCCAAGCGCTTTTCGTTACGTGTCGCCATGTGGCTGCTCGACAGTCCGCGTCTGGGCAATAACCCTAACGTCAAGCACTTTGCCGGACGATTGCTCAAGCAACCGGCACGTGAGGGGGTGGTGGCCGCGCAAAGCCGTCTGGGGCAATTGATGTGTCGCGAATGCGGCAATGCCCGGGATCGGCGGATCGGTCATGATTTGTTGCGTCAGGCCGCCCGTGCAGGCGATCGACATGCCATGCGCGAGCTCGGTCAGATCCAGGATTGAGCTGTCCCTGGCCCGACGCCTTGGTTAACCTTCGTGCTTTATTTAATCGGCAGGAGTGGCTATGGCTATGGACTTGACCAGCATATTGCTGGGGCTGGCGGGTGCTGCACTGCCGTTATTGGTGCTGGTTTGGCAATTACAGCAACGCCTGAGTGCCCGGCAATCCGATTTGTCGCTGCTCGAGGAGCGTCTGAGCACGGCTCAACTCGCGCAAGAGGGGCTCAATGCCCAGCTCGATGCCAGTCGCGATGAAGTCAGCGACCTGAGCCAGGCCAATGCCACCAAGCAAGCGGATCTGGCGGCCGTTCGCCGTGAAATCGAACTGTTGCAGATCGAACGTGACAACGCTCGCGATGCCGCTCACGCCTGGAGTCTTGAACGCGCCAGCAAAGAAAGCGAGTTACGCAGGCTGGATGCCCAGGCCGCGTCACTCAGCGCCGAGCTGCGCGAACAACAGGAAAGCCATCAACAACGCCTGAGCGACCTGCAAGGTTCGCGGGATGAGTTACGTGCGCAGTTTGCGGAGTTGGCCGGGAAGATCTTCGATGAGCGTGAGCAGCGCTTTGCCGAGACCAGCCAGCAGCGCCTGGGTCAGTTGCTCGATCCACTGAAAGAACGCATTCAGTTGTTTGAAAAGCGTGTTGAAGAAAGCTATCAGGCCGAAGCCCGCGAGCGCTTCTCTCTGGCTAAAGAGCTCGAGCGGCTGCAGCAGTTGAACCTGCGCCTGAGCGACGAGGCGACCAACCTCACTCGCGCCCTCAAGGGCCAGAAAACCCAAGGCAACTGGGGTGAGTTGATTCTCGAGCGGGTACTTGAACATGCAGGTCTGGAGAAAGGCCGCGAGTACCAGACACAAGTCAGCCTCAAGGGCCCGGATGGTGAACGTTTTCAGCCGGACGTGCTGATCATGTTACCGGGTGACAAGCAGGTGGTGGTCGACTCCAAGGTCAGTCTCACTGCTTATCAGCAGTACGTGGTTGCCGATGACGAGGTAATCAGTCAGGCGGCCCTCAAACAGCATGTGTTGTCCCTGCGAAACCATGTCAAAGGTTTGGCCGGTAAGGACTACAAACGTCTGGAAGGCCTGCATAGTCTGGATTTCGTGCTGCTTTTTGTGCCGATCGAAGCGGCTTTTTCCGCCGCGTTGCAAGCGGAGCCGAATCTGTTTCAGGAAGCCTTTGACCGTAACATCGTGATCGTCAGCCCGACCACCTTGCTGGCGACTTTGCGGGTGATCGACAGCTTGTGGAAGCAGGAGCGCCAGAGCCAGAACGCTCGGGAGATCGCCGAGCGCGCGGGCTGGCTGTATGACAAGTTTGTGTTGTTCATTCAGGACCTGGACGAAGTCGGAAATCGCCTGCAGCAACTGGACAAGGCCTACAGCGCGGCACGCAACAAATTGACCGAAGGCCGCGGCAATCTGGTCAGCCGCAGCGAGCAGCTCAAGCTATTGGGTGCGCGGGCCAGCAAGAGTTTGCCGGCGGATCTGCTGGAGCGCGCGATGAGTGATGCGGACGGGATGGTGGAAATGCCGGACTAGTGGCCTGTGTGGCTAGTTCGTTAGCTCAAATTCGGATGCCGGCGGCCCAGAGCCAAGGCGCTGTGACGAGTCATAGCCCGCTATGGCGAGGAACAGCAACGCAGGATATGGGCTGCTGGCGCCGAAGTTGACTAACAGAACTAGCCACACAGGCCACTAGGCTGCTCCTACAAAGGCAAATGCCGACTCAACAGCGCTCTCAGTGCCGCCGGTTTCACTGGTTTGGCCAGATAATCCAGTCCTGCGGCATGCACCTCGGCGACCATTTCAGGCCGTCCATCGGCGCTGATCACCACGCCGGGCACCGGCTCGCCGAGCTGGGTGCGCAGCCAGGCCATCAAGCCGGTACCGGTCTCGCCGTCATCCAGGTGGTAATCCACCAGCGCCAACTGCGGCCGAATGCCTTCGCTGAGCAGCGCCACGCATTCATCGCGATTGCGGGCTGTCCAGACCTGGCAACCCCAGCGCGTCAACAGGCTGTTCATGCCGATCAGGATGCTGTCTTCGTTGTCGATGCACAGTACTTGCGCGCCACTTGGCAAATGGCCGTTCAGCTCGGCGACTTTGGCCGGGACGCTGATTTGCGCACGAACCAGCGGTACGCTGACGCTGAACACGCTGCCCTTGCCCGGCCAGGAGCGTACTTGTAACTGATGCCCAAGTACCCGGCAGAGCCCGTCAGCAATTGCCAGGCCCAGGCCCAGACCTTTCTCGGCGCGTGTCTGGTGACTGTCGAGGCGCTTGAACTCCTCGAAGATTACCTGACGTTTGTCTTCCGGAATGCCCGGCCCGCGATCCCAGACTTCCAGGCAGAGTTGCCCGTCTTTGCGTCGTGCGCCCAGCAACACCGGACCTTTGGCGTAGCGAAAGGCGTTGGTCAGGAAGTTCTGCAAAATCCGCCGTAGCAATTTGATGTCGCTGTCGACCCGCAAGCGGCTGCCACGCAGGCGAAACTTCAGACCTTGCTCTTGTGCCAATGCCTTGAATTCGGCGCCGAGGGTATCGAACAGATCGTTGAGTACAAACGGCTTGCGATCCGGGTTGATCTTGCCGTTTTCCAGGCGTGAAATGTCCAGCAGATCACTGATCAGGTCTTCGGCCGAACGCAGCGAGCTGTCCAGATGCTGCACCAACTGCTGCGCCTCGGCGGACAGGCCGTCGTCCTGATGGGAGAGGGCGGCAGAGAACAGCCGCGCGGCGTTCAATGGTTGCATCAAATCGTGGCTGACCGCCGCGAGGAAGCGGGTTTTCGACTGGTTGGCAGACTCTGCCGTGCCCTTGGCTTGTGTGAGTGCGACGTTCAGTTGCGACAACTCATGGGTGCGCGCGGTGACCCGTTGCTCCAGACCCTCGTTGGCCTCGGTCAGCGCCTGTTCGGCTTCGCGGAACGCGGTGATGTCGGTGAAACTCATGACGAAACCGCCGCCAGGCATGGGATTGCCGATCAGCTCGATCACCCGGCCGTTGGGGAATAGACGTTCGGAGGTATGCGCCCGGCCCTGACGCATCCAGTGCAGGCGCCGGGCTACGTGTACTTCGGCTTCACCCGGGCCGCACAGCCCGCGTTCGGCGTTGTGGCGGATGATGTCGGCAATCGGTCGACCAACGCTGATCAGCCCGTCAGGGTAGTTGAACAGCTCCAGATAGCGCCGGTTCCAGGCCACCAGTTTGAGCGACTGGTCGACCACGCTGATGCCTTGGGTGATGTTTTCGATCGCGCCTTGCAGCAGAGCACGGTTGAACTGCAGCACTTCCGAGGCTTCGTCGGCGATGCGCACGACGTCCTCAAGCTGCATCTCCCGACCTTCGATGGCGGCCTTTACCACGGCGCGCGTCGAAGAGGCGCCGAGTACACCCGCCAGCAAGCGTTCGGTGTGAGCGATCCATTCGTCGTCGGCGTTCTGGTTCGGATTGAAGCCTTTTCCCTGGCGATAGGCAAAGCGGATAAAGCTTTGCTGTGCTCGTTCCTCGCCGACAAAGCGCGCGGCCAGACTGAGTAAATCGTTGATCTGCACCGCCAGCATCGAGCGAGCGCCAGGGCGGGCGCTGATTTCCTGACCGATAAAACGTCCGGCCTGCCAGTGCTCGGAAACCCGGGTGCGCGACAGTACCGAGACCCAGGCAAACAGTGTGAAGTTGCCCGCCAACGACAGCACCACGCCTTGGGTCAGCGGGCTGATCGGGAGGTTCAACGGATTGCCGTGCAGCCACGCCAGCCCCGGGAAACTGTTCAGCGACCAGCCAAGACTGTGGGCAGTAATCGGCAGTACCAGGGTGTAGAACCAAAGAAAGGTCCCGGTGGCCAGCCCGGCAAACACACCACGGCGGTTGGCTTGCTTCCAGTACAGTGCGCCAAGCATCGCTGGCGCCAGTTGGGTGACAGCGGCGAAGGCGATCTGGCCGATGGTTGCCAGACTCGCCGTCGAACCCAGCAGGCGATAGCTGACATAGGCCAGTAACAGAATCACCACGATGCTCACCCGGCGCACCGACAGCATCCAGTAGCGGAACACTTCGAACGGCCGCTCGGCGTTTTTTCGGCGCAGCAGCCACGGTAGCAGCATGTCGTTGGAGACCATGGTCGACAGCGCGACGCTGGCGACGATCACCATCCCGGTGGCCGCCGACGCTCCGCCGATAAATGCCAGCAACGCCAGCGCCGGATGGGCCTGGGCCAGCGGCAGGCTAATCACGAAAGAGTCGGGCAGCACTGAACCGGGCAACATCATTTGTCCGGCCAGCGCGATCGGCACCACAAACAACGCGGCCAGCGCCAGATAGGCCGGGAACACCCACCTGGCCAGGCGCAGGTCGTGGGGTTCGATGTTTTCCACCACAGTGACGTGGAACTGTCGCGGCAGGCAGATGATCGCCATCATCGCGACGCCAGTCTGTACCACCATGGACGGCCAGTTGATGGTTTCTTTCCAGTATTGCTCCAGGCGTGGCGCGAGCATGGCCTGATCGAACAGATCGTCGAAACCATCGTACAAGCCATAGGTGACGAAGGCGCCAACCGCCAGAAAGGCAAACAACTTGACCAGCGACTCGAAGGCAATCGCCAGCACCATGCCGCGGTGGTGTTCCGTGGCGTCCAGGTTGCGGGTACCGAAAACAATGGTAAACAAGGCCAGAACCAGCGAAACGATCAACGCCGTGTCCTGGGCGCGGGTACCCATGGCGTCGGCACCGGCACCGATCAACAGGTTCACACCAAGAACGATGCCTTTAAGCTGCAAGGCAATATAGGGCAGTACGCCAACCAGACAGATCAGCGCTACGACCACCGCCAATGACTGCGATTTTCCGTAACGTGCGGCGATGAAGTCGGCGATGGAGGTGATGTTCTCCTGTTTGCTGATTATCACCATTTTTTGCAGCACCCTGGGTGCCAGCAGCATCAGCAGGATCGGCCCCAGATAGATCGGCAGGAACGCCCAAAGTTGTTCCGCTGCCTGGCCTACGGCGCCAAAGAAGGTCCAGCTGGTGCAGTAGACCGCCAGCGACAGGCTGTACACCCAGGCACGCACCCGCGGCGGCAGGGGCGCACTGCGACGGTCACCGTAAAAGGCGATGGCGAACATGATGGCCATATAGGCCAGGGCGACGGCGGCGATCAGCCCGCTGGACAGCGACATGGGAACTCCAGGCAAAAAACACCCGGGCATTACAGCCCGGCAAGACAGTCTCGCATGATGTTTGGGGTTAGTCAGTGTCGACCAAGGTCTCGGCGCGGCCAGGTGTCGCAGGAGAGTCTCGGTTGAATTGTTATTGTCTGTACCGGCCTCATCGCGAGCAAGCTCGCTCCTACAGCAATCGCTGGGTCACGCCGGGATCATGTAGGAGCGAGCTTGCTCGCGATTGGGCCTTACTGACGCAACGCAATCTCGATCAGTTCATGAAGCTCTTGTAGCGCCAGCGGCGCGGCGGAAAACAGGATCCGGAACACCGTTGGCGCTACGACTATATTGATCAGCCGATCAGCCGATCAGCCGATCAGCGCCAGGCAGCGCACAATGGTTGACAGCAGTGGCTGATGGAGCGGCGCTCCAGCGCTCATCGATTCCCGCCTCGAATCAGCAAGCGCGGGATCGAGCCGTCTGCGCTGCTGGAGGTGGGGGACATCTTCTACGCTGATATTGGCACCGAACATGTCGCCCATCCGCTGGGAGCGGCCAGGGTTCTGGTGGTCGAAACCGAAGGCAGTGTTTAGTTATTATCGGTAAAACAGATAACAGTTAGAGATATTACCCGTTATATAGATATTCTATTCAGTTCTATCATGGGCTCCACCTCACCAGAGGACAGGAGTTCACCATGACATGCCCCAACAGCGTCAACAACGGTTTGCGGCCACTGAGCCATTTGCAGCATCCGCGCGAAGCCATCCGTCAATTCACCCCCAACTGGTTCGCCGCGACCATGGGCACCGGTGTGCTGGCTCTGGCCCTGGCCCAATTGCCGGTTCACGCTCCCGGCCTGCAGGCGTTTGCCGAAGGTTTGTGGCTGTTCAATATCTTCCTGTTTGTGTTGTTCAGTGGTGTTTATGCCGCGCGTTGGGTGTTGTTCTTCGATGAGGCGCGGCGGATTTTCGGGCATTCCACGGTGTCGATGTTTTTCGGCACCATCCCCATGGGGCTTGCGACCATCATCAACGGCTTTCTGCTGTTCGGTGTGCCGCGTTGGGGTGAAGGCGTGGTGCAGCTGGCCGAAGTGCTCTGGTGGCTGGATGTCGCCATGTCGCTGGCTTGCGGCGTACTCATCCCCTACATGATGTTCACCCGCCAGGAACACAGCATTGACCAGATGACTGCCGTCTGGCTTTTGCCGGTGGTTGCGGCTGAAGTCGCGGCGGCCAGCGGTGGCTTGCTGGCCCCTCATCTGCTTGATGCCCATTCGCAGCTTGTGGTGCTCGTCACCAGCTACGTGTTGTGGGCCTTTTCACTGCCGGTGGCCTTCAGCATCCTGACTATCCTGTTGCTGCGCATGGCGTTGCATAAATTACCCCCCGCAAACATGGCCGCTTCGAGCTGGCTGGCCCTTGGGCCAATCGGTACCGGAGCGCTGGGTATGTTGCTGTTGGGGGCCGATGCTCCAGCGATCTTTGCCGCAAACGGTTTGCCGGGCGTCGGCGAAATTGCAGCCGGGCTGGGGTTGGTGGCCGGTATTACGCTGTGGGGGTTCGGGCTGTGGTGGATGCTGATCGCGGTGCTGATCACCCTTCGTTACTTGCGCGCCGGAATCCCGTTCAATCTTGGCTGGTGGGGTTTTACCTTCCCGCTGGGTGTCTATTCACTGGCCACTTTGAAGCTGGCCAGCACCTTGAACCTGACGTTCTTCAGTGTGTTTGGCTGCGTTCTGGTGGCTGCATTGGCGATTATGTGGCTGATTGTGTCGAAACGAACCGTACAAGGCGCCTATCGAGGTGAGTTGTTTGTTTCGCCGTGCATTGCAGGATTAGCAAAATAACCGGCAAAGATTAGCTAAGGTTGTGGCCTGGATCGAAGTTCGGCATTCCAATCCAATAACCGCATCCAAGCCACTCAGGGACATGGAAGATGAGTCACCCGTCGCAGTTCACCTTGCTTCGCAAACGGCGTTTCCTGCCGTTTTTTGTTACGCAGTCCCTTGGGGCGTTCAACGACAACATCTTCAAGCAGTCGCTGATCCTCGCCATTCTGTACAAGTTGACTATCGAGGGTGACCGGTCGATCTGGGTCAATCTCTGCGCGCTGCTGTTCATCCTGCCGTTCTTTCTGTTCTCGGCCCTGGCCGGGCAATTCGGCGAGAAGTTCGCCAAGGACGCGTTGATCCGTCTGATCAAGCTCGGCGAAATTGCGATCATGGCGGTCGGCGCCGTTGGTTTCATGTTCGATCATCTGTCGCTGATGCTGGTGGCGCTGTTCGCCATGGGCACTCACTCGGCGCTGTTCGGTCCGGTGAAGTATTCGATCTTGCCGCAAGCGTTGCGCGAAGAGGAACTGGTGGGCGGTAACGGTCTGGTGGAAATGGGCACCTTTCTGGCGATTCTGGCCGGGACCATCGGCGCCGGGATCATGATGTCTTCCAGTCATTACGCGCCGATTGTTTCTACGGCGATCATCGGCGTTGCGGTGCTCGGTTATCTGGCCAGTCGTAGCATTCCCCGGGCTGCAGCGGCCACTCCACAAATGCGCCTGAACTGGAACATTTTCAGCCAGTCCTGGGCCACCTTGCGTATGGGGCTGGGACAAACGCCCGCGGTGTCCCGCTCGATTGTCGGTAATTCGTGGTTCTGGTTTGTCGGGGCAATTTACCTGACGCAGATTCCGGCCTACGCCAAAGAGTGGCTGTACGGCGACGAAACCGTGGTCACGCTGATTCTCACGGTGTTTTCGGTAGGCATCGCGACGGGCTCGATGCTCTGCGAAAAGCTCTCCGGGCGCAAAGTGGAGATTGGCCTGGTGCCGTTCGGCTCGTTCGGCCTGACGGTGTTTGGCCTGCTGCTGTGGTGGCACTCCGGCGGCTTTGCGCAGAACGTCCAGGCCAATGACTGGATCGCGGTGCTCAGCTACGGCCCGGCCTGGTGGGTGTTGATCGATATTCTTGGCCTGGGCATTTTCGGCGGTTTCTATATCGTGCCGCTGTACGCGCTGATTCAGTCGCGCACCGCTGAAAACGAGCGGGCGCGGGTGATTGCGGCGAACAACATCCTCAATGCCTTGTTCATGGTGGTTTCGGCGATTGTCTCGATCGTGCTGCTCAGCCTTGCCAAATTGTCGATCCCACAGTTGTTCCTGGTGGTGTCGCTGCTGAACATCGGTGTAAACGTCTACATCTTCAGCATCGTTCCCGAGTTCAGCATGCGCTTCATGATCTGGCTGCTCAGCCATTCCATGTACCGCGTGCGGCACCGCAACCTCGAGTTGATTCCCGATGAAGGCGCGGCGCTGCTGGTCTGCAATCACGTTTCGTTTGTTGACGCCTTGCTGATTGGTGGCGCGGTGCGTCGGCCGATTCGCTTCGTGATGTATTACAAAATCTACAACCTGCCGGTGTTGAACTTCATCTTCCGTACTGCCGGGACCATTCCAATTGCCGGGCGCCAGGAAGATATCCAGATTTACGAAAGAGCCTTCAAGCGCATCGCCCAATACCTGAAGGATGGCGAGTTGGTGTGCATCTTCCCGGAAGGCAAGCTGACTGCCGATGGCGAGATCAATGAATTCAAGAGTGGGCTGACACGGATACTGGAAGAGACACCGGTGCCGGTGATTCCATTGGCCTTGCAGGGGTTGTGGGGCAGCTTCTTCAGTCGCGATCCGAGCAAGGGTTTGTTCCACCGACTCTGGTCGCGTGTGACCCTGGTGGCCGGGCCGGCGGTAACAGTGGAAGTTGCAGAACCGGCGCACTTGCAGGCGTTGGTTGGGCAGTTGCGTGGAACCGTTAGATAGTCGGTGATTTCGCTGATGCCATCGCGGGCAAGCCTCGCTCCTACGGGGGGGCATCGATCACATGATTGTGGCCTGACGCAACTCTGTAGGAGCGAGGCTTGCCCGCGATGGCGGTAGCGGCCTAAGCGCTGGCTTTGAGCCCAACCAACCCGGCAATGATCAGCGCGACGCTGGCCAGGCGGAACAACGCCATGGATTCACCAAACAGGATGATCCCGGCGATGACCGTGCCCACTGCGCCGACGCCGGTCCAGATGGCGTAGGCAGTGCCCAGTGGCAGATCCTTCATCGCCAGGCCAAGCAGGCCGAGGCTGATCGCCATAGCGCCGATGGTCAGGACGGTGGGAAGGGGGCGGCTGAAGCCGTCGGTGTATTTCAGGCCAACGGCCCAGCCGACTTCAAACAGGCCAGCGAAAAACAGGATGATCCAGGACATGAAGACCTCCATCGATTGACGGGGTCGTCCCCAGATAAATAACTCGTTCGAGCCGCGAGGTCGTCCTCGCGATGCGCAGTATAGTGCCCATTATTAACTTGGGGATCAAGTTCCAGGGTCAGTCGGCTGCTTGCTGCGCGGCCAGTTCGCGGTCCTGTTTCTCACTCATCCGGCGCAAATACGTCGAGAGCAGCGCCCCGGAAATGTTGTGCCATACACTGAACAACGCGCTCGGTACCGCCGCCAGCGGCGAGAAGTGTGCGCTGGCCAACGCCGCGCCCAGGCCGGAGTTCTGCATGCCGACTTCCAGTGACAGGGACTTGCGTTGCGCCAATGGCAGTTTGAACAGGTGTCCGGTGAAGTAACCCAGCAGGAAGCCGAAGCTGTTATGCAGCATCACCACGGCCATGATCAACAGGCCGGACTCTGCAATCTTTGCCTGACTCGCCGCAACAACGGCGGCGACGATGATCACGATGCTGACTACCGAAACCAGCGGCAGCACGTCAACCGCATGGCGGACCCGAGCTCCCAGCAGACGCTGGGCGACCACACCGAGCATGATCGGCAGCAAAACGACTTGCAGGATCGACCAGAACAGTTCCATGAACGGTACCGGCAACCATGCCGAGGCCAGCAGCCACATCAGGGCCGGCGTCAGCAACGGAGCGAGCAGGGTGGTGACGGCGGCAATCGCCACCGACAGAGCCAGGTCCCCGCGGGCCAGCCAGGTCATCACGTTCGACGAGGTGCCGCTCGGGCAGCATCCGACCAGAATTACCCCGACGGAAATTTCTGGCGGCAGGTGAAACGCCTGGCAAAGTAACCACGCCACACCGGGCATGATCACGAAATGTGCGACCACGCCCAGCGCCACGCGCCACGGGTGGCGGGCAACTTCAGCGAAGTCTTCAAGCTTGAGGGTCAGGCCCATGCCGAACATCACCAGCCCCAGCAGCGGCACGATGGCGCCTTTCAAACCGATGAACCACGCCGGTTGCAGGAAGGCCACCACCGCGAAGATCAAAACCCAGTAAGCGAAGGTGTTGCCGACAAAGCGACTCAGTGCTGCCAATGCACGCATGACCTGTTCCTTGTTATTAAGTAGCACCACAAAACAACTGTAGGAGCGGGCCGGGCGGCGTTCCGATGCTCGCGAAGGCGTCATAACAGTCAACATCTATGCCAACTGACAGTGCGCTATCGCGAGCAAGCGAACGTCGCCCGGCTCTTTCCACAGTAGAGATCACAAGCCTTTAGATCCCTTGCGGAAGCTCTTCGCCGCCCAACGCCTCAACCAGCGTCGGGAGGAATTCGCCGAAGGTCAGCATCATCAGGGTGAAGCTGGCGTCCAGTTGGCCGAGGGCTTCATCGCCACCGTCCTGTTCTGCCTGATCCTGCAGCAGGTCTTCGAACTTCAGGCGCTTGACCACCATCTTGTCATCGAGCACGAAAGACAGTTTGTCCTGCCAGGCCAGCGACAGCTGAGTCACCACTTTTCCGGTGCTCAGGTGCAACTGGATTTCGTCGCTGGTCAGGTCCTGACGCTTGCAACGCACGATGCCGCCATCTTCGTGGGTATCGCGCAGTTCGCATTCATCGAGCACGAAGAAGTCGTCCGCAGCTTTTAGGGTTTTTACCCAATCGGTCATGGTCGCGCTTGGAGCGATCTTCACGGTCAGTGGGCGAACCGGCAGCGAGCCGATCACTTCACGCAGGGTCGACAGCAGGTCTTCGGCACGTTTCGGGCTGGAAGCGTTGACCAGGATCAGCCCCTGTTTCGGTGCGATGGCGGCGAAAGTGGCCGAACGACGGATAAAGGCGCGGGGCAGGAAGGCCTGGATGATTTCATCCTTGAGCTGATCGCGCTCCTTCTTGTAAACCTTGCGCATTTGCTCGGCTTCGATCTCTTCGACCTTTTCCTTGAGCGCGTCACGTACGACGCTGCCCGGCAGAATGCGTTCTTCCTTGCGTGCGGCGATCAGCAGGAAATCCTGGCTGACGTGCACCAGGGGGGCATCTTCGCCTTTGCCGAACGGCGCGACGAAACCGTAGGTGGTCAACTCCTGACTTGCACATGGACGCGCCAGTTTGGTGGCCAGTGCGGTTTCCAGCGCCTCAGCATCAAAAGGCAGATCTTGGGTCAGGCGATAGATAAGCAGGTTTTTGAACCACATGGGGTGAATCTCTCCTTTATACAAAGGCGGGCATTATTCTCCGCGCAGCGTCATAGGCCAACCCTTCGCTAAGCCTTTGGAAGGCCTGAAAAAATTATTTTAAAAAGTGCTTGCCAGAGGTGGGACTGCTCCGTAGAATGCGCGCCACACCGAACGTGAAGGGTGATTAGCTCAGCTGGGAGAGCGTCTGCCTTACAAGCAGAATGTCGGCGGTTCGATCCCGTCATCACCCACCATTCGCATTCAGTGTTACGCGCAGCGGTAGTTCAGTCGGTTAGAATACCGGCCTGTCACGCCGGGGGTCGCGGGTTCGAGTCCCGTC
>NZ_JBWKVA010000024.1:0-98959 GCF_059421425.1 Pseudomonas sp. GW821-FHT02H09
TGGAGCGGGAAACGAGACTCGAACTCGCGACCCCGACCTTGGCAAGGTCGTGCTCTACCAACTGAGCTATTCCCGCATTGGCGTCCCCTAGGGGACTCGAACCCCTGTTACCGCCGTGAAAGGGCGGTGTCCTAGGCCACTAGACGAAGGGGACACACCTACAACATTCACTACTTACTGCGTTTCGCTGTGTGCTTTACGCTGTAAGTGGCGCGCATTCTATGGATGGATTGGGAGGTCGTCAACCCCCAGATATAAATTTATTTAAATCAATGACTTCGCCATGGTTTTGGGGGCTGTTTCAGCCTTTTCCCCGCCCAGGCTTTGGCGCCTATATTCTGGCACCCGACAAGACGTTATAGTCCAACGCAGCAAATGATGGCAATGTGCATTCATCCAGCAACTACCGTTAATAGCGGCGCGACAGCGCGTTTCAACTCGTCGCACTGCCCTATGCGCTCAAATGCTAAGCCACTACACTCGCACGCAAACCCTATAAAGAGGTCTTAACGGTGACACCACTCATGATCACCCTGCTAGTAGTAGCCGGGATCGTAATACTGATCGCCATTGGCTACATGAACCATGTGGTGGAAAACAATAAGCTGAAAAAAGCGCGCACCAAGGTCGAACTCAACGACCGCCTGCGCCGTTGCGGCGAAATCACCGAGACCTTCCCCGGCCAGTTGATGACACCGGCACTCAAGCTGCTGCTGACCCGACTGGAGCTCAATGTCACTCAGCGCCTGTTGAACCTGAACAAATCCGACGCATCTACCAAGGCGCGGGTAACCGAACTCAACGCCATGGTCGCCCAGGGCGAATCGATTCCGGTCAACAATCCGCCGGCACCGATCCAGACCGAAGCCAAAGCCAAGGATGTGCGCTTTCTACTGGAAGCGCTGCACGGCCAGGTTACTCGGGCAGCACAGGACGGTTTCCTGCCAGCCAATGAGGCCAAGCACTGGATCAGAGAAGTTCGTCATATCCTGGTGTTGCTGCATATCGAGTTCTTCAACAACCTGGGGCAGCATGCCCTACAACAGGATCAACCTGGTCAGGCGCGCCTGGCGTTCGAACGCGGCGTGCAGTACCTGCGCAAGCAGCCGGATCCGGTGGTCTATAACGAGCAGCTCAAGTACCTGGAAAAACTCCTGGCGCGCGCCAACTCGATGGTACTGACCAACATTGAGCCGGTAGAAGGTGACGTCAACGAGTTGACCGAAGGCCTGAAGACAGTGGAAGCCGACGCTGACTGGAAGAAGAAAGCGATTTACGACTAAGAGATGCTTCCATTGTAGAAGCAGCCGGTCGACGCTCGATTGGTCCGGGCGGCGTTCCGACGATGGACTCAAGGGCGACGCGTTTATTCAGAAAACACGCGTTATCGTTAACGTCCATCGCGAGCAATCGAGCGTCGACCGGCTGCTCCTGCTACAACCGGAAATGCCCAACCATCCCCTTCAGCTCTGCCCCCAGCTGCGCCAGTTCGATGCTGGAGGCGGCGTTACCCTGCATTGCCAAAGACGATTGATCGGCACTGGCGCGGATGCTGGTGACACTGCGGTTGATCTCTTCGGCCACCGAACTTTGCTGTTCGGCCGCAGCGGCGATTTGCTGGTTCATCTGCTGAATCAATGACACCGCAACAGCAATGCTGCCCAGAGCGCTTTCGGTCTGCAACGCATCGCTGACGGCCAGTTTGACCAGCTCGCCACTGCTCTGAATTTGCTGCACCGACGAATGCGCGGCTGAACGCAAAGCGCTCACCAGTCGTTCGATTTCCTCCGTGGATTGCTGGGTTCGTTTGGCCAAAGCCCGCACCTCGTCGGCAACCACCGCAAAGCCTCTGCCCTGTTCTCCCGCGCGTGCCGCTTCGATAGCTGCGTTGAGCGCCAACAGGTTGGTTTGCTCGGCCACGCTTTTGATGACACCAAGCACCGTACCGATGTTTTGTATTTGCGCACTGAGACTTTCAATGCTGGTGCTGGCCGAGGTGGCGGAGTCCGCGAGCTGCTCTATACGCTGCATGCTCTGACGGACAACCTGCTGACCGCTTTCAACTTTGTCGTCGGCCTTCTGTGCAGCCTGAGCTGCTTCTTCGGCGTTGCGCGCCACGTCATGCACAGTGGCAGTCATCTGGTTCATCGCCGTAGCGACCTGCTCGGTCTCTTCTTTTTGGCTGCTGACTTCGAGATTGGTCTGTTCGGTCACCGCCGACAGCGAATGAGCCGAACTCGCCAACTGCTCGATACCCGCCTGCAATCCACTGACGATATTGCTTAGCCCGGCACCCATCTGCTGCATCGCGAGCATCAACTGGCCAATTTCGTCACGACGCGTGACCTCCACCGTCGCACTGAGATCCCCCGCCGCTATTTGTTGAGCGACATGAATCACGCTACGCAGCGGCGCAACGATCAGACGGGTAATCACCCACGCGGCAATCAACCCGACCAGCAGCGCCAATGCCGAGGAGCCGATGATCAGCACCGAGTTCTTTTTAAGCTCCACCTGCATCGACTGATCTTCGGCTGCATAGGCCTGATCGACCCGCTCGACCACTTGCGCGGCACGCTCATGCAGTTGCTGGTAGACCTTTTTCTCCTGCGCCAGCAAACCGGTGTATTCGGTAAGCTTTTCGCTGAAGCTGGCAATATGCCCGGCCACTTCGTTGAGGACTGTCTGATACCCCGCATCCTTGACCGTTGCCTTGAGCTGCTCGGCCTGGGTCAACGCCTGATCAGCCTGCTCGATCTTGCCTTGCTCCCCACTCTCATCTTCGCCCTTGCGGCTCTGATCCAGACGCATGCGAGCTTCGTTCATCGCCTGCAGCATCAGTCTGGATACCTGACTGACCTGATTGGCTTGCGCGATAAACTCTGCACCCTCCTTGCCCTGGGATTGCTTCAGTGTGTAGGCACCATCATCGGCAAGACCGGCCTGAAGTACATCGAGGTTATTGGCGACACTGGAAACCGACCAACTGGCCATTTCCAGCGCGAGATCCTTGGCCTGGGTCAGCTCGACGAACTCATCGAAGGCTTTGCGATAAGCCCCAAGCGCCTGTTCGACATCGTTCATCACCGGGACGTTGGCCGCCGACTGCGCCTTGAGTTGCGTCGCCAGCGCGATCAGACCGTCAACGCCCTCATGCAAGGCATCGGCGGTTTTCGAGTCGCCATGCAGCGCATAGTTCTGCTCCAGCAAGCGCACTTTAAGCAGGCCACTGTTGAGCGATGACATTTGTTTGAGACCATCGAAGCGATGACTGATCACCTGTAGGGACCACACGCCTATGGCTGCCACCAAAGCCGTCAGAAGCAATACCAGAAAAAACCCGATACCCAGTTTTTTCGCCATACCAAGGTTGGCAAAACGTCCTTGAGCGGCCGTAATCATTGCGCGTAGTCCCCTTCCAACACCGAATGGCATAAAGGCCATTTTCTGTTTGTGCAGATTCGCAATGGGCTGCCCTTGAGCACAAGTCTCCGGCGCCTGAATAATGGCAAAAAGCTACGCCAAGGTCGTTTTCAGGATGGTAGAGGTCGATCCGACAGAGTCGTGGCGCGGAAAAATGCCAAGGCCCGCGGGTCGTTGGCGTAGGCCACATTGATACGCAGCCAATTGCCTGGAGCACCGTCTGGATTGAACCCACCGCCAGGACAAAGCACTACACCAAGTTTGCCAGCCTGTTCGCGCACCCGCGCATAGTCGGACAACCCGGGCCGAGCCCAAATGAACATGCCACTGGCAGGTCTGCTGAACACTTCCCATTCGGCATCCTCCAGCGCTTGCAGAGTGACAAGCCTGTCTTTGTTCAAACGCTGACGCAGGCGTTGCGCCATCTTGCGATAGGCACCGGTGGCCAACAGGCTGGCCACCACCGCCTCACAAAATCGCGAAGCTCCGAGGCTGGTAATCATCTTCACCTCGGCCAGCCTGGCGATGATAGTAACGCTGGCGCTGATATAGCCGAGCCGTAGCGAGCTGCTGAGGGTTTTCGAGAAACTGGCGATGTAAATGACCCGCTCATTGGCATCCAGGGCCGCCAGGCGCGTGCAAGCGCCATTCTGGAAATCGGCATAGACGTCGTCTTCGACAATGAAGAAGTCATGGTGAGTCGCCAATTGCAGCAATCGCTGCGCCACCAATGGGCTCAGGCTGCTGCCGGTCGGGTTGTGGTACAGACTATTGATAAACAAAGCGCGAGGTTTATGTTTCTCCAGCACGCTGTCGAGCTCATCGAGGTCCGGCCCGCTACGCGCTCTGGGAACCTCAAGCAGCGTAATCCCATGAAGCCTCAGCAAACGATGGAGATTGGAGAAGCCCGGGGGTTCGATCACCACACAATCGCCCGGTTTGAGCAGTGTGCGCACCACCAGATCGAGGGCATGACTGGCGCCATGGGTGGTCAGGATTTGCTCCTCATCCACACAGATGTTGATCCGCTTCAGATGCTTTTGCAGTTGCTGGCGCAAGAGAGGCAAACCCAACGGCGTGCTGTAGTTGAATAACGCGCTCATGTCGGTGCGAATGAGCTGGCGAATCGCGTAACTGAGGTCATCGCTTTCTCGCCAGCTTTCAGGCAACCACCCGCACCCCAACCTCAACTCACCCGAAGGGCTGCCGGTGAAGCGACTCCACCCCGCCTCGACATTTTCATACCACTGAGCTTTATTCCGGGGCTGGAGCGCAGACACCTGTTCGCCGACGAAGAACCCGGAACCCTGCCGTGATACCAGCAACCCCTGAGCAACCATCCGCTCATAGGCTTCGATGACGCTGGACTGGCTGAGCAGATTGTCCCGGGCCAATTGCCTGACAGGAGGCAGACGCGTACCGGATTGCACGTTGCCCTGATAGATCCACGCAGCCAATGCGTTGACGATTTGCTGCACAACCGGCACGAGCGCCTGCCGATCAATTTTCAAATCCATGAATAGACGATCCCTGACTGTTTTTTCTGAAAACAGTTAAGCACAGGCACGCTGCTGGCAAGGGACGATAAGGCCTTGAAATCGCCCGCCCTAACCATTTGAAACACAACACCCGCCCCTTGGCTGACATGGCCAGTGCATCGTCACCGACATCCAGACAGATGGGATAGTCACGCGCCAGCGAAGAAGGTTTTCCACAGCAAAACGCCCCGGACCAGTAAGGTCCGGGGCGTTTAAGAGGTCAAAGACCCGGCATCCAGTGGATCGCAAGCTGCACCGCTTGAACAAGCAGCATTGCAGGGCAATAACCGGGTTTTATCGCTGTACCTGATCAGAGTTTCGCGGCGTGCCGTTGGTGACGCTCCATGTAGCGCTCCACATAGGAGCACGACGGAATGACCGTGTAGCCCATGCGGTCAGCGTACTCGAGCGCCTGCTCGGTCAGCGCGGCAGCTATACCGCGGCCACGCAGTGCGTTGGGCACGAACGTCCGATAGATGTCCAGGGTTTGCTTACCCAGGTCCATATAGGTCAGGTAGGCACGATGACCGTCCACATTGGTCTCGAACTGATGACCAGCCTGGTCATGGTGGATGGACAACGCCTCGCTCATCACTACTCCTCGCGGGTCTTGGATTCTGACCACTACCTTACCGATGTTTTTCCGGCGAAGAAACATCTACTACGCCACCCCGTGCCTGTCTGGACACCGAGAAGAGCTTACCGATCCCGCACAGCCGAGCACGTTTCAAATAGTAGGCGCCATTATCGTAAATGCTCAAGGCGCGCTCGTCATCGTGTAGCTCCCGCTGGCGCAGCTCTGTATCACGTAGAGGTGGCCCGACCGAACACCCCCTGGTCGATAGCCTGTGCATTGCCGGATATTGAGACTTTATGACGAGCGCCCTGTCTTAAAGTCACCTCAACATGGACAAAGATACGTGAGCCGCTCCGCAATTTCTGAACACAAGTGTAGACCGATCAATATAGACCGACTTTCACCCACACTCCAAAACAGCCCCAGGCGGTAGCGAGCACTCATGATCCACTATGAAGCAGCTCGCCCAGCACGGGCCTCACAGCTGCATACTTTTTATACAGACTGATGAATAGTTGCTCGAAAAATATTCAAGGCCTAGAATATTTTTTGCTTCTTGCGCTACGTCAGTTTACTTACTACAAGTAATGGGTAGTATGTACGCCGGCTATTTCCTCACTCTGAAGAGATGGCTATTTAATAGAAAGTCCTTGAAGGGGAACCCGATGAACAACGTTCTGAAATTCTCTGCTCTGGCTCTGGCCGCAGTTCTGGCTACCGGTTGCAGCAGCGTATCCAAAGAAACCGAAGCACGTCTGACCGCTACTGAAGACGCAGCTGCTCGCTCCCAAGCTCGTGCAGACGAAGCGTATCGTAAAGCTGATGAAGCTCTGGCTGCTGCTCAAAAAGCACAACAGACTGCTGACGAAGCTAACGAGCGTGCTCTGCGCATGCTGGACAAAGCTAGCCGCAAGTAATAATCCCTCGGGATTGTTATCAAGCCGATCCATTCTTGGATCGGCTTTTTTATTGCCCGGATTTTCTGACGGCAATAAAAAACCGCCGAAGCTGTGAAGCCTCGGCGGTTTTTTTAGAGCGATTACTGTTGCAGATCGATCGGTATACTGGACACCAGCGGCGCATTGTTCGGTACTGCGATTTCTACCGGCATGCCATCTTCAGCGGCTACCACGTCGCGCACCACATCCCAGTTCATGCGCAGGTTATTGGCCAGGTCCTGACGCTTGAGCAAGGCGTTGATCACCGCGGTGTGCTTGTCGACTACTGACGGATTGCCTTTGTCATCCAGTGGCGTATGCGCTTCAAGATAGACCTTGCCGCCACTGATACCGAACTTGTACGGATCGTTGAGTATGCGTACCGACGTACCCACCGGCACCATGCCGGCCATTTCCAAGACGTTGTTGTTGTACATCCGGAAGCAGCCATGGCTGGTACGCATGCCAATGCCGAATTTCTTGTTCGAACCGTGGATCAGGTAACCCGGAGTCCCCAGAGTGAACTTGAACGGCCCCAGCGGGTTATCCGGGCCTGCTGGCACCACATTCGGCAACGGGTCGCCATCAGCAGCGTGCTCGGCCTTGATCGAAGCGGGAGGAGTCCAGGTCGGATTCGGAGTCTTCGCGATAATACTGGTGTGGGCGATCGGCGAGCCCCAGCCTTCACGACCGATACCCAGCGGGAAGGTGTAAACCACATTCCGGCCTTTGGGGTAGTAGTACATGCGATATTCAGCCAGGTTGATCACGATGCCTTCACGCGGGCCCGGCGGCAAAATGAAGCGCGTGGGCAGCACGACCTCAGTGCCCGCACCCGGCAACCATGGATCGACACCCGGGTTGGCCGCAACCATCTCCAGATAGCCCAGGTCGTAGGTCGTACCCAGATCGGCAAAGGTATCTTCATACTTGGCCTTGACCACTTGCACCTGACCGACGACATCTTCGCCCGGCGGTGGTAAAGGCAGCTCCAATGCTGCAACGGGCCCCGCCACACACAGGGCGGCAAGAGACAGGTAACGGGTGACGGCAGGAAAACGCGGCAACATCCGGAAAATCCTTCGCATGATCAACGGGTAAGGGAGGGATTGTACACCGCCGCCCCCACCTTCGGGAGGCGGGGCGACGAGCTCCAGGTTGCACACAATTGGTGCAGGAGCTACCGCAGGTTCGGGCCGCCGATCTTTTCGCCTCTTACAGCTCGAAGCGCAACTCCGGCCAGATCGGCGACGTACCGCGTTTCTGTGATTCGAGGATTGCCCGACATAGCGAACACAGGCGCTGGTCCTGGAAGATCGTCCGGTCGACGCTCGACCAGCGCGGCTGAGCCGGCAACAAGGTGCCGCACAGTGTACGGTCGGCCGAGCCGCCCAACTCCAATTGACGCGTCACCAGATGCACCCGGACTTCCTGGCAGGCGAACAGATCCAGCTGTTCATCAGGCTCGATCAGTTGATAGGCAAACAGGGACCAGGCGGGACGTGGCATCGGGGGCTCCAAATCGGGGCGCCACATTAGCCGAAAGACTGCCAGTAGAAAAGTGTCAAAGCAGCGGTTTTA
Source organism: Pseudomonas sp. GW821-FHT02H09 (assembly GCF_059421425.1). Lineage (NCBI taxonomy): Bacteria > Pseudomonadati > Pseudomonadota > Gammaproteobacteria > Pseudomonadales > Pseudomonadaceae > Pseudomonas > Pseudomonas sp. GW821-FHT02H09. Next base: position 8,058 of record NZ_JBWKVA010000024.1, read on the forward strand.
GCGTCGGCCAGACATTTTCCAGCAACTTGCCCTGGGCCACTGCCGCGGGATGTATGCCATCCGCCTGCATCAGCTCGGGAATCCCGCCCACCCCTTCGAGAAAAAACGGTACCAGCGGGATCTTTTTCTCCTCGGCGAGGTTGCTGTAAACCTCGGCAAAGGCCTTGGTGTAACGCGCACCGTAGTTGGGTGGCAACTGCATGCCCAGCAAGAGCACCTTGGCACCGCTGGCACGGGAGCTGTCGATCATCGATGCAAGATTTTGTTGCAATTGAGCGGGCGGCTGACCGCGCAGGCCGTCATTGCCGCCCAATTCAAGGATTACCAACTCAGGCTTATGCTCTACAAGCAGCGCTGGCAGGCGCGCCTGGCCGCCGGCACTGGTATCGCCACTGATGGATGCATTGACTACCTTATCGGTGAAGCCTTCGCTCTTGAGCCGTTGCTCGAGCAGGGACACCCACCCCTGGCGGGTATCCAGGCCGAAAGCCGCGCTGATACTATCGCCAACGATCAGGACAGTACCCGCCGCTGCGCTCTGGGCCATGCACATCAAGGCCAGGCCAGCACTTAAAAACCACACACGCATCGGACTCTCCATGGGCGCAAGCATTCTCACAGCGCGCAACCTTAGCAAAGTGGTTCCCAGCTCGGAAGGTGAACTGACCATCCTGCACGAACTCAGCCTGGAACTGAACACGGGCGATAGCCTGGCGATTGTCGGTGCCTCCGGTTCCGGTAAATCTACCCTGCTCGGCCTGCTGGCCGGTCTCGACCTGCCCAGCAGCGGTGAAGTCGTGCTCGCCGGTCGAGCCCTGAGCACCCTCGACGAAGATCAACGCGCACGGATCAGGGCCGAGCATGTCGGTTTCGTCTTTCAATCATTCCAGTTGCTCGACAGCCTCAACGCTCTGGAAAACGTCATGCTGCCGCTGGAGCTGGACGGCCGCAAGGACGCCCGCGAGCGCGCCAGAGAACTGCTTGAGCGGGTTGGCCTGGGTCAGCGACTCAGTCACTCACCACGCCAGCTCTCCGGCGGCGAACAGCAACGGGTCGCGATTGCCCGCGCGTTTGCTGCGCAGCCCACTGTACTGTTCGCCGATGAACCTACCGGCAACCTCGACAGCCACACCGGCGAGCGCATCAGCGACCTGCTCTTCGAACTCAATAAAGAAAGTGGCACGACCCTCGTACTGGTGACTCACGATGAACGCCTGGCACATCGCTGCCGGCGCCTGATCCGCCTTGAAGCCGGCCTGCTGGTCGCCCCACTGGAGCCTTGATGGCACACTTGCCGCTATTGCGCCTGTTCAGCCTTGCCATCCGCCAATTGCTGCGCGATGCCCGTGCCGGTGAGCTGCGGGTGCTGTTCTTCGCCATTCTGGTCGCCGTGGCGGCGAGTACCGCCATCGGCTATTTCGGCGCTCGTCTGAATGGCGCCATGCTATTGCGCGCGACCGAGTTTCTGGGGGCCGACTTGCTGCTCGAGGGGAGCTCGCCAGCGCGCCCCGAACAGATTCAAAGCGGCATCGAACTGGGCCTCGAACATGCCCGGGTGGTTGAATTTTCCAGCGTCATCGCCACGGATAACGGCATTCAGCTTTCCAGTATCAAAGCCGTCGACAACACCTATCCGTTGCGCGGCGAGCTCAAAAGCGCCGTCGCCCCTTACGCCCCGGAAGAACCCGGGGGCGGCCCGAGACCCGGTGAAGCCTGGGTCGAGGCCCGCCTGTTGCCGGCGTTGAATCTGAAGATCGGCGACAGCATCGATGTCGGCATGAAAAACCTGCGCCTGACCCGGGTGCTGACCTACGAGCCGGATCGCGCCGGCAACTTCTACAGCCTGACGCCCAGGGTACTGATCAATCTGGCAGACCTTGAGGCCACTGGCGTTGTGCAACCCGGTAGCCGGGTCAGCTACCGTGAACTCTGGCGCGGCACAGCGCCCGCCCTGGAAAGCTATCGACAGTTGATCAAGCCCGGCCTGGCCGCCAATCAGCGATTACAGGATGCCCGCGACGGCAACCGGCAGATCGGTGGCGCCTTGGGCAAGGCCGAACGCTACTTGAACATGGCCAGCCTGGTGGCAGTGTTACTTTCCGGGGTGGCGGTCGCGCTTAGCGCCACTCGCTTCGCCACACGCCGATTCGATGCCAGCGCATTGCTGCGCTGCCTGGGTTTGTCTCGCCGGGAAACCATGCAGTTGTTCAGCGTGCAGTTGGCCGTACTCGGCCTGCTGGCCAGCCTCAGTGGTGCCCTGCTCGGCTGGCTCGCACAGCTGGGCTTGTTCTATCTGTTGCATGACCTGCTACCGACCGATGTACCGCCCGGTGGCCTGCTGCCGGCGATCGCCGGGATCGGCACCGGGCTGGTGGCCTTGGCCGGGTTCGCTCTGCCGCCATTGGCCGCCCTGGGGCGTGTTCCACCGCTGCGAGTGTTGCGCCGGGACCTGCTGCCCATCCCCTCAAGCACCTGGATGGTCTATGGCACGGCATTGGCGGCCCTTGCGCTGATCATGTGGCGCTTGAGCCTGGACCTGGTGCTGACCTTCGCCCTGCTCGGTGGCGGGGTAATTGCCGCACTGGTGCTCGGTGGCCTGTTGCTGGTGGTGCTGCAAAGCCTGCGTCGATTGCTGGCTCGTGCTTCCCTGCCGTGGCGCCTGGGATTGGGTCAGTTGCTGCGCCATCCGCTGGCGGCAGCAGGGCAATCGCTGGCATTCGGTTTGATTCTGCTGTCGATGGCGCTGATCGCACTGCTGCGCGGTGAGTTGCTGGACACCTGGCAAAACCAGCTGCCCAAAGACGCCCCCAACTATTTCGCGCTGAATATCCTGCCCGCCGATAAAGAGGCCTTCACCAGCCGTTTGATTGAGTTATCCGCACAATCGGCACCGCTGTATCCGGTGGTTCCGGGAAGGCTGATCAGCATCAATGGCGAACCGGCGCGGGAAATCGTCAGCAAGGATACCGAAGGTGATCGGGCCATCCAGCGCGATCTGAGCCTGACCTGGGCTGCCAATTTGCCAACGGGCAACATCCTCACGCAGGGCTCGTGGTGGTCGCAACAGCCTTCCGGTGATGTGCCGGGTGTTTCGGTCGAGGCCAAAGTGGCCGAAAGCCTGAAACTCAAGCTCGGCGATCATCTGATCTTCACCGTGGGTGGGGTCAATCGCGAAGCTCAGGTCACCAGCCTGCGTACGATCAACTGGGATAACTTTCAGCCAAATTTCTTCATGATCTTCCAGCCGGGAACCTTGAAGGATCTGCCTGCTACCTACCTGACCAGCTTTTATCTGGCTGCCGGTCATGATCAGCAGATCATCGATCTCGCGCGCGCCTTCCCGGCGGTGACCATTCTTCAGGTCGAAGCCTTGCTCGCGCAGCTGCGCAGCATCCTCGCCCAGGTCACGCTGGCGGTGGAGTATGTGCTGTTGTTTGTTCTCGCCGCGGGGATGGCGGTGCTGTTTTCCGGTTTGCAGGCGACCCTCGATGAACGCATTCGTCAAGGCGCACTGCTGCGGGCCCTCGGCGCGGAGCGACAACTGCTGGTCAAGGCGCGGCGTATCGAGTTCGGTCTGCTGGGTGCGGTCAGCGGCATGCTGGCAGCATTGGGGTCGGAGTTGGTGAGCCTGGTGCTGTACCGCTACACCTTCGATCTGGCCTGGCACCCGCATCCGTGGCTGCTGCTGTTGCCGGTAATCGGCGCGCTACTGGTGGGTGGTGCCGGGGTGTTCGGTACCCGACGGGCCCTGAACACCAGCCCCCTGACGGTCCTGCGCGAGGGTTGACTGGCTCGGGCCGCGCTCCTGAGCTGCGGCCCGTGCGACAACCTATTTCACGTATTCGATTTTGTTCACCCACCACTCCATGTCTCCATGGGGTGTAGGAACGACAACGTCGTCTCCGACTTCCTTCTTCAGCAACGCACGGGCCATGGGCGAATCGATGGAGATGTAATCCATGCGTTCATAAATCTCGTCGTAGCCGACTATTCGAAAACGCTTGGTTTCACCCTTTTCATTTTCAATCTCGACCCAGGCGCCGAAGAAAACGCGCCCCTCCTGTTCAGGTGAATACTCCACCACCCGCATATCTTCCAGGCGCTTGCGGATGTAACGGACGCGGCGGTCTATCTCCCTCAGCAGCTTCTTGTTGTATTGGTAGTCTGCGTTCTCGCTTCTATCGCCCAAGGAAGCCGCCCACGTGACTTTCCGGGTGGTGTCGGGACGCTTCTCTCGCCAAAGGTAATCCAGCTCCTTTTTAAGGGCCTCATGTCCTTCCTTCGTGATGATTTTCGTGCTCAATGGGTTGCTCGCTTTTCCTGGCGCGGATGCCAGCTTACCACTCAGAAGTTCGCTGAAAACCCGGGGGTCGCAGCAATTTCTTCGTCCTGATTACCCGCTCAAGCTTTCTCGACCAACGGATAAAGCGCCTCATCGAACTGCGACAAGCGCGGGAACTCGATAGGTTGGTCCTGGGCGATGTTTTCCAGGCGCTGCTGATAGCTATGCAGGAACTCCTTGCGCGCGTCGTCGCTGATGTACGGCACATGCCAGGCCACGAACGGCTCCAGCACATCGAACCCGACGTAGGCCAGCGTGCCACGCAGGATCGGTCGCAACATGTCTTGCAGCGGGCCATGAATCGCACCGTCGCCGAACATGTGCTCACGGCCGCCCAGCGTCACCGTCACCAGTGTCTTCTTGCCACTGAGCCCGCCCTGATCGTAGAAACGTTTGCCGCCATAGCAGACGCCGGAAACCAATACCCGGTCGATCCAGCCTTTAAGCATCGCTGGCGCCGAGAACCAGAAAATCGGGAAGTTCAGAATCAGCAGATCGGCCCACAGCAGCTTGTCCAGTTCCTGCTGGATATCCGCCGCCAGTGACTGGCTTTTGACCCCCAGACGCTGCTCCAGCGCATAGACCAGATAGTCCGGATTCTCCCGCGAGGAGAAGTCATCAGCGCTGGCCACCGGGTTCCAGTTCATGGCATACAAATCACTGACCTGCACCTGATGCCCCTGGGCTTTCAGGGTTTCTACCGCCTGTTCGCGCAAGGCGGCAGTAAAGGAGTTGGGCTCCGGATGGGCGTGGACGATCAATACATTCATAGGAGTTCCTTGGACGTTTTCAAACCTGGAAGGCGAAGGCTGGGCAACGGTCATGGCGAAATCACACTTGCATCGCCTTCACTTCAACAAACTCGGCCAACCCTTCTTCACCCCATTCGCGACCGTTGCCCGACTGTTTGTAGCCACCAAACGGCGCCTGATAGTTGAACGCCCCGCCGTTGATAAAGCACTGCCCGGCGCGCATTTGCCGCCCCAACCCGAGTGCACGCTCAGTGCTGCCAGCCCATACACCGCTGGACAGACCGAACGGCGAGTCGTTGGCCATTTGTATCGCGTGTGCTTCGTCCGTATAGGGAATCAGGCACAGCACCGGGCCGAAGATTTCTTCCTGAGCGATGCGCATCCGGTTGTCGACATCAGCAAACAGCGTTGGCTTGACGTAAAAACCGCGCTCGAACTCGTCAGCCGTTTCGCCGCCACACAGCAGGCGCGCGCCCTCTTGCTGACCGATTCGAATGTAGTCACGCACGGTGCGTCGCTGCGCCGCCGAGCACATCGGCCCCAGGAAACTCTGCGGGTCAAGCGGATCGCCCATACGCAGGCTTTGTGTCTCCGCCAGGGCCAGTTCCAACGCCTCGACGTAGCGGCTGGCGGGCAGCAGCATGCGAGTCAAGGCGGTGCAGGTCTGCCCGGAGTTGATCATCACGTCCTGCACGCCGTAGCGCACCGCGGCTGCCAGATCGGCATCTTCGCCGATCAGCAACGGTGACTTGCCGCCCAGTTCCAGGCATACCCGCTTGACCGAAGGCGCCGCCGCCTGCGCCACGCGTACGCCGGCGCCGGTAGAGCCAGTGAACGAGACCATGTCCACGTCCGGATGCCTGGCCAAGGCCTCACCGACCTTCGAACCCGGCCCGCTGACCAGGTTGAACACTCCGGCCGGCAGGCCGATGGCCTCGATCATTTCGGCCAGCAAGAAGGCGTGCAGCGGGGTTTCCTGACTCGGTTTGACCACCACCGTGCAACCGGCCGCCAGCGCCGGCGCGAGTTTGCCGATCAACTGATGCAGCGGGTAATTCCACGGATTGATGAAGGCGCAGACGCCGACCGGCTCGCGGATCACCAATGAGTTACCGACCTCGCGCACCTCATCCATCAACCCGGCGATTTCAATGTACTGCTCAAGTCCGGCAATCGGCCCGTCGACTTGCACCGAGCGGCACCACTGCACCGGCATGCCCAGTTCGGCGGTAATCACATCCGCCATCTCGTCTGCCCGCGCTCGCAGCTGATCGGCCAATCCGCGGATATAGGCTGCACGCACGCTGGACGAGGTCCGCGACCACGGACCGAAGGCCTTCCGTGCCGCAGCCACGGCGCGTTCGACATCACGCTCGTCACCCAATGGCACCACGCCTGCGACCTGTTCGGTGGCCGGGTTGATCACCTCGGCCATGCCCTGACCAGAGGGCGTCTGCCAGGCGCCGTCAATAAAAAGAGCCGTGTATTCACGCATCAACCAGTATCTCCATCAATTCATTGGCACAGCGAGCGATCCGCCTGCAAGCATCACGCAATGGCCCGGTGTCCAGCACCAGCCCCAGGCGAATATGCCCGGCGGCGCTGGGCCCGAACGCTTCACCGGCCAGTACCGAGACACCGTGCCGATCCAGCAGGCGGTCGGCGAACGCCTGAGCGCTGAGCCCGGTTTCGCGGATATCGACCATCACAAACATGCCGCCATCGGGTTTCAATGCGCGAACGCCGGGGCAGTCCGCCAGGCATTCGCAGACCAGATCCCGGCGCTGGCGATAAGCCAGGCGCATGGCTTCCAGCTCCGGCAGTTGGGTTTCCAGCGCAACCACCGCGGCGTCCTGAATAAAATCCGGGGAGCCGTAGAGCATGCACAACGCGAGGTTTTCCAGATGCCCGGCGAGTGACGGCGGCGCGACCACCCAACCGACGCGCCAACCGGTCATGGCGTGGGATTTCGACAGGCTGTTGAGGGTTGCGGTGCGCTCGGCCATGCCCGGCAAACTGGCCGGGCTGATGTGTTCGCCCTCGAACAGCAACTCGCTGTAGACCTCATCGGAAATCAGCCACAGATCATGAGCGACGCACAGCCCGGCCAGCGCCTGCCAGGTTTTGCGCGGCAAACTGGCGCCAGACGGGTTGTGTGGACTGTTGAGTGCCAACGCCCGAGTACGCGGCGTAATGCGCGCGGCGACGTCTTCGGGCAACACGCGAAAGCCGTTCTCGGAGCGCACCGGCACCGGAATCACCACCGCGCCGCAGGCACCGAAGACCGCTTCATAGGTGACGTACATCGGCTCGGCGACGATCACTTCATCGCCGGGATTGAGCACGCATTGCGCGACGCTGAACAACGCACACTGCGCACCGGCCAACACAACGACCTGATCGGCATCGACCTGTTGGCCGCTGCGTTGCCGATGGCGTTTGGCGATGCTTTCTCGCAAGGCACGCTTGCCGCGCACCTCGGCGTAATGGGTATTGCCCGCCAGCAGGCTGTCGATGGCCGCTTGTACGATCGGCACCGGCGTATCGAAATCCGGGTCGCCCACCGATAGCAGCAAAATGTCTTTGCCCTGTTCCTGAAGCGCCAGGGCACGGTAATGAATTTCCCAGGCAGCCGCGCCGTCACCGGCGATACGTTGGGTCAGATCGGAAAAGCGCATGGTGATGTATTCCCTGTGTATGTTTTTAACCGACCAGAGCACAGGCGTGCTTGAGTTCGATGAGCGTCACACCGTTTCGGTTGAAACCGGCACGCAGTTCGGCTTGCAATTGATCCAGGTTCTGCGGTTGCGTCACGGTGCATCCGAAGGCACGGCCCAGCGCGGCGAAATCCGGGTTACGCGGCAGCACGCCAACAGGCTCGATATCCAGCCCGATCATGTCGTCGCGGATCTGCCCCAAGGCATCGTTGTTCCACAGCAGCACCACCAGCGGGCTGTCCAGCTCTTCCACGGCGGTTGCCAGCTCTTGCGCGGTGTAGAGAAAACCGCCGTCGCCGACCAACACCAGGCCAGGTCGGTTCGGCGCACCGAACTTGGCCCCGATACCCGCCGGCAAGCCGTAACCCAAAGTGCCGTAACCGGTCGGGTGCAGCCAGCTGCGCGGCGCATTGCTACTGAAGGCGTAATTGCCGGTGTAGGCCAGTTGGGTCATGTCGCTGCTGATAAACGCGTTGTCCGGCAATTCGGCCGAGACCCGGTCGAGGATCGCCTGATGGATCGACTGCAAGGCTCCGTGCCCGGCCTTGACCGCCTTACGCAACATGTCGACCGCTTGGATGGCGGCGCTGGCGTCGCGTGCGGGCTCGGACAGACGCGCCAGCAAGGCGGCCACGGTTTCTTGAGCATCGCCCTGCAAGGCCACCGCGCACGGGTAAAAATCGTTGAACTTGCGCGAGTCGATATCCACCCGTAACAGCTCGGCATTCAGCGGCAAACGCTCGCGCCAATAATCGGTGTCGGCCATTTCGGTACCGACCGCGAGCACCACATCAGCTTCGGCGATCAGCTTCCAGCCAGGTTCCACGCACAAGGTGGAGCCGGCATTCAGTGGCGCATTCGGCGCTAACAAACCTTTCCCTGCGACGCTGCTGAAAAACGGCGCCGCCAGCCGCGTGCTCAACGCCTCAAGCGTCTGTGCTGCATTCAGCGCACCGCCACCGGCGATGATCATCGGGCGGCGCGCCGCTTGCAGTTTCGCCACCGCCTGATCCAGCACCTCGGCAGCCGGTACGCCGCGCCCTGGACGGCGCACCACTTCATGGCTCCAGTCACGCGTCACCGGCGCGGCCAGCACATCCAGTGGCACCGAAATATGCACCGGGCGCGGCCGCTCGCTGTCGAATACCGCATAAGCGCGGGCGATCAGTTCGGGCAAATCCTCGGCACTCAAGGCGACCGCCGAAAACGCTGTGATCGGCGCCGTCATGGCGCGCTGATCCTGGGTTTCGTGCAGGCAGCCCCAACCTTTGCCAAGACTGGCCGTATGGTTGACGCTGGAAATCACCAGCATCGGGATCGAGTCGGCGTAAGCCTGACCGATAGCGGTCGCGGCATTGGTCACACCGGGACCGGTAATGATGAAGCACACGCCCGGTTTGCCGCTGACACGCGCATAGCCGTCGGCCATGAAACCGGCCCCTTGCTCATGACGGGTCAGCACATGACGAATGCCGCTGCCGGGCAAGCCGCGATACAGCTCCAGCGTATGCACGCCGGGAATGCCGAACACCGTGTCGACGCCGTAGTTGGCCAGCAGGCGCACCAGAGTCTGGCCGCCGGTCAAGGTTTTGCTTTGCATGTTCATATCCTCACGCTTGACCGAAGCGAATCAACGCATCGACCGCAGTCGTGCCTTGGGCACCGACCAATAATGGGTTCACATCGAGTTCGAGCAACTGCCCCGCGTTTTCACAGGCGTAGTCCGCCACAGCACGGATCGCTGCGACCAACGCATCCAGATCCGCCGCTTCACGACCGCGAAAACCTTGCAGCAATGGTGCGCTGCGCAGGCTCGACAACGCAGCGCGAATGGCGCCGTCGGTGGTCGGCAACAGCAGGCTGCGGCTGTCCTTGAGCAGTTCCACCAGAATCCCGCCAGTACCGATGACCAGCGCCAACCCGAAGTGGGTTTCACGCTTGATACCGACGATCAATTCGGCCAACGGCGGCGTTGCCATGCGCTCCAGCAGTACTTGATCGAACGGCACCCCCGGTGCGTAGTCGGCAATCCGTGCGCGCATCTGTTCCAGCGCGTCGCTCAATGCCTGCGCATCGCGCAGGTTCAGCGCCACCGCACCGGCTTCAGTCTTGTGCGGCAATTGGGCACTGACAGCCTTGAGCACCAGTGGATAACCCAGGGAATTCGCCGCTGTCAGCGCGTCGCTTGGGGTACTCAGCAGGCCTTGCGGCGTCGGCAGGCCAAAGGCGCGCAAGGCTTGTTTGGACTGCCATTCATCCAGCAACTGCCCCTCACCTTCCAGCGCCTGTGGACAAATCGGCACCAACGCCGACTCTCCGCGCGCAAGCAATACCTGACGACTGTGCTGATAACCGGCAATCCGCCCCCACGCCGCCAAAGCATCTTCCACGCCTTGCAACGCCGCCACGCCATGGGCATGCAAACGCTCGCGAGCGCTGGCCGCAAGCAGCTCGGGAAAGGCTGAAGTGACGAAACCGGTCTTGCCGTGACGGGTCAACGCCGCGCAATACAGTTCCAGCAGCAGATCACATTCCTTGCGCTCGCCGGTCGCCTCAGAAGGGTAATCGAGCACCAACATGGCGGCGTCGGCTTCGGTGCGCAGGGCGCTATCAAGCATCTTGTCCAGCGCTTCGCGGTTGCCCCATATCGCCGTGGTGAAATCCAGCGGATTGACCAGGTTGGCGTAGCTGGGCAGCACTTGATCCAGCTCGAGCCGCTGGCTTTCGTCGAGTGTGGGCAGGCTCAAATCGTTGCGTTCGGCATAGTCGGCGATCAGCCCGGCATCACCACCGGAACAGGCCAGCGCGATCAGACTCTTGCCAGCCGGTAAATTGCCACAAGCCGCGGCTTTCAGGGTCTCGACAAAACTCACCGGACCACTGACGCGAATCACCCCCAGGCGATCGAACAGGCTGTCGTACAGTGCATCGGAACCGGCCAGCGAACTGGTATGGCTGAGGGCCAATTCAGCACCGAGCTGCGACACACCGGTTTTCAGCGCGATGATCGGAATGCCCTTCTCCAGCGCCTTGTGCGCCGCGCGGGCAAAGCCTGGAACGTTTTTCAATCCTTCCAGGTGCAAGCCGATTGCCGTGACGCGCGGCTCGTCGAGCAACACATCCATCAGCTCGGCGATGCCCAATTGCGCCTGGTTGCCGACTGAAGCCATGTAGGCCACCGGCAACGAGCGATCACTCATGGACAGGTTGTAGGCAAAATTGCCGCTCTGGGTCAGTACCGCCACGCCTTTCTCGACCGTCTTGCCGCCATGGGCAACCGGCCACAGCGCGCAACTGTGCAGGTAATCGAGCAAGCCATAGCAGTTGGGGCCGAGCAAGGCCATGTCGCCGGCGGCCTTGAGCAGCTGATCTTGCAAGGCCTGGCCTTCAGCGCCGGTCTCGGCAAAACCCGATGCGTAGCAAATCGCTCCGCCTGCACCTTTGACCGCCAACTCGGCGACGCAGGTCAAGGTCAGTTCGCGGTTGGTGGCAATGAACACCGCGTCCGGGCCGCACGGCAGTTCTGCCACGCTGCGCACACACGGCACGCCTTCAAGGCTGTCGTGTTGCGGGTTGACCAACCACATCTGGCCCCGGTAGCCGCCTTCAGCGCAGCGCTTGAGCGAACGGGCCATGCTTCGGCCGCCGACAAACGCCAGGTGGCGCGGCGCGAGCAGGCGTTTGAGGTTGTCGCGAATGTGTTGGGACATAACCGTTCTCCGACCCGATCAGCGCAGCAGCGGCCGCAGTAGCTCGCGGGAAATGATGTGGCGCTGAATCTCCGAGGTGCCTTCCCAGATCCGTTCGATCCGGGCGTTACGCCAGATGCGCTCCACCGGACCTTCGTCCATCAAGCCCATACCCCCGAATATCTGAACCGCTTCGTCGGCCACGCGACCGAGCACTTCACTGGCGAACAGTTTGGCCATCCCGGCTTCGCCGTCAGTCATGGAGCCCTGATCCATTTTCCAGGCGGTGTGCAGGGTCAACAGCTCGGCCGCGCGGATTTGCGTGGCCATGTCGGCCAGCTTGAACGACACCCCCTGATAGGTACCGATGGGTTGACCGAACTGCTTGCGATCCGCCGCCCATTGCAGCGACACGTCCAGCGCACGCTGGGCCTGACCGACGCAGTTGGCGGCAACCATCACCCGCCCGGCGGTCAGCCAGGCGTTGGCCACGTCCCAGCCCTTGCCGACTTCGCCCAGCACTTTGGAGGCGGGTACGCGGCAATCGTCGAAGAACATTTCATAGGTGTGATAACCGCGGTTGCTGACGCACTTGGGCCCACGGCGAATGGTCATGCCCGGCGTGTCGCGGTCGACCAGGAACGAGGTTACGGCGTTGCGCTTGCGACCGTTGTGTTCGTAGGTATCGGTCACGGCGAAGACAATGGCGAAATCGGCGTGCCCGGCATGGCTGATGAAGTGTTTGCTGCCGTTCAACACAAAGTCGTCGCCCTCAGGCACCGCGCGGGTCTTGATGGCATTGGCGTCAGAGCCGGCGCCCGGTTCGGTCAGGGCGAAGCAGTCAATCTTTTCACCCTGGATGCACGGCAACAGATAGTCCTGAATCTGCTGGCCGGTGCAAGCCATGAGGATTTTCGACGGACGTGCGACAAACACATGCAGCGCCCACGACACCTTGGACAGCTCGCGTTCGATCAGCGCCTGGGACAGGTAGTCGAGCCCGCCGCCGCCGACCTCTTCCGGCATGTTGAAGGCATAGAAACCCGCCGCCACAGCTTTACCGCGAATCTGTGCGGCCAGCTCCGGAGAGACTTCATCGGCGCGATCGACCGCTTCTTCATGGGGCAGCAGTTCCTTGGCGACAAAACTGCGAACCGCATCCACCAACATTTCTTGTTCTTGGGTCAGCTGGAAATTCATTGCGCTACCTGCTCTTCGATAACCGAGTATTCGATGACGTTCTATTCGTTGGCTGGAAAGCCCGCCTGGTCGTCGACCCTGTTTGGCCGACCTATTTACCGACAAAGGCCGGCGCGCGTTTTTCCATCGCCGCACGCAACGCTTCGGCGCCGTCTTCACTGCGACCGCAGAGCAAACCGGCGGCGAGTTCCGCGCTCAGTTGTTCAGGCAAGCTGCGCTGGGCGCCTTCACGCATCAGTTTCTTGGTCTGGGCGAAGGCGAAGGTCGGGCCGCTGGCCAGACGCGCGGCCAGTTCGCCAGCCACGCTCAGCAGTTGCTCATCGGCACACACTTCACTGACCAGGCCTGCCGCCAAGGCGCGATCGGCGCCCCAGAGTTCATCGAGGAACAACAGACGCTTGGCCTGCTCGACACCGATCAGACGCGGCAGATGCCAGCTGGCACCGGCATCCGGCGAATACGCCATGCTGGTGTAACCGGCCTTGAACCGGGCGGACTGCGCGGCGAGACGCACATCGCAGCACAGCGTCAAATCCATCCCGGCGCCGACGGCGGTGCCATTGATCGCGGCGATGGTGGGTTTATCGAGGCTGTGCAGACGGCTCATCATGGCGTGGGCGGTTTCTGTCCAGCCGTAGCTTTCCAGTACGCCACGTGCCTCGGCTTCAGCCCATTCAGCGAGATCGGCGCCGGCGCAAAAACTGCGGCCAGTGCCGGTCAAAACGACGACCCGCACAGCAGGATCCGCGTTGAATTGATCGAGCAAGGCGTGAAGGCTTTTCAGCGTCGGGATATCCAGCGCATTGCGTTGTGGTGCGCGGTTGAGGGTGATCCAGGCAACGCCCGCTTCGACCTGACTGAGCAGAGAAGATTGAGTAGTCATACGAGTCCTCGAATTATTGTGATTGACGACATGGCACCCATACTAAACGACTGTTCAGTAAGGCGGCAATCCTGCGGCCAAGGGGTCTGTAACAGCCCTTAAAATTAAATAACTTATTGTTTTAAAAGAAAAAAATTATAGATTTCGAATATCCGCCGAAAAAGCTGTTACATCTTTGAACAACTGACCACGGCGGCTGCTTGCGATTGAGGAATCGGGGGGATGATGAAATGCAGGAGCGAGCTTGCTGTAAGCGCGCGCCGGATTTGGCATCGCCTAACGCGGTATTTGGCACCGCCAGATCACCCCGACCGCTTAGCTATTAGCGCTAGATTTGGCACCCTCGAACTACCCCACTGATCACACTAGCCCCAGCTCCAAAGGCGTCGCTGGTATCGCAGGCCACTCCACGGCGGATGGAAAGCCGGGCTGGGTTTCGATTCGGGACAGGTAGACCCGATAGGCACACCAGGCATCCAGCTCCGCCTGCTTGAGCGGCACCGTGGCCTCTTCGACCGCAGTGGCCAGGTCAAGCCGCAGTGCATCCTGCAGCGTCGCGAGCGCCACTTGCTGCGTGGCGATGGTCCCGCTCGCCAGGGCCTTCAGGCGGTAGAGCGTGCGCAATGTAGCCTGCTCCAGCACGTCGGCCGAAGGCTCCAGAACCGGGCCAAACTCCAGCGCCACCGCCCGCGCAAACAAGTCACGACCATGGTCTTCGTTATCCTCTGGCGAGGCCGTGAACGGCATTTCGCCCAGGGTGTCGGCGGTCTCTTCAAACATCACCCATAAGTTCAGCGAGGTGTGCTCGGCGTTATTCCACCGCGGTACGCGCGCGCTTTTTACCGTCAACATTAGGAAACCCTCAGGCATAACGTGGCAGAGTCCGGGTTAATCGCGTCATGGTTGTACAGCGTGCCCATTAACTTCCAGGTGCCCGCCGGCGTTCCACTGCTGCTGGATCCGCCCGCGTTGGTGAACAAGCACTGACTGCCGGCCACCAAGGCGCCTTGATACAGCGGCTCGTAACTGGACGATGCGCTGCCTCCGACCATCAGCAGCGCATAAGTGCCGACCCCACCGGCCTCGGCCGAGGCCTGAGCGACAATGGCTTTGGGGGTGGCATTGGCGTCGTTCCACAGGCCCGCCAACGCCGCGTCGATACTGGACCTGGTGTAGGCATCGGTGATGCCGTAGCCGCCCAGCGTGGTAGCGTTGTTGGCTTTGCCGGCCAACAGCCCGTCAGTGGCCGATTTAGTGTAGGCATCGCCGATGCCGTAGCCAGCCAGCGTGATGCTCCAATTGGCTTTCCCGGACAGCAAGAAGTCGGTTTGGTTTTTGGTATAGGCATCGCCAATCCCATAACCGGCCAGCGTCGTGGCCTTGACCGCCAAGTTGGCGGTGAGTTTCCGCGCGGCCTTTAACAACTGCTCGTTGTCCGTTGCATCCAGCACAGGCAGATAAGCCAGAATAAAGTTGGCCAATTCCTCCTGCACTAGATTGAGCCACTCAGCCTTAACCGGCGTGGGTGGTACGCCCCCCACTTCGGTGCCGTAACGAAATAGCCCACCGGGGGTGCACAAATCGGTAAAAGCAGAAACTCTATCCATCTTCTTTACTCATATCGTCCCCAGCTGGTCTCATGACAGCTAGTTAAAGCAAGTCGAAAAGTATTTGTTACCAAACGCCCATCGCGACGCCCCACTCATGCCGCAGGTACATTAAGTTTTGTAGTATCTCGGCATCGGTAAGGACGCGATTGAAGTAAGCCACAAGCGAAACGTTAGATTCGCCCGAAAAACCGTCTCTGCTGGATCCGATTCGCAGGTTATTCCCAAAGGGGGCCGCAGGTCGCTGTATGTTACTTGCGGCAAGTGCGTACGTAGCTTTGGCCAGCGCGTCATTAGCGAGATTGCCCACAATAAACCTAGGCGCGCCCCCAACAAACGTGCCAAATACTAGAACAGGCTCAGCCACAGGCAAGGCCAAGGTTCTACCCACCTGTTGCGATGCAGGGATAGCCTGGTCGCTAGCCGCAGACGCAATAAAGCTTCCTGCGCCGCTGAAGTTAGTCCCGAAGTACAGGCTGTCACCTTTGCCATAAGTATCAGCTACGCTGACAAAACCAGATACCACCGGGATAGAGTTCGCCAAAGTAGTTGGCGCCGTGCCCGGCTTGGCAATAGCCAATATGGTCCCGGCCGGTTGAGCCTTGAACCCCATATCGTAATAGTTGTCTTTGTTGCAAATTGCCCCATGCTCAAGCACGACGGGGCTGCCCACCTTGATTAGCGGCTGCCCGCCAGCAACATAGTTTTTTGTTTCCCGGCCGCCAGAGTCTCTGAGGTAGTACAAGCCAAGGAGCCCATTGGCCACGGGCAGTGCAGGCGTCACATCGAGAAAAGATCGCAGCGAGGGGTAGCCGGAGCCTGGGAGCGTAACACCTGAAAGTCTAAGAAAGTTGCTCATTGGTTACACCATAAAGTTGTTGTAGATGTGACGACAAAGGATATCTGCACCGCTACTGCTGAGGTGCAAATCATCATTCCACAAGCCAAGTGCGTTCGATTTCGCATACACAGGAAAGACAGAATGGACGTCTGCATACTCGCAGCCGAGTGATACAGCGACTTGTTGGCCGTATTTACGAATAGTTGTCAGTGGAATGGACGCTACGCCATTACTGTCTGGGGGGCACACCACGATGATACCTATATCTGGCCGACCCTCTCGGTGCTTGGTAATCAGCCCCGTAAGCCCATCAATGAACCCCTGCAGGTTGCCAGACACATAGTCGTTTGTCCCCAGACTGATAATTAGCAAGTCTGCCTCAAGGTCGGCGGCGTATTGCGGGATGTAGTTAACAAACCGCAAAGCCTCTCTGCCATCTAGCCCCCCGCGCCCGCACTTGAGCACCTCGTAGCCAGACGTACCTCGCGTAGCGTAGAAACCATACAGCGTGACGTTTCCCATGTTGCCTACAGTGTCGATATCCAACACATGGGCCGCGTCGGAAAGACCAGTTACAGCCACCTTCTGCATCACGCCATCAGCACCACCGGTCACAGGTGTCCAAGCCCCCCCGTCAATGCGATAACGAAACGTGCCAGTGCCGCCACGGTAGTAGATAGAAAAGCTAGTGGTCACAACCCCGGAGATATTAAGGTTTGCCGTCACCCCTGTCGTTGTGATGGCTGCTCCGTCGAATGAGCAGCCATAAGAAGGCTCAACCAACGCAGAGGCGGCATCGTACGCAGTCCAGCCATTCCGCACAGCTGTCGCGCCATCGGTCATTCTGTTTAGCAGCGAACTTATCCACCCGTAGCCGAGCTTGGTGTTTTTGGTGGCTAAAATGCTCGACATCTTGTTGGGGATTGTTTCTAGGTCAGACCAGGAATCACCGATAAACATGACCTTCATCTTTGCCGGAACGCCGCTGTTTATCAGCGCTTTCTTGGCCTGGTATAGCCATAGACTCTTTCCGCGCGTAGTCAGCAGCTCCGCTTGATCGGCTGGAGCGGCTGCAACATAGCTGCTGACTAGGCCAGTCACTTCAGCTCGCAGACGGGGGCCAAGACCAATAGCCTCAAGCCTTCCTTCATCCAGCCACAAAGCAACGTTACCTGACTCATCCGAGAGTACAGGGACGCGGTTATCCGCGTACGGAACTGTTTCGTTAACCCCTATGCTGTCTCTAATGTTTGGCCCTACACCAAAAGCATCAAACTTGCCATCAACAAGCCAGACGGCCACATTGTCGGCGGCGTCCGAAACTAGCGGAACGTAAACTGGCTCAGGCACAAAACTGGGAATCTTCGACTCGACAGCTTCCGCGCTGGGATAGCGCTTACGCGGAACCGCCACACCTGCAACGTTTTCATAGAGGATCAGGTATTCCAGCGACTCAGGGCTCGGCACGCTGAAAAAGCCGCCATTCACCGTGCCCGCCAAACCCGCTGCAATGGTCCCGTAGGTCATTGCCCCCGCCATCTGCGAAGCGACTTCAACCAGCGCCGAAGTCACTTTCTCTTGTGCCAGCACTGCTTGCTTGGCAACCGAAGGAACTAGGCCAGACTCCGTCAAAATATCAGTTTGCGCATCGCCATTAATAATTTGATGCTGCTTTTCTGATGCGGCTCTGGCCTGTGCAGCAGCTTCTGAAAGCTGCCCGGCGTAGGCGGCCAGTGCTTCGATAGTCGGTTGATCAGCCATTGTTCATACTCATATTTGAGGGCATAACGTAATTAACGGTGTTGAATAGCTGGTCCACTGCGTTGGTAACCACTTCGATGACTTCCTTACCATACCCAAACACCACGTCCGTATTTCCCGGACGGCGTTCAGTGATGCGGGTTTCCATGGTGGCGTTGACGTAGGCCACAAGCGGCGCATCAACGCGCCAGGTATACGGCCAGTCGCCGGAGTAGATCGGATCACCAGTGTTCAATAGGCCGACGACAGGAGTCCTGAAAGTTTCAATAGTGGCGGGCACGCCGAACAATGAAGCCAGGCGGATAAAGTAGGGAATGGACTGCCCACCAAGATCTCCCATCGCCGCAAGAACGTCCTGCACTCGGTCGTCCTGAGTCGCATCAATTGATGGGGTCAGCCCATATATCCGTTCCCAATCAGCGATAAATCCACCCGCTGTCTCGGGGAATATCGCCCGCTCGACGTTCTCCAGACTTACAAGAGCATCACCTAAAACCGCAGCCTCACCTGCTAACTGAGCATTTAAATTCGCGCCGTTCGGGTCGTATGAAACTGGTGGGAGCAGCGCTTGTAGCTGTTCAATCAAAACTTCCCTCATACCATCGGCTCCAAAATTACTGTTCCAAGACGAATCCAATTAACTGTCGCTGGATCATCGGATGCTGAAACATTGTTTGGAGGAGTTACTAGCTGAAGATCGATCACCCCAGCCAAGCTACTGAAAGCCGCTGTAAGGCGAAGGATGTAAAGAGTTTCCAGCGGGACTAAAGGATTAATAACCCCTGCCGCCGCAGACTCCGATGGCTCTTGCAGATCGGCCAAGGCGAACCCGGCCTGAAGCTTGAGTCGTAACTGCAGATCCACAGTAATCACAGCGGGCGTAAACACCCATATATCCGCCCCGGCCGGACCTACCGTTTCGATGTAGGCCTGGCACGCCGCGATGACAGCTGCAGAAGAAGGACTACCCGCAGACGTAATCACCACGTCAATGGAGTTGCCACCACGACGCTTGGGGATGATTAGAGCGGTCGATACACCGTCCACGGACAATGCCCAGCGGCGATAATCTGCTATCGATCCTCCACTTGGGGGAAAGCGAAGCACGTCCAGATAACGGCCAAGCAGGCTTTCTTTTTTCTCGTCTTCAGTGCCCCCAACCAAGGCAGCAAGGGTGCAATTACCATCGATCCCGAGAGGAGGGCTGGTCAGGACGGCAGCACCCTCCTGACCGTTCAGGGACGCGCCGGTTTCCACCGTCGATACAGGAGCAGTGCCGGTTCCGTCAGATCCAACCGTCGCGGTGGCTGTTGTGAACAACACGGTGCCTGTTGCGATGAGGCGAACTTGTGAACCCACCGGCAACGGAACACCAGGACTTCCACTGATTCCAATCGAGCTGCCTGCCACGGTGGCTGACTTCGGCAAAACACCGCGAGTGGCGGCGTGCTTCTTCAGCTCCTCGAAGTCGGCTGAGTCAGGAAATATCTGCCGGGCGGTCCATGCTCCTTGCTGATGAATACCCTCAGCAATCGCCGAGGTCGAACTTGCGCGGACGAAGTGATCGCTGTCACTGGTGATGTCCGCGTCCGCCGAAAGCGAACGAATTTCCCGCAAAGCGCGGGCTCGGATAGCATCGAATTTGGGAGCGTCGTAGGGCATCAGATTACGCTCACGAGATGTTCAAAGGTTTGCCTGCCTGCCGGGGTAGATACCTCGACCAACAGCTTTAACCAGCCGTCACCAGCGCGCTCTGCCGTGATGTCGATAGAGGTCGCTCGACCGTCATCGATCAAGGGCTTCAAAGCGTCTTTGGCGTACTGGATGGCAAGGCCGCTAACGCGAGCCTTGTCCTTCTCCCGCTTCAGCTCATGCAGACGCGAACCGAGTTCGGGCGCGGCCCAGTAGCTTCCGAGGGGAGTCATGAGGCGTAGATAGACGGCATTTGCCAGCGTCGTAATGCGCTGACCCGTCAAATCGCCAGTAGTGGGGTTTATGCCTGCGTCCATGCCAGGCAGATTGCCCCGCGTGCGCGCGAGGCTGCGTTTCTTATATAGACAAGACTATTGCTGAGGATACGGAGCTGGCCCGTCCGGATGGCCGTGGCCACTATAGAGTTCGCGGTCATCTTGCATGGCGCGAGTGTGGTCGGTGATCTCGCCATCCGCCTTGATGCTGCCATCCACCTTGACGTTGCCCGCAGCTTCCAGGAGCGGCGTTTCAAAGCGAACCTTCGTCCCGGCCTTAACCAGGAACGTTTCCGTCACCACCTCGACCACCCGACCGCGCTTGAGGTGAACGTAATCGCCTTCGTCGCTGTACAAAGACACCTCACCGTCCTTGAGCGTGACCCTGTAACGACCATCCTCGCTGGCCACCACAACGGTGTGCTTGCTGTTGCCACCGACCGGTATAGCGATGTATTCGGCACCAGCCAACGGCGCCGAGGTGAAACCGTAGTGCTGGAACAGCTCCCCAGAGACTGCCTCACCGGCAAGACCTTGCATATCAACCCCGATGAGCTTTCCGTGCTTGTTACGGGCAGCCACGGCGCGAAACGCCTGGCGGAACTGTTGCCTCTCGCGAGCTGCTTGCTCGCGCATCATTCGCGTCATCGACATCGTCATAGCCCCTTAATTAGTTCAATGAACGCGTCGGCCTTGTTGGACTTGCCCTTGTGCTTCTTCACGGGATTACCATCCAGCACCCACATTTTGTCTTCGCGCAGGCGCAGCTCGGTAATGGCGCCTTGGCCACGGGTCAAGCGAAGGGTGCGCGACATCAGAAAGAAAGTAGCATCCAGACCATGCGGCTCACTTCGCACCTGGACACGTTGACCAGGCGCCCATACCTTCCCGCTGGCAGTGCGATGCCCTTTGACTACTGCGCGAATCTCGAACCCTTCCAAACGGCTATCAGCCAGCAACTTGCGGGCACGGGTGGTGGCCATGTCCTGGCTCTCGCTGGAACTGTCCACGATGATCTTTGGCCGAAAGATCCCGCGCTTGGCCAACGTCTCGTCCTGGATGACCGAACGCAGGTGGGACCTGGCTGTATCGTAGCCGTCGTTTTCATATTGGCCGTGCTGCCCCAGAACAGTGATCTGGCTGAACCGATTGGCGATGGATCGATTGACCGATAGCCGTTCGACGTTGTTGCCTTGACCGTCCAGGTTCAACACCAGCGTATGAACTGGCGCAGTAGTGTAATCGGGACCGCCGATCACCAACCGACCATCAGGCTCAAACCATGGCCAAAGCCCATTGGCCTCGGCCACCTGCAGAAGCGCCTCCCAAGCTGACTGGCCTGGCTCAATCTGGATGCGCCGCCGCATCATTGCCGACGCGGCCCTGATCTCGACTTTGCTCACACCCAACGGTTTGACCACTTGGTTGACGATGTCTTCCAGCGAAGCCTCTCGCATTGCCACGAATGGACAGGAACAGTCCACTAAAGGTGCGGCGCCGTCACGGCCATTGATACGGATGGCGATGCCTTGGCGGGAAATATCGTGCTCAAACTCATCGATCTGGCCCGTCAACACGCGATCACCGCTCAGGGTCAGAATGCACGGCGCACCTTCGACCAGGACGCTTGGCAGTTGAGTTGTCTCGCGGGTGTACAACTCCATCTCAAAGGCATCGGATGGGGTCAGCAGATCCGACTCAACCGACCAGCCGTCCCACGTCGCGTGGGCCAGCCCGCCAATGGTCAAGGTGATGGCTTCATTTGGCGTAGGCACGCAGCACTTCTCCTGCAGGAATACTGTAAGGCCGGGTCAGCCCTGGATTGAGTCTGAGCAGCTCCGCTGCCCGCGAATGATCGGCATACCAGCGAAAGGCCAACAGGCGGAGACTGCTTGGGGTTTGAACGGTACGCTCGATCAGGGGTGGGCTCTGCAGGATGACGGAGCGGGCACGGGCCTGAACCAGGTGAGCCATGTTCCGAAGCGACTCAATGACTGGCAACGCGTCCTCAATGCCGTAGAGACGGCGCTGCAGCAGAATTGCCGACTGGATCAGCGAGCGCACCAGGTTAACCAGACCTTCCAGTTCATCCGGGCTCAGCGTCGGACTTTCGGCCTCGGCCTCGATCACGACTGATGCCGCCTGAGCGTGTGACAGGGCCAGCTCAGTAATGACCAGGACCACCAATGCCATGCTCGACGCTGCCACTGGATCGCTGGGCATTGCCTCTGGCAGGGCTTCATCCGATGGTGACTGCGCTTGGCGCGCCGAAGCCAGCAAGGATGCTCCGGCATTCCCGGCTTCGCCGGTCAGACTGGATGCACCTGGTACAGCTGCAGGGACACCATCACGGGCCAACAGATCGCTTGAGGTAGTTGGGGTACTGCTCTGGATCGCGCTCCTAATTTCAGTCGGGGTCCGGGCCAAATCTATCAGCGGGTCAAAGGCTGACAATGGATTGCCCTTGGCCATCGAGACCACGCCCGACACTACGCCCATGATCTGCGAGCGCAGCTGCTCAAGACGTAGGCCAATGCCGGGCAGCCCAAGGGCCGTTTCGAGCAAGCCAGTCCACCCACCACCAATCCAGCCCTGCACCTCGGCTACCAAGGAGTCCACGCGGGCCAACAGGTCGAATACCCCGTCTTGCCATGAATAGTCGTCGCCCAACATCAGGCCAGGCTCATCCACAAAGACAAACTGGCGTTTGAAGAATGGCTCATCAGGCTTTTGCTCGATGAACTGTAGGGAGACCTCGGCGTAATCGGGGCGGTTGGCGGTGTGTTGCACGCTCCAGTTGTAGGCTATGACACTGAGGCTGCCGTAAATCGGATGGACCAGCTCACCTGGTCCAATGGTGTCCAGGGCTGCGAGCAGCGCCTGCAGGGCTATTTCGTAGTTCGTCCCGAACAACACCACCCGCATGGCAAAGGCGCGGGCACCACGACCCAAGTCTTCAACCGAATCACCGTCCTGGTAGGGCGTGCCATGCTGAGCGATAGCCCTTTGTGCCTGCAGGTTTTCATCAATCACATCTAAAGGCACGCCCCGATAGGAGGCATCCAACAGCGTCTCTGACCAGCTCATTAACCGCGCCTCATTTGAATGCCAACACGTCGCTCCATCTCGGCCTGAAATGCCTCAGAGTCAAACCGCAGGTCGATAATTAGTGGTTTCTCCAGGAGTGCTTTGAGGCGCTGTTCAGCGGCCTGATTGGCACCGGCCGCATTCATTGGAGCAACGCCCGCATTAACCAGCTTGGCGGCCATACCCGAGGCCCAGCTATTGGCTCCGGCAACGGAGGCGCCCGAGGAGGTTAGGCCGGTTTGACCTTGGGCCAGGCGTCTGGCGTTTTCCGACAGCCAGTCAGAGGAGGCCTCTGGGTTTTGGTTGGCCAGGTCAATCCGGTTGCGGTAGAACGACGCCTGATAGGTGCGCTGATCGCCGTTGATCAGCTTGTTACGAGGCACCATCGCCAAGCGATCCTCGTCGGTTTGTTGACCTGAGGAACCGCCGATTTGCATGGCGCTAAAGGTCAACGCAGCCGGCGCTAGCCAAGGCACAATAGTGCCGCCCGATTTACCCTTACCCGACCCGGACGACAAGTCAGGGAGACCGCCACCCACGTTATTAGGCCAATTGGTGACGAAGACTGACGTCACCCCTGTAGCTTCTTCCAGGACTTTACCAACCGCTATGTTCTTGAGGGTTTCAGGTCCACCCATGAACTTGTTCAGCAACGCACCAACACCGGCCTTGGCGCCACGTCCGGCGTAGTAACCACCCGCCCCCATGGCGAGTCCGCCACCCAGCATCTGTTCGCCGCTCAAATTCAAGTCATCGAGCAGGTAGCTCCCGAACTGAGCAAACCCTTTATTGAGCGGTTGGGCCATACGGTCAATCGCCTCGCCCAGGGTGGTCTTCACGCGATTGCCTACAGCCGTGGCGCTCTCGGTGTTTTCCTTTAGATCTCGATTAAGCACTGGCTCTGCAGCGCTGATCTTCGCTGTCTGCTCATTGAAGGTCGCAAGCCGGTCGCCACCGAGCATGATCCGCATACCTCGAACAGTGTCCTGGTCCATGCTCTTGAAGACCGTGCCCATGAACTGAGCCCGCTGCTGGTCCGTCTTCATGGCGTCGTACTTGCGTTTCAGATCGCCCATAACGTCCGTTGGGTTGCGCGAGCTGCCGTCGCCATTGAAGAACTTCACGCCGCTGCTCTTCGTCACCTGGTCACGGTATTGCTTCACGCTGAAGACCCGAAGCGTCGAGTCAGCAAGTGTTCCAAGGCGATCCGGCTGCATCTCGACGGTCGATAGCGTCTCCACGAATGCAAGCGCCTGAGACAGGCCCATGCCCGCCGCTTTAGCAGATCCACCGATCTTGGGGAACAGGTCGGCCAGGTTCTCCAGCTCAGCATTACCGAGGCGACCGGCCACCGTCATCTTCTGCAGCAGATCGAGGGCAGCGCCGGCCTTGTTCAGGTCGATATCGAACGCACTGGCACCGGCTACCGTGGCCTTGCCCAGCACCGCCGAGTCGGCTCCGCTGACGGCCGTGGCTTGCCCGATGGCGTCTGCAGTCTTCTTGGCGGCGTCATAGTTCACGCCTGAAGCAATGAGCGTGTTGAAGCCGCTGTCTACGCCCGCACGATCCAAGCCGTAAGTCTTCGCAATGCGAAAACCTTCCTGACGCCACTCATCACGCTGGGCCGAGGTCATCCCGGCAGTCTGCTTGGTACGGATCAATTGGCGGTCCAGCCTGGCGCTTCCGGTCAGCCCTGCGGCAACACCAACACCAACCCCAAGACCCGCCAATCGACCTTGCACCGAAGAGCCAAGTCCTTTAATCCGGTTGAATTCTTCACGGACGCCAGTGGCCAGGCTTTTCAACAGACGTAGATTGCGACCGCCATTCTGAGCCAGCCGCCGAAAACTGGTCTCAGTACGGTCGACACTTTGACGCAAAGGATCGATGCCTTCGCGAGCGGTGCGGACCAGCTCGGCTTTAGTCTCACGGGCAGCCTGGCGCCCGGCCTGGCCAAGTTGCTTCAGATCCGATGTGGTCTGCAGGACGCCTTGGCGGAACACGCCGCTGCCTTGGGTGGTGGCTTCACGCATGGCCTGGCGGATGATTTTGTAACTGGCTGCCCCGGCCTGGCCGGTCCTGGTGATCGCACTGGTCGCCTTCCCCGACTCATCGGCCAAGGCCTTGGCGCCATCTTTGCCAGCCTTGCGCAGATCCTGCCCAAGGGCTTGAATCTCGCGCCGACTGCTGCCCGACGAAGCTTGAATGCGGAGCGCTACGCGCAGATCTGAACTCATGTTTGAAACTCCCGCACGCCTTTATATAAAGAAGAAAGGCCCGTTTCCGGGCCTTTGGTCAGTTCTGCGCAGGCCCGGCCTCTGTGCCGATACCCCAACACAATGTGTTTCGGCCACCTGGTTGGATGTTGATCCAGAAAACGCCAGTCTCAGGCGCTACGAATCCGAGACGCTCGGCGGCGATGACCAGGTCTTCCTGGAACGCCTCCATTGGTGGCTTCGCGTCAGGCGATGCCAGCGCATTGGCGCGATGGGCACGCATGGCCCCGTCGAGCGCTTCGAAAGTGGCCAGATCAAGGTTGATGTATACGATTGGAGTCATTTACTTTTGCCTTTTCGCTTGCTGACGTAACGGGTTGTGCCCGCCTTACGGCCAACCAGAAGATCAAGGCGCGCCTCTATCTCTGGACGGGTCATCGACCGGATTTCGTCTAAGCGGTAGCCGTGTCGGACAAGGGCGTGCTCAACACGTCGCCAATCGTTGGAACCGCGCTCGGCGGCGCGAGCTTTTTTTCCAGAACCTCATCTGCCAGACCCAACCGCGCCAGATCGGTCTCTGTCAGCTCGTCCAGGAGCAACTCCGTTGTCAACGAAGCGGCCGGAATATCGCCCAGGGCCAACAGCTGACGACGGAACACGTCGACGGTAATCAGCTGAAGCGGACCCTGCGGATTATCTTGTTGAGCACCGACCAGATCGCCAGCCATAGGCACGCGCAAGGTAAAGCTCTTATGACGTGTGCCCGCAAAGTACACACCGACCGCCAGCTCACCCGACTCGGTCAAACCATCCCAACGCTTATCAATAGTCGTCATCACGTTATTCCGTGTAGTAGTTGAGTGCGGCCAGTGTCAGGTCGCGGGTCGCTTCACCTTCGAGCTGATACTTGCTACCCATTTCAATGAGCGACACGCCCGTCCAGGATTCACGATCACCGCCGCCGTCGACTGGCTCGATGGTGATTTTGGCGTCCAGCATGGCTCGCCAGTTCGGCTCACCCGACTTAGGGATGGCCACGGATACGCGCAGGTCATAATCCTCAACACCAGCAGAAGTACCCAAAGGCCGCTTTTTACGGTTCATGGTTTTGACGATGGTGCGACCGGTCTTAAGCGTGTGCTCAAGACTCTTGATCTCGTAGTCCTCACCATTGATGGAAAGGACGATCTGCCCAACATAGATATCTGACATAGGTACGGCCTCGAATTACAGGAGCAGGTCGATGCGACCGGCGAACACATGCAGGCCGTTCACAACGTCGGCCGGAATGGCAGCATTTAGGCGGCTCACACTCTGAGATGAGCGCTCAACGATCAAGGCAGGCGCATTAGCAGCTACCTCCTCGACGATCTCCAACTCTTCGCACTTGGTGAGCACATCGAGCAGCTCACTGCGTACTGCGGCCGGGGTTTTGCTGGAAAGCTTGGAGCGCGGGAAACGCAGGCGAATGCGGTCGCGGCAAGCCTGCCTGACGTAGTACAGCGTTCGCATGGTGGTCAGGTCGAGCAGCGACACATCCGGAGCATCGGCTGCGTTCTTTGTGTAAGTGCTGACCGCACGAACGATTTGCACCTGGTCGCCCGGACCTACCTCCAGCGGCGTGATGCCATTGGCTAAGCAGGTTTCTTGCTCAGTACGCCCCAACCGACTGGCGATTGGCGGCACTTGGATGCCGGTTAGGACCAGGGTGTTCAACGGGCGGGCTGGATCTTCCTCAGAAGCGATCAGCGCCGCATAGGCTGCTGCGACTTGGCGCGGCGTCGAGGCTGTGCCTGGCAACAGCGCCAGAGTGATCGGCCCCGAGTTGAGCGCAGTGGCCAAGGCAGTAGCCGCAGAGATGGTCGATGTCACGGCACCGACGCCCAGGATCGACTGCTGCTCAACGGAGTCGGTGTAGGTGTTGATGTGAGCCCGCAGATCCGTTAGGGCAGTCTGGCTGAACCAGGACGGCACCAGGATGGTGAACTTGCCCATCGCAGTCGCAGCCAACGCGGCACTGATGTCGGGCTCTTGACCTTCGGTCACGGTGACACCAACGCATGAGATGGCCAGGTAACGGTAAGAGGCAATCGCTGCAGCAACCATCTCCTGAGCGACAACCCCGAACTGGGCCAAGGCCTCGTCCGCGCTGTAGACCTGGGCGGGCACATGGGCTGTAGCCGTGGCCTCCGCGTCAAGCGGCACGATCAGGCAGATGCTTTGCGCGTTGGTCGGCAGCGTGCGCACGGCCAACTTGGTATTGAACTCCATGTACACACCCGGCTTGCGGATGCTCTCTGGAATCGTATCAAAGCTGATGTTCATTACTTGACTCCTTTGGCGGCTTGTTTGGCACCGCGTCCAACCGTTTTGGTATCTGCGACTTCACGCAATTCGCCGGCTGCAATACGGCGCTGGTAGTAGGAGGTGTTTTCGACCTCTACCGCCTCAGCAGGCTCTGGTTTAATGAACCCCGCCTGCTTGTTCAGTTGATCCGGCTGCATAGGCACCGGGTCTTTGGTGGCGATCACGCGCATCACAGATCCCTCAATTCGATGTTGTCTGTTGCGGTTGTCTCAGGGCTGTCGCCCGGAACGTGGTACGAAATATCAATGCCTTCGAGGTCTGGCAGAGGCTCCTCTGGGATCACCCAATCAAGATCGATGGCAAAGCTTTGCCCCAGCACCGAAAGGTGATCGGACTGGAATTTGCCGGTGACCAGGTTGGCGAACTCAGTAGGCGATGCACGCGCCCCATCAGGCTTGTGCTGCCAGCCTGTCAGCAGCCGCATACAGCTTTCCCAAATCCAGTAGCTGCCCGGATCTGCTGTGACGGTGCCGCGTCGAGTGGCTTTCTCATCTCGGACTGACTTACTGGAAATGACCAAGCGGAACACCACTGCAGCGCTATAACGGCGATGGCTTTGGCGGCGGAACACCACCCGAGGCGTAGTGAGCATCACCGATGGCGTGCCCTTGATCAGATCAACCAGCAGATCTGGATCACTCAGTTCGCCGCCATACGTCTTGATCGTCAGGCGCGGGAGCTGCTTTTTCAGCTCCGCAAGCCTGGCCTCAATGGCGTCTTCCAGATCTCCCAACATCAGAGGCGGCTCAGCGTGTTACGGCTGAACAGTCGCGGTGCATGGGTGATGGCCAACCCGGACTGGCCAGACTCAGATGCCCCGCGTTTATCATCCTCAGCGGCCAGACTCTCCAGCCGCTTGATGATGTCCTTGTAACGCAGCCGCACGCTCGACTCGGCATTGGCCTTCTCGCCGTATAGATGAAACCGGGTTAGCTCAGGCAGGTCTTCGGCCACCCAAGCCGGCGCGTCTTCACCCGGACGGCGATAACGCAGGTAGAACTGGACCTCGCTCCGGGCACGGGTGGCGGCATCGGCAATCCGCGCCAGCGCCGCAACGGCGGCCGCCACATCATCGGCATCCCATCCCGTCAGATCGTCGCCCTTGGCTGCCGCTTCCAGCAGACCAGGTTCAATGGGATTGAAGGTGTCGGGAACGGCCAGCCCGGCCATTTCCGAAGCACCGAAACGAGCGATGAGGACTAGCGCACCAGGTAGCGAGAGATTCATTTGGAGGCCTTTACACGGCCGGCCTTATCACCAGCTGCCGCAGACTTCGGCGCACCAGACGCCGAGTCTGCTTGTGCGCCATTACCTTCCAACTCGGTGCCCTCGTTCTCATCGCCGTCATCCTGTTCCGGTTCTTCAACACCCTCGATCACGACAAGTTGCGGCTCACCCTTGAGCGCGACCAGCTGCTCTTCGGTGAATGTACCGTCGGGGTGAAAGGCGCCCGCTTTGGTGTGGGCGATCCCGGCGCGACGGAAACCGTCGCGCAAAGCCTTGATGATGACGCCCATGTTTAAGCCTCCGTACCGGTCGAACCATAAGCCAGCTGCCAGAAGCCGTAACCGCCTGCAGCCCGCGCCTCAGCGCCGAACTTGAATTTCTTGCGGTTGAACACGTCATCCGCTTCGGCATCGATCTGCTGAACGAATACCGGCGCTTTACGCTCTTGGTAGATGAACGGCTTTACCGGCATGCTGGTATCGAGCAGAAACCAAGCCGTGTCAGATGTGAGGCGAGAGGAAACGACCAGCTCCGCCGTACCTTTGTAGATGTTCGGCTTGCCGTCTTCGAAGCGCTCCAAGGTCAGCAACGCACGACCCACGTCTTCCAAAGCCTTTGGCACCAAAAGAACGGTGGGAGTGATGTTCAATGGGCGGGCGTCTTCATCCGCGAACTTGCCCATGGCGGTACGGGCTGCCCCATAGCTCGCCATAGCCGCTGCAAGGGATGCGATGGACAGGGCTTTGGTGCCTTTGTTGCTGACACTTTGCGAACCCACCGGGTGATCGGTGTCGAAATAGTACTGGCCGTCATAGCAGAAACTGCTAAAGCCGCCGTTCACCACTTCATAAACGATTTCATCCGGCAGTTGCTTGGCCGAGTAGCCAGCCATTTGCGCTTGAGGCGCGTAAACGCCCAACTGGTCGTCTTCGATATGATTGCGATCGACTTCGACGGTAGCCTCGAAATCTTCGTTTTCAACTGTGTAACTGAACGCCTTGAGGCTTTTTACGTGCTTCTCGCCGATCCATCGGCGCATGCGTGGAAAGGCTGACAGCCAGGCATAGAGGTTACTGCCGGTACTGGACGGCACCTTCATGGCGATCTTTTCCCAGTTGCTGGGCGCCGTACCGAAAGCATTGTTGAACAAGGTTTTCAGGCCAACGAAGGCGGCTTGAATCGAAGCTTTGTTTACCAGCATGCGCAATGCGCTCCTATATAAAGAGAGTTACTCGACCCAAACACCGTCGGAGTCGACGCCAACAATTCGTCCAGCGGCAGAGCGAGTGCCGCCTCCATCGGTGGCCGCGACCGTACCGTCATCGACCACGTAAGCGGTTTTGAGCAGGTTGGCCTGGGCAATGGAGCCGTCATTGGTCCACTTGAAGGCCCTGTTCCGGCGCACTGGAGTCTTGACGGCACCCGCTGCACCAGAGGTGTTATCAGCGAATTCCTCGGCGCGGCCGGCATAGGTCAAACCGGTTGCTGTGGAGCCAGGAACGAGATAGCCCGCCGCATTGAGCATCACCAGGCTGCCTGCGAAGACCTTGGTGCTGGCTGCCAAGCCGAACACCACGACATCAGTTGCTTTCATGGGGGTATTGCGATCTTGAGTCAGAGGCATGGCTTAGTCCTCGCTCTGCAGGGTTTTGAGGTACTGCTCTGGATCAATACCGAACTGCTTGCACGAGGCTTGTTGCTCAGCATTGAGGGCAGTGCGGACTTGAGGCTGCTTTTGACCATCAAGGCCGGACGGATCACCCACCACTGGCGCCGCTGTGACATAGGCTTTGAAACGGTCAAGACCGCCTTCTTCTTGGCAGGCGGCACGGTGGTAGTCAGCAGTGGCTGGAGTGATCTTGCCGAGCTTCAGAGCGGCATCGATCTCGGTGGCGATCGAGGATTCGCGCTGAGTTCTCACGTGAGTTGCCACTGCTTGTTCGGCGTTGGTGGCACGAGACAACAAAGTTTCGTAGTCAGCGCGCGGTACGAAGGACGCCAGACTTGGAGCCTTTTCAGTGTTTGCGGCTTGCTTCAGTTGGGTCGTCGCCGCAATAACTTCGGCTTCGGTAGCAGTCTCGGGCAGGCCGAGCAATGCCAATAGCGCAGGAGAGAGCTTCACATTGAACTCCGGGTTTTCGTGGTTGAGGGCGGTGAGGAGAAAATTTGGGACGTTGGTGAGGCCGGCACTGACCAAGCGCACGATGCGCCCGCCGTCTGCCTCGTAATCGAATACGGGAGAAAGGAATCGATACTCGCGGGCGACGACTTGCTCGCCGCCACGGGGGGTCCAGTTGACCTGGCCCCATAAGCCACCTTCGCGGATTTCCAGCTGGGCGATCCAAGCAGCCGCCGGAGCCTCTTCGCCGTTCGGTGCTCGGCTTTGGGTGGCGTGTTCCCAATCAATGGGCAGATCAATAGATCGAGCCGTAAACAGACCCAGCACCATTTGCTGAGCCTGTTCATCGAACAACCAGGTGCGGCCATCACGACCAGTGACGACTGGACCGGCTGGAATCAGTTCGACCCAATCCGGTGCCTGCCATTGGCAATGGCAATCGCTGCTGAGAGGTCGGTGTTGAGGGCGAGTAATGTTTTCATGCCGCCAGTTTCTGCGGCATCGGTAAAGCGAGGAGTTTCAGCCCCGAATAAGAATTCTGAGGCCTCGACCAGGTGCGGAGGATTTACACGAACTGGCTATTTTGGCGGGATCTTTGTGGATCTGGCTACCGCTATGAGGCTGGAATACCCTCTGAACCAAATCTAACGCATGTCTAACGCTATTCGCGGACAACTACCGCCGTCGTTGTACCTGTAAGGCTCTCTAAACCCCGCCAGCGCGATTATCTTGGACCGACCTCCAATGGTTCGGAAAGGTAGTCAGACACGATGGCGAGGATCTCGTTGTCATCTGCTGAAGACAGACCGAGATAAGGTCGAGCCGGCATCTCTGTAGAGGTCGCACCTCGGGTCACCCATTGGGCAAAATTGGACTGACTCTTTTTGACGAACCGGTTTCCCACTTGGCCATTCTTGTGTTTGAAGTAAACCTGTTGCGACCGAGCGCCTTGCTCGATCTTGCCGCCGAACTGGTGGATAGCCGCGTAGGGACGATCCGAACCGAGTTCCAATTCATCACCGCTGACCCTGTGCCGGATCGTGTCCTGGAGAAACCCGTCCTGCCGCAGAATCTGGCTCGACTTCTTTTTAGCAATAGTGGACGCGGCCAATGGTGCCCATGGCGCCCCATCTGGAGAGACCTGTTGTCTAAAGCGCTGGTCCGTGGACTGCTGCAGGTATTCGGCGATGTCCAGGAGTGGTACACGAATATCCTCCAATCGCTCTGCCAATTCGGCCAAGGCCGCACCAGACCGGCTGTCATCCACTTCGACATTGAGCATTGCGCCTGCCATGTGCATCTCCTACTATCAAAACGTCCATTGAGTGAGCAGTCCCCGCCAGGACCTCCAGGCCTACGCTCAGGACGAAACC
Organism: Pseudomonas sp. GW821-FHT02H09; assembly: GCF_059421425.1. Classification (NCBI taxonomy): domain Bacteria; kingdom Pseudomonadati; phylum Pseudomonadota; class Gammaproteobacteria; order Pseudomonadales; family Pseudomonadaceae; genus Pseudomonas; species Pseudomonas sp. GW821-FHT02H09. Next base: position 40,206 of record NZ_JBWKVA010000024.1, read on the forward strand.
ACGTGTGGCGGCGCGTGGTTTATTTGTTACTCGTCGATTGTTGACCGGCGGTACAGCCGTACCCCGATCCGGAGATGCTCCATATATTCCGGATTGTCCGCATCTGGTGAGAACGTCGTCACGCCGTCCCATCCATCATCCCCCACTTCAAATACCGACAGCGCCGGGACAGGTTCGCCGTCGATCTGGTAGCGCGAGATGTAGCGCCGCCGTACAACGGCCTTGTTCTTGGCGTACAGCCATTCCAGCCGAACCCACACCTCATCGGGATCTTTGATCGCCTCAGCGAGCAGCAGCAGCTCACGCGCATGGCCACGCTTCTTAATCTTCAAAGCGCCGGTTTTGGCACTCGTGAACAGCTCACGGCTGACCACCACGGCATCGCCGGTTACATCCTTGAACAGCACAGGCGCCGCATCGGTAGCACCGAACTCTGCCAGGAAGCGTTCAACGTAGGTCTGATCGGGAAGCCCCTCCGGCAAGAGCTTGTCAGCGGACACTTCCCGCGCTGGAGGTAATGCACTAGGTGGTCGCTTGTTCGGCAGACCTGCGCCCTGGACGCTGCTCGACCGCGCACCTGGTTCCGGGAGTGGGTCGTAAGCACGCAGTGGCGGCACGGCCGTGGCCAACCGTGATTGACCAGGTGCGAACTCAAACCCGGGGTCTATTCCCTTTGGCACACGCACCTTGCGAGGGCCGTTCGGGCTATTCACCCCAATGGTGCGATCCTCATATTCAACCTCTGGTGCCGGACCAACCTTCAAACCTTGTCGGTCTAGGTCGCGTTGACCCACCATGAACTTCTTGCACTTGCAGCCCCAACCGTTCTGGGGGCTGTGAGTACTCCACCACGGATCGTCCAGGGGCAGCACCGTGCCATTCCAGGCCAGATGCTGTGGCCGAGGGTGAGCACTGTCGCCGTGACGATAAAGGCCGAATGGCCGACGCTTGCGCAACTCAGGGTCGGCCATCTGGGTTTCGCGTCCGGCGTTATACGACTGGCGCAAGTTGGTCTCGTAGATCACACGAGTCCGCCAGCCACGGCCGCCGTTGTATTCCCAGCCATGCTTATTCACGACCTGGTCGAACTCGGAACGGAACTGTTCCAGGGTGAGACCACTGGTGATCGCCTTCTCAACAGCACCGCGCATGTCCGCAAGCAAGGTCTGCTTGGTGGTGCCCGCGACCACGAACGCCCAGTCATGCTCGACGTTATAGACATCCGTCCAGGCGCGGGTTGGGATATTGGTCTTGCCCCGGAAGTAGTCGATCTGTTCTTGGAACGGCAGAGAGCCGTGTGAGATTGCCAAGGGAGTGACCTCGTGATATCACCGATGCTCACCTAAGAAAATTGAAGGGAAGCATCATGAGTTCAAGTGACGAATTGTTCGAAAAGACCCCTGCAACTGGTCAAAATGTAGGCGATGTTATTTCTGCCGTCGCGATCATTGTCCACATCATCAAGGAACAACCTGCTTTTGATGTGGCTCTATACAACCAAAGAGTTCAAGCCATCCTGGATAAAAAAGCACCTGAGCTGCCCCCAATAGTTCGGGCAATTCTTGAAACCACGGTCGATCTCGGCAACGAAACACCTACAGCCCTCTAAGTACGTCATATCGACCGGCGAGGCTGGCAGCAGCCAGCCCGTCTGCCATTGCATCAGCGAGCTGACCGGCATTCATATCGGGATAGACCTCGATGAGCCGGTCACGAAACTCTTCCAGACTGCTGACCGAATCAAGCAGTTCGCGGATGGCGTCAACCATATCGCCGAGGGGCACTGCTGCAGCTGCCTCCAAAGTCTTTACCTGGTTGTCCACCACGTCCTTTATATCGACCGCCTTCGTCGCCTGCTCTCGGTTAGCAGCAGTCGCAAGCGTCGGTGCTGCAGGCTTGCCAAGAATCTTTGCGCCCTCAGCTGGCGAGGGCAGGTTGAGCTTGTCCAGGATGACTGACTGCTCAACCTCAAGCCCGAGTGGCACCAGTTCCTTCAGCGCAGTAATAAGCAGCTGAATATTCTCTGGCTGTGGAACATCGACAATCAGCTTCGGATAAGGGCGACCAGGTGCGAAGTTCAGATCACAGAACGGACGAACGAATTGCCGGTTGAAGGTGTTGCTGAGTGCCTTGGCATCCGCTTCCAGCAGATCCAGTCGCACTTCATTGTGGACCTTGGCTTGCGCCAGACTGGCACCGTCGTCGGCGCTCATGGTCTGGCCAACGACCGCCTTGCTGACCTGCTTGTCCCACCATTCGGCCAACCCTTTAAAGAAGTCCCCTGCACCGGCTACGTTTGCAGCTGCCGTGAAATCAATCCTCATGCTGTCAGGGATGACTGCTGCCGCATCACTGCCCAGGTTGGCCACGGCCGAAAGCAGGACGCCGATGTCATCCTTGCTAGCGTTCGGTCCATACCGGCCCACGCGCATTGGAATACCGTAGATATCCGCAAATCCCATCCAGTCCTTCCACGTCCACGCCTTGCACATATAGGCGACGGCTGCCAGCCTGGCTAAGCCGCCACGGATTGGAAGCCCGGCGCGAATGCGGGGTAGATGGACGATGAACTTATAGGGCGCCAAGGCGATGCCATTGAAGCCATCCGCCTCGTCGAGTAGCCGAAGCTCACGGCCGGTCTCGCGGTCAAACTGGAAGAAGCGCTGGTCGCGGGTCTCGAACCGATCCGGCATCCACGTCTTGCCGCTTCGATCCCAGATGATCTCGCTAACGGAATAGCCTTTGCCCAGGGCATCGACCGCTTCGCTCTGAAGCTCACCAAACTCAGGCGACGACACTACCTCCCGCACGGCATCCGCCCGGCGGATATCCTCGGCTTCGTCGGACGCTGCCTCTACACGAATGTTGAGGCCTGCCACCGCAAGCTTGCGCGTGCCCAAGACTGAGGCGTAGTGCAGGTCGCGCTCCTCCATCTCCTCGGCCAAAGTCAAATAATCCAGCGCTGTGCCCTCGGCAGCGTCCTGTAGGATTCTCGCGAGCCGCTCAGGCGTCAGCCCGCTGGCAACCGACGGGTGCCAAACTTGCCGAACACCAGTCACCCTCGGGGCTGCCAGCTCTGCAGTGAGCTGGTCGAACTGGATAGGCCGACCGTTCCGGTCGACAATACGTGACTCGGCCATTACCAAATGCCTTTCTTAGAGCGCCAGCCGGCGCCGCTCTTGACCGAACGGTCATGCTGAGCGGCTGGCTTGACGCGGTGATATTCAAAAATCTCGACATCTTGGCGAGAAGCGTAATCGGCTAGAACGGCAGCGATACCAGCGTCACCGTGACGCTTTGGCCCGTTCGCTTCGCCTTTTTCGTTGGTGCGTTTTTCGGGGATACGCGCCACACCCTTGACCACGCGAAAGGCACGCACGTCGCTGACGACATCCTTATCGGCCGGGATGTCATAGAAGGTGTCGTCTTCCAGAGCGGCCTTGAACAACGGCATGTTGTCTCGATACCAACCCTCGGTGAGCATCACCCGCTCAATACGGTTGAAACCAAACTCGATAGCGGTGTCTTCAGACAACTGCGAGCCGTTGCCCCTGGCATCGTCGGCACCCTTGAGGAAGTTGGGCAGTCGACTAAGGATGTAGCACTTGATTTGAAACTGCTGCTTAAACGGAACGTTGCGCAGCTCAACCACAAAAGGTGTGCGCTTGCGTAGGTTCTGCTCTTTGACCAACGGCCAAATCACAGACAGGTCACCGCTACGACCGAAGTCCATGCCATAGAAGCTTTGCACATCCAACGGAATAGCCTTGAGCAGTGGGAGCAAATGCTCTTCGCACCACTCTAGGGACTCAGCCAAACGGAGACGCTCCTCCTGAACTTCATACCCTTGCGGATAGGCCAGACGAAGCACCGGCACTTCGCGATTACTGCGCTGCTCGACCAGGGCCAGACTGAGAAAGGCACCGCCGCCTTGAGACGGGACACAATCAAGCTCCTCCTCCGACGCATCGCCGTAGAAGTCATAAACGTCCTGGACCCAGGCGGCTTCCTCTTCTTCCCTGTACTCAATCCCTTTACGCAGGCAAACACGCTGATAGAGACCGTCCCCGACAGCTTCACGGAAGGGGCAGCGGAACAATGCGCCCTTGCGCTTGCCTGCGCGGATATCGTTGATCAGTTCATTGAAGGCGTTCTCGGTGCCGTCGTGGGTGCTGATGACATGAACTTCACCACCCCAGATCAGCAGAGCCAATGCCGCCTTGAGCAACTCAGCCAAGTCTTGGTGGAACGCCGCCTCATCGATCACGACCACGCCCTGACGACCACGCAAGTTGGATGGCCGACTGGTCAGCGCGACGATCCGGTGCCCGCTGGGGAACCCGATAGTGTAGGTCTTGATGTGTTTGTCCGGGTCGCTGTCCGGCCAAATGCCTTCTTCGATCTCCTCGGCGGCGTAGTTGTAAGCCCGCGCCCACATGGCGCACGCCTGGATGTACTCCACCGTCATGTCCTGGTTGTAGCCCAGGTAATAAACAGTCTGACCACCCGCTGGCTTTTCAGCGGCAGCCACCAGAACATTATCTGCCGCTTCCGCCCAGGTGAGACCGATCCGCCTGGATTTCTCACCGACCTTGAGCGGGGCACGAATGCCGATCCACTCTTTCTGATAGTCGAGCAGCACCGCCGGGGCCAAAAGAGTGGCGGTGCTATCCAGAACCAGGGGAACACTCACGATGCCATCCCGAGAATCTCGCGACGAATCTCATCGACAGTGGCTTGGTTCAAGCCGCCTTTCTTCGCAATTTTCTCAACCTTGCTGGCTGCCGCTTCGGCCTTGTCGCGGAACTCGGCTTGCCATTTCTTCTGCACAACAGATGCCCGGCCAAGCTCAGCAACGGCCTTCGCCACTTTCGGCAAATCCATCTTTCCATCGTCAGCCATCAACAACTTAAACAGGTGCTCCTGCACCAGTCTCATGAGCGCTTCGTTGACCGCTCCTTCGTCATCGGGTGCCGCTTGAACAACGGCCTTTGCTTGCTCCGACGCCAGCTTGAGCGATGCCAGCTTTACCTCAAACTCCGACCCATAACGATGAAGCGCGCTTTTGCCGATGGAGTAACCACGGCTCTCCAGCTCAGCGGAGAGCGATTCATAGCCAGAAAAGTTCGACTCGACCAAAGAGTGATCGAGCCATGTCTTCACCTCGGCCGGCAGCGCGGCCACTTTGCTACGCGGAGGCATAAGTCAGGACCAGTACTTTTCAGGACGGGCAATGCCGGGATTGCATTCGATGGTGTACTCGGCAATGTCCACGCCATAGTGAGTCAGGCCACAGATCCACACACCGCTTGGCTGTTTTTTCAGCGTGGCCAGGGAACGATCTTTCAGATAGTCCAGCTCACGGCGCAGCTCCAATTGCGTGGCGTCTGGATAGATGCCCTGGATCGTCGACAGCACCACCGCTTCATGCGGATCGACCGGACGGGAGGTATTGAGGGTCAGGAGGATGTACCAACGCAGTGTTTCGCGCCGCGTCTTCGCATGGTCGATGCTCATTAAAATTTCCCTTTCAACTGAACGTTTTCGAACTTGAGGGCCAACGCGTCGAGCTTGGCCTCGATGACTGTCTGGTTACGCACGTAGTCTTCACGGCGCACGTAGTGCAGCGGCATTTCACCTCGGAGCCGCTCCAAGCCGAGTTCGACCTGACGCAAACGCTCGGAGTCCTTCGCGACGAGTTCAAAACGTTCGTCCAGGCGACCTTCCATTTGCGAGAGCAACAACTTGACCAGGCCTGCGAACATCCCCAACAGGGTCACGGCTGAGGCGATCAGTTGCCACACCGGCATTTCGATCATGTTCATTTGCGCCCCAGTCGTTCTTGGATGGATTGGCAATCCACGCACAACAACACGCCGGGGAGAATCAAACGCCGCTGCTCTGGGATCTCCACGTTGCAGTCCTCACAGTGCGAGGCTGAGACTTTGTTGGGTCTCTTGGCCTGTGCCAAATGCGCCGCTATAGCAGCCTCCCGATGCGCTTCCTCTACTTCGGTGGCGCGGTCAAATACGTCCATGGGTGTAATACTCGATCAGGCTTGTGAGCTGAGCGCGGCAAGAGGCGTGCTTCTCGCTGTTGCGCACTTGGTTGTTCAGAAGGACAGCCGGAGTTATTCCGCTGTCGAGGTCGTCAGCGGCTCCGGGGCCTCCGGAAGTCGAAGCAGGTCCGCTGGTGGTCTGTCTGGCACGCACTGCGGTTGGGTTAAGGCTTTCGTTCCACACGCGGACAAAACCGGTAGTGAACACAGCAGTAGGCAGAGGCTCAGGCTGCGCATCCACGGCGCGGCGGTATAGAGTCGTGACACGGTTTATCTCCCCGGTGAGCTTGTCGGTGTTGCTGCGAAGCTCTTGTTTGGTGGTGGTGAGCTGGCTGGCTAGGGCGTCGCCACGCTCGGTTTGCTCCAGGAGCGATTGGGCAGCGGCCTGAGCTTTCGCCAGGGCGTCCTTTGCATGCTCCAGGCGTTCGCCCTCAACTTCGTCTTTAAGCTTTTGATACGCCTCCGCGCCATCGGCCTTCCCGGCTATGACTCCTTCGTCATAACCGGCCTGGCGGGTGCTCTCAACGAACAGAAGAGCGGCGGCGATCAAAACCACCGCGATCAGCAGCGGCGCAAACCACTTAAGTGTTTCCTTCATTGGCACAACCCTTTGCCCCATCCGGCATCGACATAAATGCGTTCCCATCGCAGCAAGATGAGGCGTGGGTATTGCCGGTTTTCTTTGAAGTTTGCCGCAGAGCGGCCAGCGTTAAATCGCTCGATGGAGCCGAACCAAGTCAGCGGATCGGCGCCCTTAGCCGATGCCAACTTGCGGTCACGGATCAACCAACCCAGCCCGCCGTTGTAGCTAGACAGAAACATGGCGCCTTGCTCGCAGGGGTTCCGTGCCTTGATTCGGTCAGCCAGCCAGCGGTCGTAACTGACCAATGCCTGTAATGACCAGGTGGGGTTATAAGGCTCGACTTTGCCGAGTGCTTTCGGGAACAGCTCAGCAAGCCAAGTGGCGGTCGAGGGCATCACCTGGCCCAAGCCTTGCGCACCTACCGGAGACTTCGCATCGAACTTCCAGCGGCTTTCCTGATGAACCTGAGCCGCGAAGGTGGCAACCGGTGCATCCAGCCCCCACTCCGCTTGAGCAATGCGAGATAGATCGCGCCGGTAGTGTTCGGCCTGCATCGGGATCTCGGCGCGAGCCTGGCCGCAGAGTGCCAAACCAACCACCAAACCAATGAAGCAACCGGCGAGCAGGATTCGTGATCGCGCCATAGTCAAAGCCCCAGCGTCAGGCCAAGCACGCAAGCCAGTACGACGATTGCTCGTCGCAGTCCGGCCAATGGCTGGTGGACGTGGTTGACCTGGTTGGGTCTGGCATAAGGAAACAGAGCGCGGTCGATCCAGTAGCCCAAAACGCCGCCACCAGTTACAAGCCCGGCCTTATAAAGAATTACTGCCAACTTGGTCGGCGCGATCATGCCCAGCGCGATAATCAACACGACGGTGATCACCGTCCAATCGGTCATACGCGGCGCACGAGAACGCCGTCCAGGGTTTTGGAGGGTCATTGTTGGATTGCTCGATTGGATTGGATTGAAGCCCGAACAGCAGCAAGATGTGCGGCAGCTACAGCAGAATTGCCGCGCACTAGGGGACGCTCCTGGTAGGTGGAGATTGTCGGGCTGGAGGGTTTGGCCGGAGGCCGGAACTTCTGTTGACGGGCGACATTCATGTCGCGCCGGTCTTGAGCCACGCGAACGTGATCCATGATCAGGTCGCGCCATTCGGCTGGACACCGCTCAAGAATCGACTCGATTGGAAACACGCCCTCAAGAATCTGAGCAGCGAATGCACGCGGGGTTGTAGGGGCCGAGACAGACATGACGTGAACCCGTCGGTAAGAAGTACCGGACTAGATTCGCGCTTTGGGGGATGTGATCGAGTTTCTTATTCAGACAAGAAAACCCCCGCAACGGCGGGGGCTGGTGGGACGGCATTGCTCAGTGCAATGCTATCAGTGGATGGTCTCCTGCTCAAAGCCAAACAGGTCAGGACCGTTCTGTCTGTGCAATCCCCGTTGACGCTTAATGATGCCGTAGATGATGGCTGAGGAAAGCTGATACTTGCGCACCAGCTCATGAGGTTGTGCTCCAGCATCCAACCATTCACGGTAGATTTCAGCGTCTCGCATTGCCCGCTTAAGCGACTCGCCACGCGGCAGATAAATCACTGAGCCACCCATGGTGGAGCAGATCGAGAACACGACCGCACGGGCAATTTCAGGTACAGCCTCTGGCTTTTCAGGAAGCCTTTTCAATAGCTCGAATTCAGCGAGCTCAACCATCTCCTTTAAATTCCCCTCCCATCGAGCGGAGACGATTGGATCTTCCATATGGGCCAAGACTTTCTTGGGATCAAGCTTGTCACTGTCGTCAGCAAATAACTGGTCACTGCTCATTGTGTCGGCCTCCCATTGCGTTTGGCATCGTAAGTCAGGGCCGACACCATGCTCCCGAGTTGACGAGCATCCAGCCATTCCACCCGTTCGACCTTGAACATTCGCAGAGCCATGCCATCGGCATAAGCCCACTGACGTCCAGCTTCGGCCAGGAAGGCTTCGATTTTGCCAACAAGCTTTTCCCGATCGGGTGCTACTGCCGGTGTTGCTCTACCTACCTTCGATTTCTTCGGCTTCCACCCCAAGCGCACCAGCTCCGTGAGCACGGCTGAGGTTTTCAGTGGTGATAAATCCTTTGCCGAACTGACTCCAGCAATTCGCTGAAGCATTGCTCGGTAGGTGTCCTCATCCAGCGCCAAATCCTTCTTGGCGATATGGATCTTCGATAGATCAAGGTTGCGGCGATTCATTTTCTCCTCGCTTCGACCAATTCCCTGAACGCAACCGGGTCACGTTTCGCCAGCCAAGCCGCTCCGTGAATCAGCAGCGTCAGACCCTCAGCCGTATCATTGAATTCCCCGGCCGCTCGAATGGTCTCCATAGCCGCAATGGTTCCTGCATACACCTCCATCTTGAACTTCTTGGCACCCATAGCTTTTCGCTTTTCAGCTAGAGCATCACGTTTCCGCTGTTGCCGCTCGCGAGCAAGCCGGCGTTTCCGTTCGACCGGGGTTTCCTGTGTCATTGATTAGCTGCTCGTCAGTACCCGGCCACTACGCCGGGCAGACCACACCGATTGCCGGAGTGGTTTCGCTCAATTAAGTGCCAGCTGTTCCTGGCCATTCACGCCGTGATTCAAACGGACATCACTTGCCGCATGAATGCCGTGCATTGCGTCCGTCAACGAGCGAGTACTTATCGCTTTACCGGCATTACGGTCTCGGGCTGTAGAACGCTCGGTATCGGGATGGTGCTTCAGCATGTAAGCGGCTGCCGCTACGGACGGGGCTTCGGTTCCTGTGAACTCCATAACTTTTTTGCGCACCTCCCAAACCCACGCATCACAAAACACGTCTGCACGCTTGGTTTTGGTCGAGGCTTTGCATCGCTTGAGCTTCTCCGCGATGAAATCGCGGCGAGCTTGGCGCACTTGACGAAGCAGGACTGTCATGGTGTAGCTGGCCACTTCAGCGAACTCGCCAATGAATCGCCATTCACCCAAGCCAGCCATGAACAAAAATTCGCAGGTGTAGGCTCGTCTCACACATCCCGCCAGATTGGCTTCCCATTGCGACGGTGTGTTTTTTGATCCGCTTCTGGCGGCACATTCATGGATATCAGAGAGAGCAACATCGGCTTCTTCAATGCGGAATTTGTCCATCAGTGCACGAGCCTGACGCATCGCCGAGGCAGCTTCGTGCGGGTTACTGCTTGCAGCCAGACGGAGGCATTTTTTGATCTTCTCTAGGGCTTTGCTATGGTCCATGGCGTCAGATCTCGGCGATACGTGTGATGCTGACGTTATTGGCCAGCAGGTGCTTTTTCAGGGAGTTGAAGCTTTTCCAGCACGGGTCGAAGCGAAAAAACTTAGCAGCCTCTTTCTTCGCAGCTTCGCGCTTACCGAACGCCTTCCGGTAAGACTCCACCTCCTTACGGCTATACAGAGACTTGATGCTTTTACGAAGGAAACGGCGCGCCTCCTCATGGACCGGCTCACCTTCGCGAGTGGCCTCACACCATGAAAACTTGAAGACACCATCCACATACACCACTGTCGACCAACTCTTACTTGAGCTGGAGGTCTGTTGCTGCAAGCTCAGTACGAACTGATCACACTGCAATTTCATCGTGCCCCAAGGGCTATCCATCTGCGCCTTCAGCGCATCCCAATCGACTTGTTCCATTTCGTCCTCGGCTGCTCATCAGTACCCGGCCACCGCGCCGGATAGACCACCCCAGTTACCCGAGATGGTTTCGCATTAATGGATGGTCGGCTTGGTCATCTGCTTTTCGCGCATGGCTTGGCAGATCTCGCAATCACACGCCGCATGCCCAACTACAAAGTCCACAGGAATCCGGGCAAGTAGCATTGGCACGCCAGTCATAAGCGCGCTTGCTACGCGTCCCGCTTTGCTGCCACCCAGTTGAGTTTGGTTGTCGACTTGGATAGAGACGCCATCGGCGCTGTCTTCGATGGTGATCTGGAACTTGGCCATAATTTGTTCGCTCTCGTACGTTCAATGCTGAATGAGGGTTGTTCAGTGACGGATTCAGATCAGTGCAGCGTCGACGGCGCAGAGGCCGCAACGAAGGCACTGGCGATATCCAACGGGATGGAGGCGTATTGGTCGCTATCACCGATACGCTCATAGATCCGAACGTAACTCTTGGAGCCAACAACCTGTACAGCGTCGCTGATGGCCTGCATTGCGCGCTGCCATCGCGAGTCCGAAATTTCCAGCCGACGAAGCGCAAGCACACGCCCGGTGCTGATTTCGCCTACCTTGTCCGTCCGAAATGCCTCATTAACCAGCACTCGAACTTCACTCCGAGCATCCTGCGTCCACTCAGCTGCACACTCATCAATCAATGCACGGGCAGCCTGTAGCCGCTCATCGAACTTGATCGAGTCTTGTACTGCATGAACGATCTTGTAACGGCCATCGAACGACAACAGAGTGACGTTGCCTTTCTTACCGCCGATGGTGGCCTTGTACTGCTCCGCAGACATTTCGACGAACGCTTTGATGTCACCAAAGGCCAATGCCTTAAAAGCGCCCAGCGTCTGAGAAATGGCCTTGGCCTTGTCGACAAGCTCAATAACCAGTTCGTCGCGTGCCAGATCAATCGGCTTGATCATGCTTACCGGGACCAAGTGGCCCTTTGCATCTTGGCGAAACCCTTCTGGAATATTCATTCTTTGTCCTGCTCCATGTTCGTTTCATGTTTGGTATTGCTGTACTTCAAGGCGCCGAGAATCTCCCCGATCCGGCGACGCCCATTGGCGCGTTGTTCTTCAGTTAATGCGGGTTTAGGGAATGCCTGCTGGCTTTGCCGAACCGGTATCACCCGAATCAACATTGCCGGTGCTGGCCAACGCTCGCAGCTCGCGAACAACGTCTCGAAAGCTGCTTTAACCCGCGCTCCATCTGTCTCTTCGTTCCAGCGCTGTGCCTTTTTCAAGGCCACCAGCCATATATCGAGTGTGTGAGTGATGGCGTCGGCAGCAGGCGCACCGTCGAGGCGCAGGGCAACAAGCCCCATGAGCCCCGCAATCACCTCACGCTGTAGCCAGTCACCCTCCATTCAACCGCCCCTGTAGTGCCACCAGAGCAGCCGTTGTCTGGCTTGGCCGGCTGACCATGGTTTGCTTCGGAGGAGTGGCTTCAGGTAGTAGCACCGCCGTTGTTTCGCCTTGCCACTGAGTCATGACCTGGTACAGCCAGCCATGCCCTTTTAGCGGCGTCACCAGTCGCCCCGCATCACGAGCGGAGACAGCTTGTTCGACGGCCCAAACCCAACAAGCAGCAGGCGCATTGAACACAGCACCATTGCGCTCAATGCGTTGGGCTTGCAGATCCGGCAATAACTCATTGAGGATCTTGCCCACCCGATCCATGGTCAGCTCTCGGGTTTCTGGCCGGAACAAACCGACATAGCGAATCAACGCGTTGCCAAGCTGGCCGGATAATTTGAACGCCACGCCAAGCGCATCGCGGGCGCCGTCATGTGCAATCAAGGCATCCAAGCTGAGCGTCGTCCCACAATTGGGGCATCGAGTACGCATCAATGCACCTCCTGTTGACGCCCGGCCTTTGCCAACTCTTCCGCACGGATCTGAGCGAACTTGTAGCTCTCAGAAAACCCGACGCATTTGTCGTCTATGTAGAGGCGGATCAAGCTGCGACCGCAGATGTAGATTTGCACTACGGGCACTTGCGAACGAACACTGTCAGTGGACGGTTGCATTGGCACCTCCCGCGCAGTTCGGATTCATTGGGCAGTGCAGGCATGCGCGCCAATGCTGCATTGCTCGAGGGTTATGCGTCGGAGCTGGCTTTTCGCGGTAGCTTTGGCACTGCTCGATAGTCAGGGTTTCGCCAACGGCCACGCACTCAATACGCCCCAACGAGTCGAGGACACGACGTTCCACACCCGCCGTACTTGGGCTGCTGTATTTGTTCACCAGGACCAGGCTTACTGCAGTACGGCTGATACCAACACGTTCAGCAGCACGAGTACGGTTACTGGCGCCAACTTCAGCTGCGAGCAGCCGGACGAAGAGAGGGGGCTCGTTACCCCAAGCGGAAATATCGACCTGTGTCATTCGGCCAACTCCAACTGTGCCCGCTGAAGAAGACTTGTCGATGGGAGATTCGGCACAACTTCGATGAACTCGGCCAGAAGAGCTCGAAGCCGAATGTTCTCTTGCTGCATATCGTTATCAGGGGCAGACGCATCAGACACACCACCCGAAGCGACATTCGAGTAGACGACCTTATTCAAATTCGGATCGAACACCTGCACTGCTTCAGTTCGTTGAACTATCGGATACCGTGGCCCTGCCCCCCTCCCAGGAGCAAGTCTGTAAGTCTGAGCACGTTGGGAGTCGTACTCGCTCGCCACTAGGTAGCCTGCTCGAACAAGCACTTCGAAGTAATTTAATGCATATGTCTGGGTGACTTTTACATCTCCGGTACTTGCCATTTCCGCGGCGTCGGCTGCGGTCATTTCGCCCATAATGCGCAAAGTACGCCAAAGGTTTTCCAAGCCCAGCCCACGCCGCGAGCGCTTCCCGTTGCTCGCAACCCTCGGATATTCCGCGCCCTCATCTCGAATGAGGCGCCATCGATGATCGACAAACTTTCCCGCATCATCAACCAGTTCAATCAGGGCTGCTTTGTTCAATGCGCGTATGTAGCTGTCGACACTCACACCTGCTTGACGTGATTGCTTGGCAATCTGGCGCGACGTAAAGCCGCTCCGATTGTCACGAACCGCTTCCCACATGCACTGGCGAGACGCCTTGTCACCCACTAAGAGAAGTTGAGCCGACTTGCCCATTAGTGAGCCCTCCGGGACGGAGCTTCACCGGTGAACCAGCCACGCTTACCCCAGGCCTCAAGATCCACACGATCCAGCATCATGGCCGAAGCCTCAGACTGAACTTTATAAAGATTAACTGCCGCTCTGCGGAGGCACCCACGAGTAGCTCGGTTCAGATCGGCGAGCAGATCATCTGCAAATACAAGCTTTGGATAGCTCAGCTGAGCCAACTTCCGAAGATCATCCAGAGTCGCAGCCTGAGCCGGAACCCATTCAAGAACTCGGTTGTGCAATCTTTCCAGCTTCGCTAATGAAGCCGGCACACGCTCTTCACCTATCAAAACGATAGTGCCTTGACTAGCGTTGTAGATATCGGTCAAAGCATTAGCAACTGCCTTATCCAACAGATATTGAACATCATCGACAATCAGCGGGCGCATCGAGGTCGAAAGTTGAACCGCAATTTGATCGACCATTTCTGACATTGTGCGAGCAGGGAAAATCGACATTTCCCTGAGGATGGCCAGCAGAAATGCTTTTTTGCTCCAAGCATCCCGGCATTCAACGTAATACGCCCGATGTAAATTCGCTGAATAAGCAGCTGCTGCGCTTTTGCCAAACCCACTAGGCCCGTACATGGCCACCAGTCCAGGTAGGCCAACTGGACGCGAGAGCGCGCGATTGATAGCCCCCGCTAACAAACCCACATTGGTCAACGGAACAATCTTGGTTACACTCATTGTGTTGTATCTCCTTTAGGTTGTGCTGGCAGGCACACTTAACGTTTTGGAGCGCGGGATTCAGCCCGCGCTTTGAAACACTTGTTGCATCGCTGCGAAGTCCGGGTGTGCGGGGTATCTTTCCCACCATTTGGCTTCGTCAGCGGTCAACTCTTCCCCTGCGTTCACACGCTCATTGAGTTTTACCCACAACCGATAACGTGAAACGTCATCGCCTGGAACGTGAAACGCTGGCGCTGCTGCCTCAAGAGCAATTGCGTACTCATGAGCTGAAATTAGTTGCTCTCGGCTAAGCGTTGCCGACGGAGCATTGGTCGGAGCAATCATTTCCACTCGACTCCCCGTCAACGTCTCCACCTTGTCCATGGACCTCTTGACTTGCCCCTGAGCCCGTTTCTCACGGCTCCGTTCCAGCATGTTCATCGGCATATAATCAGTGGAGTTTCCGTCTAGAACTGCCTCGCCTATCAACTCTCCGTCTAACGTGTATGTCCAAACACGCCCAGCATCTCTAACGTCGTACGCCAACCGTATTTCTTGTCCGTGCAAGCCGCGTAGATCGTTAAGAAAGTATTTATTTCCAAGCCAATTAATTTCGCCACGTCGAGTCTGACGAACGATTTGCGGCCTCATTAGCGACTCAACCAATTCCGGTGACGCTGCAATTGGTTCCCACCCCTCGGCGTAGGCCGCATTCCATGCTTCATCAGGGCTTGGATGTCTTAGTGAGCCTGTTCCAACATCTCTAATTTTTTCGAGCCCCCGATGCGGCGTGTTGTTATAGGAAATAATTTCTTCCTCAACGCCCGCCATGAACTCGGCAAAAGAAGGTAGCAATCTGGTAGTGCCGGTATTCTTCAGTTCTCTACGTCCAATACGATGCACCTTGGTTCCTGCGTGCTTGTCCATGTCAGCACCGATGTAGCTAACTAACTTCTTGGCCGCACGTACCCAGATCGTTTGATGGCCTCGCTCCGACAACCCTCGCGCCTGACTGTTGTAGGGCAGAGAGTGAGTCATCGTGCCGCCGAGACGATCAACAACCTCTCGTACTGTGTCGTTGTCGAACCCTGATCCGTTGTCCACGTAGAAGATCGCGAACATGCATTTACCCACCGCATCACGCAGAGCGTCCAAAACGCCAATAGCTGATTCAGCCTCACCAACCGATATCCCAACGACACGACGGGTCGCCACGTCCAGAACCGTTGTAATTTCCGGGCGATAAGGCTTGCCGGTAAGCGGATTAAGTACCTCAGCGTCGAACTTATGACCGTCAGCGGTATAAACATCCCCTGGAAACAGATTCTTGGTAGACCTACGACGAAACGGTTGCAGCGCCTTCAACTCCTGAGGGCTCATCCGCCCCACGTTGAGAGCCTCAGGCGTCAGTTTTTTTAAGAACCGCTGCACAGCGTGGATGCTTGGAGGCGTTTCGCCTTGGTAGCGAGTCAGGAACTCTCCGTAACTTGCAGCTACGCTTGGCTTTGTTGGTCTCTGGTAGCACCGAAGGAACGTCGCCGACCACTCAGGAACGTCAGTGTTAGGCTTCTGGCGAAGAGGCGCCAACCCGCTTTCACCTTGGGCACGATATGCGGACAACCAACGTTTCAATGTCCGCTCAGACAATGCTCGGCTTCCGGTCTTTCGGTCATTTGCAAGGTCCACGCGCTCCATGAGATACGGGCTCAGTGCATTGTCTCTCGCCTGTTTAACCAGAACGTCGATGGCGTTTTTCTGAGTAGTTACCGCACCGACACGCTCGATCTCCCGAATGAATGAGAGACGAGCAAGCATCACATTTCGTTGTTTATTGTTCAGGCGTGACGATAATTTAGCGTCACGCTCAATCAATTCCGAATCGGAATGAACCAACAGAAGATCGGTAGTTAGTTCAGAAGTACCAACTTCGCGGGTGAGTAAAAACTGTTGCGTTTCGACAGGCAGAGAACCAAGCGAGTATTCAACCGCTTTGGTCCCTGCTCGCTTGCGCCACTCCCAACTATCCTTTCCCCGGATCTGAATTGCCCGGTCACTTCCCGGCATACCGGGGAGCCCAGCCAACTCCTTAGCTGTGAACCATCCAAGTGACTTGGCCATGCTCAAGCCTTCCCTGCGTGATGGTGTGTTTTAGGCGATAAACCGTTAGACTTCTGCGCGATTTCCGAAGATTTTTCGGCCCGACCTGGTCGCTGACGAAACGGTTCTCCGCTTTGATCCCAACGCTCTGGCCAAATCTGAAAAGGCGTAAGGCCTAGGGCTTGGGCGATAGCTCGCTCCATGCGGGGATAGGCAACGCGCTTCACGTTGTTCAGTGCGTTACGCTCAACTCCGAGTTGGCGAGCCAGTTGAGCCAGCGAAGTGCCTTTGGCCCGCAGCTGAAACTTGATCCATTCCCAGCGCAGTTCGGCCTTCTTCGGAATTTCGTTATCTATCTTCATTTTTTGGTTCCGTTTTCCACTATTTAGAGTGGTTTTTAGGGTCACTAACGTTCCCTTGGGAATAATTTAGTCGTTTTCCGCAAAGCGAACAACCGAAAACTGAAGATTTCGTTTGTGTCTTCCGCTGTGTTTGGCACCGTTTTTAGCTAACCGCTTGTTTTTATTGGGTTTTTTAGGAATTCGAAATGCTGAAAAAAAGAAGACGCGCATTTCGTTTTCCGCAAATGGGAAAGCGAAATGCCTGAGAACCTTGCTGAAAGAATTAGGGAGTGCGCTTCGATAGTCGGAAACGGTGATGAGCTGTCTCGAAAAGCATCGATTCCGAGAAGTACGCTTGAGTCGTATATGACGGGGGACAGTGAGCCCAAGGCCTCCAGGCTTGTGGCTATCGCCAAGACTGCTCGCGTGGATATTGGATGGCTTGCGAGCGGTGAAGGCTCTAAACACGCTGGTGAAGCTCTGGAGAGCCAGCAGGAGGAACTGTACGACTACGTTCCACTTTACGACGCCCATATCAGCCAGGGACACGGCGCCTGGAACGAAGGAGCCCGGATTTTGACCATGCTGGCCTTTACCAAGTACAGCCTGCGTAAGAAAGGATTGCTCACGGAACATCTGGCAGCTGTACGCGTTGCAGGTGATTCCAATGAGCCCGTGCTAAGCGACGGAGACACCGTAATGGTTGATCTGCGTCGCAACCAGTTCCAGGGCGAAGGTTTCTATGTAATCCGCTTGGACGACTTGTTGTATGCCAAGAGACTGCAACGCCAACTTGATGGGGGCGTGATGGTCATCAGCGCAAACTCTGCCTATCAGCCACTAGCTGTCCCACGCGGTAGCCTCGACACATTGCATGTCGTGGGCCAGATTGTTTGGTCCGGCGGCTGGATGATCTAGAGCAAATGCCAAAGAGCCCGCTAAATGCGGGCTCTTTGGTGAGTCATCTTCCGTTTTTCGTTTGCTCCCTATTTGGCACTACTTTCGCGCCACCTCTCCGCTCAAGCCCCCGTCTTTCCTGATTCGCCCAGGTTCTTCCGGCTTCTTCCCACCGGTTTCTCTTGGTGCCATATCAATCGTTAACTCACACTTGCTCGCGATGACGGCATCACATTCAACGGGGATGTTGACTGTAAGTCCGCTATCGCGAGCAAGCTCGCTCCTACAGGTTTTTCGTTTGTTGGCTCAAACCGTTGGCAGGGCCTGCGCCAGAGCCGCTTGACGTTTACGGTTGGTCATGAAGTAAGCGCCGTAGCAGATGGCGATAAAGCCAAAGCCCCAATACAGCGACGGACGTTGGGTCTCGTCGAGGGCCAGGAAGACGAACAGCGAGCAGCACAAAGCGATGCACAGCAGCGGCAGGAACGGGAACCACGGCGCACGGTATTTCAAATCGCTGAGTTTGCCGCCGCCCTTGATGTACGCACGGCGGAATTTGTATTGCGCCAGGGCGATCACGATCCAGGTCACAGTGCCGGACATGCCGCTCACGGCCATCAGCACCATGAACAGGGTGTCGGCGGCAACAAAGCTGGTCATCAGCGACACCAGCGCAAAGCACAGGGTGATGCTCAGAGCACGCAACGGCACGCCGCGAGAGCTCAATGGCGACAGGCTTTTGGGTGCCATACCGGTTTTCGACATGGCCCAAAGGATCCGCGTCGAAGCGTACAGCCCCGAGTTACCGACCGACAGAATCGCCGTCAGGATCACGAAGTTCATCAGGTCCGCGGCGTAAGGAATGCCGACCATGTCGAACACCTGCACGAACGGGCTTTCCATCAAGCCGGCCTGCTGCCATGGCACGATGGCCGACAGCACCACAATCGCCAGCACATAGAAGATCAGCACGCGGAACACCACGTTGCGCACAGCCCTGGGAATACTTTTCTCCGGCTGATCGGTTTCGCCAGCGGCAACCCCCATGATTTCGCAGCCCTGGAAGGCGTACACCACGGTCATCATCACCGCGAACACCGCAGAGAGCCCGTTGGGGAACAGCGAGTCACCGATCAGATTGGTCATCATCGGCGCCGGGGCACCACTGGTCAGCGGTATCGCGCCGAAAATCACCAGCACGCCAACGATGATAAAGCCGAGGATTGCCGCCACCTTGATGCCGGAGAACCAGTATTCCGCTTCACCGAAAGCACGGGTCGCCAAGGCGTTCAGTCCAAACAACACCACCACGAACAGCGCCGACCAGTACCAGATCGGGATAATCGGGAACCAGCGCACCATCAACATGCCCGCCGCGGTGAATTCCAGACCGACTGTGGTTGCCCAGCTCATCCAGTAAACCCAGCCAATCATAAAGCCGGTGGCAGGCCCGATGTACTTGGTGGCGTGGGTCTGGAAGGATCCGGAAACCGGCATTTCCACCGACAGCTCGCCGAGGCAGACCATCACCAGATACATCAGAAAGCCGGCCACCAGGTAAGCCAGAATGGCGCCCACTGGCCCGCCCTGGTTGATGGTGACACCCGAGCCCATGAACAGCCCGGTGCCGATGACCCCGCCCAGCGACAGCATGAAAATGTGCCGGCTTTTCAAGGCTCGGGTCAGGTGTACGCCTTTTCGTTCGATAGATTCGCTCATGACGGCACCTCTTAAAACTGGGCGAGGTGCGCGGTGGATGACAGGAGGTCATCGCGCGGGGAAAGATCAGCTTTACGGCAGTTCATTATTATTATCTCCAATAAGCTTCGAAGACCGCGTCCGGCGCGGTTGTCCCGATTATTGGAAAGCCATGTAAGTTCGCGTTGTACGCAAAGATCAAAGATGTAATAAGTCGTAACGAATTTGTGCGTCAGGCATTCAACACGTCTGCCAGCACCCCTTGCGAACGCTGCAACACCCCATGGAACTGCGGCACCAGCGCGTGTATCGCCACGGTGTCGTTGATCAGTGCGGCCTCCTCGAAGGCTCGCAGGACATCGGCCAAGGCGCGGAACCCCAGCGAATCGCTGCTCCCGGCCAAACGATGGGCCAGATGCGCCACTTCCGTGCAGTCACCCGCCTCGATGGCTTCCGTAAGCGCCGTGCGATGCTGGGCAATCGAGTCGCGCAACACCTTCAGCAGGCCGTGAAGTTTTTGTTCGCCGAGCAAGGTGCGATGGGTGTGCAGCAACTGCCAGTCCATCAACTCGTGTTCCAGCGCAGGCTCGGGCATGGGCGATTCACCGGCCAATGCCTGGCGCAGACTTTCGAGTTTCAACGGTTTGCCGAGAATGCCCTGCATACCGGCATCCAGATAACCGCGTACCAAGGTCGGCTGCACGCTGGCGGTCAGAGCGAAAATACGGCTGTGTTGATTGGGCCCAGACGTGCTGCGGATCAGTCTGCACAGCTCGACGCCGCTCATTCCCGGCAGATGCACATCCAGCAGAATCAACTCGAAGGATTGCTTGCGGCAGCACTCCAAAGCCTGCTCGGCATCTTCGGCGAGACTGACCCGATGCCCGTCCCGCTCCAGCAAGCCGCTGACCACATCGCGGTTCAGCGCCACGTCTTCGACCACCAGAATGCTCAGGGCCTGGCCCGGCGCACTGGTGGCGGTGGCGTTCGCAACCCCCACGACCGGTTGCAGGGTCAGCTCGAACCAGAAACAGCTGCCCTGCCCCTCCTGGCTGTCGACACCGATGCGCCCGCCAAGAACTTCCACCAGATGTTTACTGATCGCCAATCCCAATCCGGTGCCGCCATAACGCTGCGCCACGTCTTCGCTGGCTTGAGTGAAACGCTCGAAAATCTTTTCCTGCACCGCTGCCGCGATGCCGATGCCGTTGTCGGTCACGCTGAAACGCAGGCGCTGTCCAGTTATCAGATCACCAGCAGCCAGCAGCGCGACGTCAACGGTGATCTGCCCTGCCTCGGTGAACTTGACGGCATTGGCCAGGAGATTGCTCAACACCTGACGCAAAAACTGCTCGGCACCGTGGCAACGATCTGCGACCTGCGGATCAAACCGGCAATGCAATTGAGTGCCATTGCTCAACGCCCTCGGCTCAAGCAGCGTCAGCACTTCATCGATCAGTTGCCTGACGGAGAAATCGACGAGCTCCGGATGGCTTTCACCTTCTTCCAGCCGGGCGAAATACAGCACTTCGTTGAGAATCGTCAGCAAACCTTCGCCGGCCTTATACAAAGCTTCCAGACGTTTACCATCGCGCTCCTCGAGGCGGGCGCCGCGCAGCAGTTCAGCCATGCCAAGAATGCCATTGAGCGGCGTGCGCAGTTCATGGCTCATGGTGGCGAGGAAGCGCGACTTGGCGAGGTTGGCCGCTTCGGCATCGTCCTTGGCGCGCAGCAGACTGGCGGTGCGTCGCTCGACCATTTTCTGCAGTTCGTCACGCTTGTCTTGCAGTGCCAGACGGTCGACTTCGCGCCGGTCGATATCGCTAAGGATTGCCCGGCGCATGTCATCGAGCGCGTGAGCCACGGTATCGATTTCGTCCTCGGTACCGGTGCTGCTTTTATCCAGCCGCAAAGGCTCGTGCCAGTCTCCGGCGGCAATTCGCCGGGCAAAATCGGCCATGACCTGCAGATGTCGGGTCACCAAACGGTAGAACAACCCCGAAAGCGCAACCGCCAGACCGCAGAGGAACACACTCATCCATAACAGGCTGGTCAGCCCGGTGGCGTACAAACGGCGATACACCGCCCCCAGATCGGTACTGACTTCCAGCTCGCCCAGATGCCGCGATGGGCCGGCCGGCGGCTGATAGTTCAGCTCGAAACGCTCGATGCGCAACGCCCCCGGTGCAGATGAACTGCCTTGCAGCAGGTCAAAGTCAGGGCTGCTCAAACGCACGCGGGCCACATCGGAAAAATCCACCAACCCGCGTAATTGCACATTCAACTGCTCCTGGTTGAGATCCCAGAGGCTGCGCTCCAGACTTGCCAGGTAGCCGGCCCGGATCAGTTCCATGCGCGAATCGATATCACGCATTTCACGGCGGTACTCGAAGTACAACTGCACGGTGCTGGCGAGGAGGGTGAAACAGAGGCTGAACAGCAGGATGAACAGCAGCAAACGCCGCAACAGGCCGCTGGGATTGGTGCGTTTCATTGCGCATCCGCCGGCAGGTTGATCATGTCTCGGTAGGTGGCTTCACTTTCGTTCAGCCAACGTTCGATCTCGCCGGAGTCGACCATCCGCTGCAGTTGGGCGTCGATATCGGGCATGCGTTCGGCCAGTGCGGAACGGCGTGACACCGCGACCCGTAAATAGTCCACGCTCAACGAATTGGGCAATGCCTCGATGTCTGCGGCGCCCGGCAAGTGTTCAACGAACAGCTGCCCGGTGCGTCGCTCCTGAGTGATGAAGTCGATCCTGCCGCGAATCAGTTTGCCGAAGTTCTGTCGACTGTCGGACACCCATTCGATATTGCCGTGCTGAGCGACGAAACGATCGAAGTCCAGCCCATAGCTTTCACCGAACAGTAAACCGCCACGGTAGTTGCCCAGGTCTTCAAGCCGTTCGAACTTCACCGGATGTTGGCGATTGACGAACACCGCGACTTCTTCGCGCAACACCGGCACCGTCGAGAAGCGCATGCTCTGCTCGCGTTGCGCCGTGCTGTAGGCCAGGACCACGTCAACGCGGCCTTCGGCGGCGTCCAGCAAGCAGCGCTTCCAGTTGCCCAGCACGACGATGTCGACCTCATAACCCAGCTGACCAAACAAGCTTTTGACCACGCTGGGCGCAAGGCCGCGCACCTGTTTGCCGTCGCTCCAGGAAATCGGCGGGTAAACCGGATAATCGCAATAACGAATTCGCTCGGCCGCCGCAGCGCTTGTACCCGCCAGCGCCAACAGCAGCCAGAGCAGCCGCAACATGCCGTTCAGGCAGCCTCACTGGCGGTGAACAAATAACCTGCGCCATGGATGGTAATGATCAATTGCGGTTCGGCGGGATCGTCATGCAGTTTGCGCCGCAAGCGCCCCACCAGGACGTCGATGGAGCGATCATTGGGCACCCATTCACGGTTGCGGATCTGATCCATCAACTGGTCGCGACTCAAGGTATGGCCACTGTTGCGCAAAAACACACTGAGCAACTGGTATTCACCATGGGTCAGCAGGGTTTCGCCACCGGCTTGATCGATCAAGCGTCGGCGATCGGTATCCAGTGCCCAGGCAGCGAACTGTTTGACTTGCTGACGAGGCAGCACCGTCGCCGGCTTGTGCACCTGGGCATGGCGAACCCGGCGCACCAGGTTTTTCGCCCGAGACACCAGTTCACGCGGGTTGAGGGGTTTGATCACATAATCATCGGCGCCGCATTCGAGGCCGACGATGCGGTCGATTTCGTCGTTGCGCCCGGTAATCAGGATGATCCCGACCTCCGAGCGTACGCGCAGCTCTCGGGTAAGGGTCAGGCCATCCTTGCCCGGTAGCCGGATGTCCAGCATCACCAGATCGACAGGGGTGGTTGCCAGAAAGGTTTCGGCCAGTTCCGCGGTTGCGGCGCAGTGCACTTCGTAGCCTTCCTGCGAGAGGTAAGCATGAAGGAGTTCGCGAATCAGCGGATCGTCGTCGACGATCAGTACCCGAGGAGTCATCGCTTGTTGTCCTGCCTGTGCCCGAAGGCGCGTTTCTTATTAGAGTTTTTCCTGCATCAGCGGCAGAGAGTATCCATTGCTGAACGGTCGATCAACAGCCCTCCGTCTGCAGCCGGAAACGCTGGCGACCGCCCGCCTGCAAACCGTCGACCCAGGCTTCGCAAATCTGGATGCCCTGATTCGGGGTGAACGTGCCGGGGTTGAGTCCCGACTCCAGCCACAAGCCGTCGAGCAGCGCGCTCAAACCAATAGCGGCAAGGTCGGCATCGAAGTCTTCCCAGCCCTCTTCCTGCGCCAGATCGTTCAACACCTTGCGCAACTCGGCGCGGTATTCACCGTAGGAATGCTCGTGGGCGAGGTTGATCGCCTCGGCGGTCTTTACCGCGCCCCAAAACGCCAGCCAGGCATCCAGCAATTGCGGATCAAGCATTTCGGCCGAGAACGATGCGCGAAAGAACGCCGACAAACGCTCGCGCGCATTGGGTGCGGCTTGTTCCATGGCTTCGCGTAGCAGGCTCATGACTCGACCGGTGACCGCCATGTAGGCTTCGGCCACCAGTTCATCCTTGCCTGAATAGTGATGACTGATCAGCCCGACCGAAACCCCCGCCTGCGCGGAGATCTTGCGGATCGAAGCGCCCTGGAAGCCGTGGCGTTTGAGACACACCAGCGTTGCCTCGATCAGGTTGGCCTTGCGCAACTCCGGCTCCATTCGGGAAAAGCGGGCTTCCTGAGTCATTGCGGTCAATCTCCTGGGATCAGTCGTTGGGCTGGTTGTTTGCAGCCACTAAGCTGAACGACTGTACAACAGGAACTCGAACTGTGGCGAGGGGGCTTGCCACGCGAACCGTAGCAGCTGCTACGGGCATTAAGGTCTGCGCCTATTTGCTCGCCCAGGCATTGAAGCGCTCTTCGAGTTCTTCACCGTGATCGACCCAGAACGGCACATTCATCGACAGTGCACCGATCAGGTTCTGCGGTGCGGTCGGCACCCATTGGGCCAGCTTGGGATCCAGGCGCGCCGCCGCTTGCGTGTTGGTTGGCCCGTAAGGAATCTGCTCGACATACTTGATCTGCGCGTCGGACTGGTTGGCGAAAGCAATGAACCTTTTGGCCTGGTCCACATGTGTTGAGCCTTTGATGATTGCCCAGTAGTCCATGCCGTACAGGCTCCCAGGCCAGACCAGCCCCAGATGGCTGCCGCCCTGCGCGGCGGCGGCGATGCGCCCGCTGTAGGTTGAGGTCATGACCACGTCTCCGGAGATCAGCCATTGCGCCGGTTGCGCGCCGGCTTCCCACCACTGGATATAGGGTTTGAGTTCAGTCAGTTTGGCGAACGCACGATCTACGCCCGCGGGTGTGCTCAATACCGAATACACGTCCTCGACTTTCACCCCGTCCGCCAACAAGGCGAACTCAAGGTTATATACCGCGCGTTTACGCAACCCGCGCTTGCCGGGGATTTTCTGTACATCCCAGAAGTCCGCCCATGAAGCTGGTGCCTTCGCCAGTTTGTCAGTGTCGTAAGCAATCGCCACGCTCCATACCAACGCGGCGGAACCGCACGCTTGTGCCGCATCGGGAATCAACTGGTCCTCTCGTCCAAGTTTCTTCCAGTCGAGTCGCTCGTACATGCCCTCATCGCAGCCGCGCATCAGGTCCGGGCCTTCGATCTGCACCACGTCCCAATCGACGTTGCCGGTGTCGACCATCACCTTGATCCTGGCCATCTCGCCGTTGTATTCGCTTTGGATCAGCTTGCTGCCGTCCGCTGCGCTGAAGGGTTGAAAGAAAGCCACATCCTGGGCTTTTTGACCGGCACCGCCATAACCGACCACCACCATGTCCTGTTCTGCTTGAGCGCTACCCAGGCCCATGGCGAGGGTGAGAATCAAAGGATAAAAACCGTGCTTGAGCGTATTCGACTTCATCAGTGGTTCCTCGTGCTGGTATCACTCAGCGAGCGCTGCCGTGACCCGTTTTTATTTTGGTGAGGTTCACCCCAGGAGTGGGTGCGGATTGAAGCTATTCAACCACAATTAAAAAAACAAGTTGATTTTTTACTGAGGGTAAATTTCTATAGCGGAATAATAACAACGCCGAAAATCCTGTTTACCGGCCTCGGCTAGCCTGGAGTACCACACCATGCCGACTTCAAACCAAGCGTTTGCGCACCTCTTCGAACCGCTGCAGATCCGTGGCAAGCGCCTCAAAAACCGCATCATGTCCAGCGGTCACGACACGTCGATGCCGACCGACAATCTGGTCAACGAGCAATTGATCGCCTATCACCGGGCGCGTGCCGAGGGCGGCGTGGGCCTGATCGTGCTGCAAGTTGCCGGGGTGCATGACAGCGCGCGCTACACCTCCCATGTGCTGATGGCCACCGACGACGCCTGCATCGAGGGCTACCGAAAACTGGCCGAAACCTGTCATGCCCATGGCACCGTGGTGCTCTCGCAGATCTTCCATCCGGGGCGGGAAATCATGGAGTCCAGCGATGGCCTGCTGGCCGTCGCCTACTCGCCTTCGGCGGTGCCCAACGAACGCTTTCGGGTCATGCCGCGCGCGCTTGATCAGGCGATGATCGACGACATCGTCGCCGGCTATGGCGCAGCGGCCCGGCGTTTGTATCAAGCCGGGCTGGACGGTGTGGAAGTGGTCGCCAGCCATGGTTACCTGCCCGCGCAATTCATCAACCCACGCGTCAACCAACGCACCGACGGTTACAACGGCGACCTGCAACAGCGCCTGCGGTTTCTGCGCGAAGTCATTGCGCTGGTGCGCGCGAACACTGACGAGCAGTTCATCATCGGCTTGCGCATCTCCGCCGACGAACGCGACCCCGAAGGCCTGACCGAAGACGAGTCGCTGGCGGCGGTCAAGTCACTGCAGCAGTACCTGGATTACGTGCACATCGTCGCGGGGACCTCGGCGTCTTTGGGCGGTGCGGTGCATATCGTGCCGCCGATGGCCATCGAACCGGCCTATCTGGCCAAGGAGGCCGGGACGTTCAAGGCCAGCCTGTCGATTCCGCTGTTCGTCACTGGACGCATCAACCAGCCGCAGGAGGCCGAACTGATCATTGCTCGCGGTCAGGCCGATGTGTGCGGCATGACCCGCGCACTGATCTGCGACCCGCAAATGCCGAACAAGACCGACGCCGGGCGCAGCGAAGATGTTCGAGCCTGCATCGCCTGCAATCAGGCGTGCATCGGGCACTTCCACAAAGGCTTGCCGATTTCCTGCATTCAGCACCCGGAAACCGGCCGTGAACTGGTTTTCGGCTCCCTGCAGCCGACCACCAAACGCAAGCGCATCATGATCGCCGGCGGCGGTCCGGCCGGGATGAAGGCGGCCGCCGTGGCCGCCGAGCGCGGGCATGAGGTCACGCTCTATGAAGCCAGTTCGCAGCTCGGCGGGCAGGTCCTGCTGGCGCAACTGCTGCCTCGGCGCAGCGAATTCGGCGGCGCCAGCACCAACTTGCAGCGGGAAATGGAACTGGCCGGCGTACGCGTGGTGCGCAACACCCGCGTCGACCGGGCACTGGTCGAGCGCGAACGGCCGGATCTGGTGATCGTTGCAACCGGTGCCGAACCCTACTGGCCGGCTTTCGAACGCGGCGGCGAACTGCAAGTGGTGGATGCCTGGCAGGTGCTGCGCGACGAGGTCAGGCTCGGGCGTTCGGTGCTCGTCGT
Organism: Pseudomonas sp. GW821-FHT02H09; assembly: GCF_059421425.1. Lineage (NCBI taxonomy): Bacteria > Pseudomonadati > Pseudomonadota > Gammaproteobacteria > Pseudomonadales > Pseudomonadaceae > Pseudomonas > Pseudomonas sp. GW821-FHT02H09. The sequence goes on from NZ_JBWKVA010000024.1 coordinate 67,105, forward strand.
CGACTGGCGTTGCGACTGGATCGGCCCCGGCGTCGCCGAACGTCTGGTGCGCGCAGGGCATCAGGTACAGCTGGCGGTCAACGGCACCCATTGCGGGGAAAACCTGCCGCTGTACGTGCGCGATCAACTGGTCGGTGAGCTGCATCGGCTGGGCATTCCGATCACGCCCTATGCCCGTCTGTACGGCTGCGATGACAGCACCGTCTACATGCAACACACCGCCAGTGCAGAGCCGATCATGTTCGAAGACATCGACACCCTGGTGCTGTGCCAGGGCCATCAGCCGGTGGATACGCTGGGCGCGCAACTGCAGGGGTTGGTGGAATTTCGCCGGATCGGCGACTGCCTGGCACCGCGCACGGCCGAAGAAGCGATTTATGAAGGGTTGAAGGTTGCCTGGGACCTCTGAGGCTGCTTTATACTCCGGGCCCTTGTCAGCGCCCTCGCTGACGTGCCATCGGCAGGCTCGAGCGTTTCAGACGCTCAGCCAACACTCGGTTCGGAGCACGCAATGAGCAACAGCAGCAACCTGCCGCCTGCCAGCGCCGCGTCCGCCAAACAGAGCGGCGCAACAGAGCCGCACTTTCTGGGCACGCGGATTCGCGGGCTGCGCAAACGCCGGGGCATGACCCTGACCGCCCTGGCTGAGATGAGCGAGCTGACGGCAGGCTATATCAGCCAGCTCGAACGCAATCTGGCTTACCCCTCGATTCCGGCGTTGTTCAACATCGCCCGCAGCCTGGGCGTCACCATCCAGTGGTTCTTCGCCAGCGAAGCCAGCACGGCCCCCGAGGACAGTGGTTACGTGGTCCGCAAGAACAGCCGAATGAGCGTGCATTACGAAGACGGCATCGTTGACCAGTTGCTGACCCCGCAACCCAATCGTCAATTGGAGATCCTGCATTCGCGCTTTCCGCCAGGCACTTACAGCCAGCAGAGCTATTGCCATGAAGGCGAGGAAGCCGGATACCTGCTCTCCGGCAACTTTGAGCTGTGGGTCGGCGAGCGCTATTTTCAGCTCAATGAAGGCGACAGTTTCAGTTTTTCCAGCCAGGAACCTCACCGTTATGGCAATCCCGGTGAGGTCGATGCGGTGGTGATCTGGGTAATCACCCCGCCGACCTTTTGAAGCGCCAAAAACGACAAGAAACTGCCGGAACCCGTGGTGTTCCGGACAGTGAAATCCAGCAAAGGCGACCCCATGAACGACCTGATCAAGTGCAACCAAAGCGGCGGACTGTTGACCCTGACCATCAACCGTCCGGACAAGCTCAATGCCCTGAGCAACAGCATGTACACCCGTCTGGCCGACCTGCTGTTTGCTGCCGCCGAAGACCCCGAGACTGCCGTGGTCATCATCACTGGGGGCGAACAGTGCTTTACCAGTGGCAACGACCTGCAGGACTTTCTCCAGGATCCACCGACCCATCTGAATAGCCCGGCGTTCCGTCTCATGGACGCGGTCATCCATCTGGACAAGCCGTTGATCGCCGCGGTCTGCGGCGCTGCCATCGGTATCGGCACCACCCTCCTGCTGCATTGCGATCAGGTGCTGGTCACCCGTAATGCCAAACTGCGCATGCCCTTCGTGAACCTTGGCTTGTGCCCTGAATTCGGTGCAAGCCTGCTGTTACCGCGCATGCTCGGCCATGCCAGAGCCGCCCGACTGCTGCTCTGGGGCGACGGCCTGGACGGCACTCAGGCGGTGGCTTGGGGGCTGGCCAATGAAGTGCTGGACGACGGCGAACAATGTCTGGCCGCAGCACAACGGATGGCCGATCGACTGCTGGCCCTGCCTCGCGAGTCCCTGTTGCACAGCAAACGGCTGCTTAAGCAGCCAGTGCTGAAGGAACTGGAGGAAACCCTGCGCAGGGAAAACCTGCTGTTTATCGAACGTCTGAACAGCACCGAAGCCAAGGACGCGTTGAACGCCATGCTGCAACGCAGTAGCACCAAGGCCTGAACCCACTGGCCTCAGCGGCGGGTAATCAACCCTTGCCGGGCGATTCGCGTCAGTTGCTTGATGACTTCTGCCGCGTGCTCGGCGCTGGGTGCCTGAATCACCGCCAGATCGAAACTGTCGCTGGCAAAGCGCGCCAGCGACTCCCCGTCTTCGACAAACTGAATCAGAAAAGCCGAAGGACCACCGGTGCGTCGCGGCCAGCCATCGAGATAGCGCAGCAAAGTGGGTTGATGTTTACCGCCAAGAAGGATTTTTGGATTGCGCTGGGTGAGGTCCGCCGTGATCGGCGCCAGACGTATAAGGGGGCGAAGTGCATTCATCGTGTCGAGTCTCTGCCTCAAAAGTCTGCATGGCAGGTGAGAGGCAACACCGAACCAGCGCTTTAGCGGTATTTCGAAGCCTGTTTCAAGCTTCTGTCGGTAACCCTTTGAGTCACCTGGCGCCCCGCAAGTAGCTGTTTAAATCGGCGCATGAGCAGCATCCTAGAGAAGCCGATGGTGCAGTGTCAAGAATCTCGATGATCACTCTGCTGCCCGACGTCCTCCGTTGAAAACCGCTCTCGATAAGCCTGAGGTGTCACACCCATGGCCCTGAAGAAACTGCGCCGCAGCGTCTCTTCACTGCCAAACCCGCACTGCGCCGCCACCCGCTTGATCGGCACGCCGGTATCACACAACAAGCGCCGCGCGGTCTCCACCCGAATCAACTCAATCGCGCGAGCCGGAGTCTGACCCGTCTCGGCCCGGTAATGCCGCACAAAGCTGCGGTCACTCATCCCGGCTTGTAGCGCCAGGGTCGGGATGTTGAGTTCCATGGCCAGGTTTTCGGCGATCCAGGCGTGGAGCTCGTCGAAGCGATTGCCGTCTTTTTGCAGGGACAAGGTCACGCTGAATTGCGACTGCCCACCTGGGCGTTTGAGAAACACCACCAGTTGCCGTGCAACCTCCAGGGCCATGGCTCGGCCGAGGTCTTCTTCGACCAGGGCGAGTGCCAGGTCGATACCGGCGGTCACCCCGGCCGAGGTCCAGACCGGGCCGTCATTGATGAAGATCGGGTTGGGCTCGACCCGCAGTTGCGGATGTTTCTGTGCAAGCTGTTCACAGCGGGTCCAGTGGGTGACCACGCGCCGACCGTCGAGCCAACCGCTGGCAGCCAGTAGAAAAGCGCCGGTGCAGACCGAAGCAACCCGTCGCGATACTGATGCCTGCTGGCGTACCCACTCAACCAGGCTGGCGTCTTCGGCCGCCGCGTAGACGCCCCAGCCTCCAGCGATAATCAGCGTGTCGCACGGCCGGTCCTTCGCCGGCAGCGGATCGGCCACCAGCGCCAGCCCGGCTGAAGACATCACCGGTCCCGTCTGCGCGGCAATCACCGTCGGCGCATAGGGCTGCGGCAAACCTTGCTGACGGGCCAGATCATTGGCCGAAGCGAAGACCTGCAACGGCCCGGTCGCATCGAGCACTTGCACGTTGGCAAAGGCCAGCACATAAACAGTTTTCGGTTGGGTCGTCATGACTGGCGTAAATCGTGGGCTTATTGGCGTATACGCCAAATCCTACGTCGATAGAGTGAAGTCGTCCACCCATGCCGGGTGAGTGCATTGGATCGACCACGAGGATTGTGCAATGACGCTGCAGATCGGTTTTCTGTTGTTTCCACAGGTTCAGCAACTCGACCTGACCGGGCCTTATGATGTGCTGGCCTCGCTGCCGGACGTCACCGTGCATTTGATCTGGAAGGACCTCGAACCGGTGAGTTCGAGCACCGGCCTGATGTTGATCCCGACCACCCGCTTCGACGACTGCCCGCCCCTGGACGTGATCTGCATTCCCGGCGGTTCCGGTGTCGAACCGCTGATGGAAGACACCGAGACCCTGGACTTCATCAAACGTCAGGCCAGCCACGCGCGCTATATCACCTCGGTCTGCACCGGCGCCCTGGTGCTGGGCGCCGCAGGACTGCTACGCGGCAAACGTGCAACCACTCATTGGGCTTACCACGAGTTGCTTGGCCCGTTGGGCGCCATTCCAATACGCGAGCGTGTGGTGCGCGACGGCAACTTGCTGACCGGCGGAGGCATTACCGCCGGAATCGATTTCGCGCTGAGCCTGGCCAGTGAATTGTTCGGCGAAGACACGGCGCAACTGGTGCAGCTGCAGCTCGAATACGCTCCTGCTCCACCGTTCGACTCCGGCAGCCCGCAGACTGCACCGCGCGCGGTGCTGGAGGAAGCCAATCGGCGCTCGGCGCAATCGCGCAAGCTACGTGGTCAGGTTGCCGATCGGGTTGCGCAGCAGCTGAGTCACAACTGGTAAAGCTGCGCCGAACACACAATCTGTGGCGAGGGAGGCCTGCGCGCGGAAAGTGTCGTCGCCGAGCTAAAGCGTAAGGGCGTGATGGTGACAACGGCAGAACCGTTTGCGGCGACCGCCCATGTGCCCCACGCACTGCGGGGGGGCGATCGGGCTGCCAATGTTGAAACGGACGCTGGAAACCCTGCGCGAAGTGGTCGAGGTCTGAAGCTGCGGACTTTTCAGCAGATAACAAAAAACCCGCCGAAGCGGGTTTTTCAAGACCATTACGACATCCTGTCGGCTGCATTCCATGCAAATGGTCGGTCATCCATGACCCTGAGCGCGTCCTTCGCTTCAGTTGATGGATGTAGATTAGGCTCAATGCCCAAGCGTCAACAGACGACATTCCATCGACCGCGTGTAAGCCTTTCGCCATAACCGCGCCGTCGTGCAGTAAATGACGATCGGCGCACCGTTTTGGATAACCTCAATGCGCAGCGAGATACGTCTCAATGTTGCTCATCTGCTCGTCCCAGCCCCTGCTGTTCATGCGGAAGGCTTTCAGACGACGCTCCGCCGGGATGTCGTCGAAACCGGACTCCACTACCCGCAGCAAGGTGCCGGCGTCCGGGTCCTCCGGATCCTCCGAGTCCCCCAGGTCTTCCAGCTCAAACCGCACTAGCGTGGTGGGCTCCGCCGAATAGTCGACACCGGGATCCACGGCATAAGGATGCCAACGGAAGGAAAAAACCAGCTCCGGCTCGAGACGCTCGACCAGTACATCCCACACAAGATGTTCGTACCCCGGATAGGTGATTTTCCCTTGGGTACGCTGGCCCGCGACGAAGCGTTGCCCTTTGAGCGCCACGCCGAACCAGTCACCGAAGGCTTCAGCATCCGCTAGCGCACGCCAGACCAGTGAGCGCGGCACGTTGAGCAAGACCTTTCTTTCAATGTGATCTGATGATGTGTTCATAGCAATCCTCCTGAATGAACAGTAGGCCTGCCCGTCCCGGGGAGCAACCCTCACGTTACATCAGGTATTCTCAACTATCGGCAAACGTCGGGAAGTTTGGCCATTAATCCCCCCATATGGCCGGTAATCGTCATTAAAAGTAGATACAAGGATGAATCCGTGAATACCCTCAAAGGCAGTTGCCTGTGCAAAACCATCGAATACCAGCTCGATAGCCTCGACATGCCGATCAGCCACTGCCATTGCCACACCTGTCGCAAAGCTCACGCCGCCGCTTTTGCTTCCACGGCAGGCGTCATGCGAGAACACTTTCGCTGGATCAAAGGTCAGGACAAGCTTTCATCCTTCGAATCTTCACCGGGAAAACTGCGACACTTCTGCTCTGTCTGCGGTTCCCATTTAGTGGCACAGCGCTTGGGTCAGCCTCATGTGATTGTTCGCGTCGCGACGCTCGATGACGATCCGGAAATCAAGCCACAGGCGCACATATGGACGTCCCATGATGTGCCGTGGCTTGAGTATGAAGCGGTAGTGTCCTGGCCAGAATGGCAAGAGTGAAACCCGTGGCCGGCTACCCTCTCATCCGAGAGCAGCCGGTTTGACCATCAGCGCACAAACACCTGTGCCGTGGTAATCGCCATATCCCCACCCGGCATTTTGATACTGCCCACCTGCTTCAGGCTGTCGGCATCAAAAATCGCCACGTCATTGAAGGTCCCGGCCAGGTAGATCTTGCTGCCTTCCTTGTTGAACGAGATGCAGTAGTAGGAGTGATCCAGGGTTGTCGACTGGAGCAGTTTCTTCTGCTTGATATCGTACTTGGCCAACCGGTTGAGGACGCCGAACATCAGGTTCGGGTCTTTGGGTGAACGCATGCCGCTGAAATAGATTTCGGTCAACGGTCCGAAGTCGGTGGTTTCGGTTTTGCCGGTATTCAAGTCGATGCTGAACAGGCCGTAAAGGAGCTCGGCGGTCGCCGGGTCTTCCTTCTTGTCTTTGAATTTCGCTGCGGTGTAGAGCAGCGAGAAGTCATGCCGATAGGTTTGCTGGTTCCACACGTAGAGCACGTCCGGCGGGCTGTACAACGGACGTTTCCAGTGGCGGCTGGGGATCAGCACGTCGAATTTTCCGGTTTTCACGTCGACCTTGTAGACGTCCGCGCCTGCCACATAGAGCGTGCCGTCATCGCCGCTTTGCATGATGGTGAGCTGCCGTGGCGCCGGGAAGCTGCGGACCGGTTTGGCGCTCATGCCGGCGTCGGTGGCGTAGACATCCAGCCTTGGCGCCTGCACTTCGTAATGGTCACTGCGCATCAATGTCGGATTGGCGACGGTGTAGAGCTCCTTGCCGTCGTGGCTGACGGTGAAGGCGAACATCGAGCGCGCTTTTTCACCCGGTTGTTGGGTGATGCTGGCGTGGAATACCTGCTTGCAGCTATCCAGCTCGACGCCGTAAACATCCGCGTAATGGTTGTTCAGCACGTAGGCAATCTTGCGATCCGGGGACAGCTGGATAGTGCCCGGGCCGAAGGCGTCCGGCAGTTTGCAGGTCTTGTACAGACTGTCGGTCTTAAGGTCGATGACGTGCAGGTTGTTCGGGTAATTGGTGGTCAACATGTACTCGTGACCGGTTTCGAGAATCGGGTTTTCATCGGCCAGTGCCGTGAGCGAACACGCGCCTAGAATGGCGGAAGCGGCAAGGCCGCAGACATTGGTGCGAAGCATGCTGGAATCCTTCTGTGGGATTATTTGTCTTTCGGGAACTATTTGTCTTTCGGAAAAACAGTCCCGAGATTGCGCCAGCTCTCGTTGGAGGCTTGCGCATCTTTGTTCCAGTCCGGGTAGGTGCTCATCATGTCCGGCACCTGGGCCGGCCACCAGCAGGGGTCGGAGCAACCGTAAAGGTCAGCCTCCATCGGCTGGCACAGCGACGACACGCCGCCAAAGGCGTCGATCTCCCAACCGGGGTCGGTGGTCGAGGCGCAGCCGGCGACGGAGTTCATCGCCACCACTTCTTCGATACGGTTTTCGGCCGCGGCCTGATCGAGCTTCTGGGCTTTGTTGTTGATTGCCTTGAGATGTTTCATATCAGTGAGCCTTGCGCGGAGTGATGTAGCTGCTGATGAACGCAGGGTTGTGGGCCATGATCCGGGTGTAGACCTGGATGCCGAAGTCGACCCAGTCACGCATCAACTCGCAGTAGTGATAGGTCGGGTGCGTCGGGTCGCCATAGCGGGCGTAGCTTTCGTGGTAGCAGCCGCCGGAGCACAGGTTGCGGATGTGGCAGTCTTCGCAACCGGTGTTGGTGCGGTCCAGACGCTGGGACAGGAAGTCGTTCAACTCGACCTGCTTCACCCCGCTGTGGACGTTGCCGAACGTCGGTAACGACGAACCGGTAAAACGGTGGCACAGGTTGAGCTCGCCTTTGTGATCCACCGCCAGCATCTTCAGACCCGCACCGCACGGCAGGGCTTTTTTGTGGCCTTCGTGGATGTCGGTGATTAACTGGTGCAGGTTGGAGAAACCAATATTGCGGTGCTCCAGCGCCGCTTCCAGATAACGCCGACCGAGTTTTTTCATGTTGGCGAAGACTTCAATCAGCTCCTCGCTGGACAGGTTGAAGCTGCTGATGTCGCCGGAGGTCACCGGGGCGAATCCGACTTCGGCAAAGCCCAGCTCATTGAACAGGTGATCCCAGATGGTTTCGACGTCGGTGACGCCTGTGGTCAGGGTCACTCGCGCGCCCACCGGGCGGCTGTTGTAGCGCGACAAGAGCATCTCGGCCTTGCGCCGGACCACGTCGTACGTACCCTGCCCGCCCACGGTGATACGGTTGCGGTCGTGCACGGTTTTCGGGCCGTCGATGCTCACTGACAAACCGAAGCGGTGAGCATTCAGGTAGTCGACGGTCTCTTCAGTGAGCAACGTCGCGTTGGTGGTCATGACGAACTCAACGAATTTTCCGGCCTCGGAAAAACGCTTCTCGCAGTAGTCGACCATGTATTCGATCAGCTTGCGATTGCTCAGCGGCTCGCCGCCAAAGAACACCACAGTGAAACGCTCTTCATCCGGGGATTCGCGCAGCAGCATTTCCACTGAAGCGATCGCCGTTTCGACGTCCATTTTCTTACCGGCCGACGGCTTGTCGAGGTCTTCCTTGTAGCAGTAGGTGCAGCTCAGATTGCAGCCAGTGTTGACGTTCAGCACCACGGTATTGATCGCCGTGCGCTCGACCCGTTTGACGCCGATGTCCGGGGTCAGCGGCGAACCGTCGCTGACCAGTTCCAGGGCGATCAGCTCGCGCAGGGTCTCGGTGATTTCCTCGCCGCCGTAGCGCGCGGCCAGGCGCTCGATCAGGTCGTCGGACGAGCAACCGGGACCGCGCAAGGTATCGATAATCGTGCCCGTCAGTTCATCGCTGGCAAACAGCGAACTGCTCGGAATGTGGAACAACATGCGGTCGGCATCGACATGCACTTCGTGCAGATTCCGCTCGATCAGATTCAAAACAGCGCCCATCGCAACCTCCTGTGCAAACCCGGTTATTCAGGGTCTGCGGTCATTCCTGAAAATGCCTGAACTGCTGGTTTAGCCAGACCATCAGGGAATGGGTGGATTGTTCCAGCGTTGCACGGTGACAATCATGTGGCCTTCACCGGTCAGGGATTTTCCGGCGTCATCCACGGCGGCGATTACCTTGAGGTTGCCAGCGTTGTTGGTGGACATTTTGCGTTGTGGATTGGGCCCGGCATCGCCCGGAGTGAACACCCCGCTGTCGGCCTGCATTTGGCCTGCGAACTTGACGTCTTCGTCCTCCTTGGCGCGCTCATCGAAGGCTTCGACCTTCCACTGCGCCGGGAACACGCCGATCCGATATGGCTTGCCGTCAGCACCTTTGCCCCAGGCTTCGGCATCGAAACGGCCCTGGACCTTCGGTGTGGAACCGCCGCCCTCGCCGATCCGTGCCACCGAAAACCCGGGCACAACCTTGACCTCGGCTATGTTGCTATAGACCGCCAGCGAGGCACCTTTGAGGCTACCCAGCGTGACCTCGCGCAAGCCTGGCTTCGCATCCGCAGCCGCCTTGAGTTTGACCCGCAAGCGCTCAGGGCTTTGCTCCAGCACTTCGACCACGTCCACGCCTTTGCCGAAGTTTGGTTTGCCAGTGAGACCGCTGCCGATCAGCGTGACTTCAGTTTCGCTACCGGCTTTCAGGTAACCCGGCTGCACCGCCAGCAAACGACTGGAACCGTGCCTTGCCGCAATAAAGTCCAGCCCGCGCTCATCGTGCTCGGCCTCGAACATGCGGCCTTGCAGTTCGCTGCCCTTGGCGGCGAACACCTGACGCATGACCACGCCATCGATCGTCACGTTGCCGCGCCATTCGTAGCCGCTGTAGAGGATTGCGCTGCCTTCGCCATTGAACGGGCTGCCGTCGGCGTATTGGCCTTTGACGCTGACCTTGAACTGATCGGTGCCAGCGGTGCTGACGGTCATCACGCCGGCCAGTTCACCCTTGCCCGGCAACTGGCCGCTGAAGCTCCATTCGCCTGCCAGTGAGTCGGCTTTCGGAGCTGTTTTAAGCCAATTGTTCCAAGCCTGGTTTTCCAGCGGATAACGCTTGGCCAGCAGCGGCACCATGTCCTTGCGAGCGATATCGAACCAGTCACGGTCGCGGGCCAGTGCCTGATACTCCAACGACGGCCATTGCCCCAGGTGGAAGTTCACCAGGCGTTCCCACTCCTGAGCCGGCCGCCGTTGCAAGGCAACCCGCGCACCGGAGTGGCAGCGGCCACACATCTGGCTGGTCTGGTCATCGAAATGCTCGACGGTATTGAGTCGACGCTCCAGCGCATAACGCACACCGTCAGTCTCGCTCGGCGCCAGGCCTTGGGTGTCGGCCAGGTATTTGACCAGCGTACGACGGTCCTCATCGCTGATCTGCAGACCATGCATGGTCTGCATACGGGCGATGCTCATCAGCCAGCCTTCCGGGGTCTTGCGCTGGTGGCTGATGCGGCTCAGAGCGTTGCCAGCCTCGGGGGTGTGACAGCCCTGACAGGTTTCCTTGAGGATGGTCTGCGCATCACGCGCCGCCATGCTTGGGGGAGAATGCAGGGCCACACAAGCGGCTATCGCCAGCAGGCTGCCGCTCATGCCTGATCGGAGTTTTCTCTTCATCAACGTCGAACCTCGCACGGTGCTTTCTTATTTTTTATGGATCGTTTTTATGGTCTCTACCGTCAACCGGCACGCTGTTGACGCAGGCCTGAGAAACGTCTGACATGAGCAATACACGGAGCGTGCCAGCTTATAAATAGTGTTTTTAATCAAGGTATTAACCGAAATCCGCGGCCGCAGACCGATTGGATCGATGGTTGCCAACGTCTAATTTCGCGACAACTGTTCCACTCTGAGACGAGCATAGGCGATAGATCCCATAGCAGCCGAACGCAGGCTTCGCCAGCTGCTACGATGACGGCTTAACCGCTTCAGCACCCGGCCCGGACGCGGCCTGACAGGAATCCAGCCATGCTCAACGCCCTGCTTTTCGACCTCGACGGTACCCTGACCGACACCGACAGACTCCACCTGCTGGCCCTGCAACAGCTGCTGCAGGAGGAGGATGGCCGGGCGTTCACGAAGGAAGAATTCGAAGCCCACGTCAGCGGTCAGGCCAACGCCAACATGTGCCGCTATCTGTTCCCCCAGCGCTCGGTGGCCGAACACCAAGCCTTTGCTGATCGCAAGGAAGCGCGGTTCCGTGAACTGTCACCGCAACTCACGCCCATGGCCGGGCTGGTGCGGCTGTTGGACTTTGCCAGGGAACAAGGCATCGGCGTCGCCGTGGTGACCAATGCCCCACGAGCCAATGCCGATCACATGCTTGAAGCCTTGGGTTTGCGAGAACGCTTTGAGACGGTGGTGGTCGCGGAAGAACTACCTCGGGCCAAACCTGACCCGCTGCCCTATCTCACCGGCCTTGAATGCCTGAACGCCAAAGCCCACGTCGCCATCGCCTTCGAGGACTCGATCCCCGGGCTGACGGCAGCGGTGAAGGCCGGCATCTTCACGGTCGGCCTGGTCACCAGTCAGAGCCGTGAAGCATTGCTGGCTGCCGGGGCGCATCTGGTGATTGATGACTTTACCGATGCGGCGCTGTGGGAAGTGATTGATCGGATGCTGAGTCGCCAGGCTTAGAGCGACGCGTGCCTCCAAGGGCTGTTAATGCCCTTGGGAGCGAAAAATCGGCGAAAAAACAATCGGAGACGTCTCAGTGCTGTCGCAAATTGCGACGAAGCACCTGCCCCAGCACGCTCGCCAAAATCCATAACTTGCTGAAAATCAGCCAGTTATCCGAACTTATCCACTTGGCACAGCCATTGCGAAAGACCTCGCCTCACTTCGAACCTTTATTTTCGAACAACAAGAGGTCACGCCATGCAGCTCCCTTCCCTGCTCCCTGCCACCACTGCTTTTATTCAACGCGCGCCACGCATGCTGATCGGCGCCGAATGGGTCGAGGCCGCTGACGGTCAGACCATGCCGTTGCACAACCCGGCCAGCGGCGAAATACTTTGCGTGGTGCCCCGTGCCACAGTGGACGATGTGGATCGCGCGGTGCTCGCGGCACGCCAGGCATTCGATGATTCTGCGTGGACTCGCACCCGGCCTCGGGAGCGGCAGAACCTGCTGTGGAAGCTCGCCGATCTGATGCAGCGCGACGCCGAAGTACTGGCGCAGCTGGAATGCCTGAACAACGGCAAAAGCGCGGCGGTGGCACAGGTCATGGATGTACAGCTGTCCATCGACTTCCTGCGTTACATGGCCGGTTGGGCGACCAAGATCGAAGGTTCGAGCGTCGAAGTTTCATTGCCACTGATGCCGGATGATCAGTTTCACAGTTTCATCCGCCGTGAAGCAGTGGGTGTGGTCGGGGCCATCGTCGCCTGGAATTTCCCGCTGCTGCTGGCCTGCTGGAAACTCGGCCCGGCACTGGCGACCGGTTGCACCGTAGTGCTCAAACCGGCTGACGAAACACCGCTGACCGCGCTGAAACTGGCGGAGTTGGTGCTCGAAGCCGGCTACCCGACTGGCGTGTTCAACGTGGTGACCGGCACCGGCATTACCGCTGGCTCAGCCCTGACCCACAACCCGCTGGTGGACAAACTGACCTTCACCGGCTCCACCGCTGTAGGCAAAGAAATCGGCAAGATCGCCATGGATTCCATGACCCGCGTCACGCTGGAGTTAGGCGGTAAATCACCGACCATCGTCATGGCCGACGCCGATTTGAACAGCGCCGCAGCAGGCGCCGCCAGCGCAATATTCTTCAACCAGGGTCAGGTTTGCTGCGCCGGTTCGCGGCTGTATGTGCAGCGCAAACACTTTGACAATGTAGTGGCCGACATCGCCGATATAGCCAACGCCATGAAGCTCGGCAATGGGTTGGACCCTAGCGTGCAGATGGGTCCATTGATCTCGGCCCGCCAGCAGGAACGGGTTTATCGCTATATCGAAATGGGCCGTGAAAGTGGCGCGACCATCGCCTGTGGTGGCGAGCAGTTTGGACCGGGCTTTTTCGTCAAGCCGACAGTGATCGTCGACGTCGATCAGAAGCACTCGCTGGTGCAGGAGGAAATCTTCGGCCCGGTGCTGGTGGCGATTCCTTTCGACGACGAAGCCGATGCCCTGCGCATGGCCAACGACAGCCCCTACGGTTTGGGCGCGAGTATCTGGTCCAACGACCTGGCGGCGGTGCACCGGATGATTCCGCGGGTCAAGTCCGGTTCGGTGTGGGTCAATTGCCACAGCGCCCTGGACCCGGCGCTGCCGTTTGGTGGCTACAAAATGTCCGGTGTCGGGCGGGAAATGGGTTATGCGGCGATTGAACATTACACCGAGTTGAAGTCGGTGCTGATCAAGCTGTGACACCCTCACCTGATCGTTCCCACGCTCTGCGTCACATCCTAAAGCGGAACGCGGAGCGTCCCTGGCGGCATTCCCACGCGGAGCGTGGGAACGATCAAACAGCTTTTGTAGGAGCAGCCGGCCTATACCCCTGCCCCAACAACCATCCGCGAACCATCCTCCCCTGCTCCACCGTCAAATCCGCCAGCGCCTGTTCCGCTGGCCGGGTTTGCAGACGTCGCAGTAAAGGCGCCAGCTCAACGCCCTGCAGATGCCAGATCCCCAGCGGCTGATCCGCCGTCACCACCACCTCGGCCTCATCCACCAAACCCTCGCGCAACACCGGTGCACGCTGTATCCGTAGCGAGGCGAAGTCCGCCGGTTTGTGCGCCGGTTCGCTGTCCGGCCACTGGCGACGTGCCTGCCAGAACGGCTGCTCCTGCCAGCGCTGTTCATCGGCATAGAAGTCACGACCGATACGGGCAAAACGTAGAAACAGTTGCTCGACTCGTTGCTGATGAAACTGCTTTGCCAGGGCCGCGCGTTCAGGTGCACGGAGTAACGTGTTGATCACCACCGGCGCCTGCAACGCCGAAGACAAGGACTGAAAGATGCCGTTACCCGACAGCGGATCAACCGCCATCGCTGCATCACCGACCCGAATCCAGTTATCCCCGCAGACCTGCGGACAAAGGATCGCCGTGCTGCTGCGGGCATGCAGTTGCAGCTCGATTTCAGGTGCAGCGCCAAAAAAGTCGATCGCCAACGCCGATGCCTGGCGCCTGCCCCGACAGTAATCGAGCAACTGCGCCTTACCCGGCAACCCGGCGCTGGCCACGTCCACCGTCAGTTGCCAATAACATTGACCATCGGCCCGCCGCGCCATCCAGGCCCAACCGTCTTCAAGACTCTCGACCGCGCTTGCCGTGGTGCCCGGCGTACCTTGCCAGCGGTTGAGCAGGCTGACGGTTTCCGGCCCGCGCAGACCTTTACCCAACGCCGGAGCCTGGCGTCCTCGCGACTCAACCAGAAAATGCGCCGCTATATCTGCGCGCCCTTCGACTTCCACTCGATGGCCCGATACCTCTGAATGCACCGCCAGCACCCGCCCTTCGACCAACTCGACACCGGCCAGGCGCAAATCTTCGCGCAGGCCTCGATCAAAGCGCGGACGATCCAGCAGGAATTCGATATTTTGCGCGTGTTGCTGAGCGTTCCACGACACCTGACGCTGGGAAGGCAGCGTCGCATCGTCCAATGCATGGGTAAAGCCCGCGCCACGCAGGGCGTCGAGAACCCGCACCGAAACGCCTTCCAGTGCCGCAAACCGGCGCCAGTCACTGACCAGCGTCACCGGATAGCCAAGCCGCCGCAAGCCCAACGCCACCGCCGCCCCGGCTGGCCCGGCCCCGAGAATGAGGATCGCACTCATGTCCAGACGCGCCGCTCAGGGCCGCGGTAACAGGCATTCTCGCGCAGCCATTCGATGATCTGTGGATTGCTTGCATCGTCATGTTCGGCCAGATAATTGGCGATATGCCCGCTCAATGCCCCACACCCCAGACTCGCACCGGATTGCCCCGGATGAGTGCCGCGAACACAGGCTGCGAAGTCCGCCTGCTGACTGTTGAGCCACGACCATTGATGCTCGCCACAACGCGCATCGCCGGTGACCCGCAGCACCCCCGGATAACTCGCCGGAAACACTGCCGCGCCCTGCGCCGGGCAGGAAGCGCAGAGCAACACTCCACGCTCCTGCGCCAACCCGCAGGCTTCGCGCAGCAGGCTGCGATCCTGACGCAAACCCAGGCTCAAGTTGATCAACCGCACATCCTGCTCGACCAACCAATCAATGGCCGTGGCGATCTGCAACGCACTGGTCACCCCGCGCTGATCGAAAACCTGCGCAACGCAAAACAACGCCGACGGTGCACGCTGACAAATGGCATCGATCACTGCGCTGCCATGGCCGAGGGGATCATCATGCAAATCATCTTCAGCCAGCCCCTCATCCACCAGACAGAAACGCCGCCCGGCGACCACTCGCGTTCGCTGCGCCATTGAATGACCGCTATCGACAACGCCGATCCGCAGCTCAGGCTTCATGCAGCACCTTCGATGACTTGAGCACACCGTCCACCAATTCAAAACGCAGGTCGGCGTCCGCCAGGGTCGAGGGCCGATGACTGATCAGGATCCGCGTACGCCCGGCAAACAGCCGGTCGATGGCCTCGATCACCTCGCGCTCCGTGGCTTCGTCGACCGCCGAAGTGGCTTCATCGAGCACCAGAATCAACGGGGCTTGCAACAGCGCGCGGGCGATGGCGATCCGCTGTTTCTGACCGCCCGACAGCTGCTGGCCGCGCTCCCCCAACGGGCTGTCGAGGCCTTCGGGCAAGGATTCGATCAGGCTGTCGAGTTGCGCCAGACGCGCCACTTCGGTAATCGCTTCGCGGCTGGCCGAGGGCACGCTATAAGACAGGTTGTCCGCCAGGCTGCCGCGAAACAGTACGATGTCCTGACTGACCACGGCGATGCGCCGGCGCAACTCGAACAGGTCCAGCTCACGCAGGTCAACGCCATCGAGCAACACCTGGCCGGACTGTGGATCGTGGTGGCGTTGCAGTAGATCGATCAGTGTCGTCTTGCCAACACCGGAAGCGCCGCTCAACGCGACTTTCAAACCATAAGGGATTCGTGCTTCGATGCCGCACAAGGTCATCGGGCGCCCTGGATGGCTGTAATGCACCGCTTGAAAACACAGCTCACCCGAGCTCGGCATCGGCTGCGGATCGGCCGGGGTAACGACGCTCGGTTCTTCACCGCGCAACTCCATGACCCGGCCAAGGCTGACGGTCATGCGCTGGATGGCCACGTACAGCCCGAGCAGACTCTGCACCGGCCCCACCGCCATCCCCAGATAAGTGGAAAACGCGATCAGCGCACCGAGCTGCCACGTCCCCTGCACCACCCAGTAACCGCCAATCAAAAAAGCACAGGCGCGGGACAACGAGGTCAGGGTACCGGGGACCGACTGGGTGAAAAACTCAGTCACCTGCAGGCGCAGCAACTGACTCATGTAACCCTGCCCCAGCCTCTCCAGCCGACGCGCTTCGCGCTGTTGTTGACCGGCGCTCTGGATGAACTTCATCACCGGCAAAGTCTCGACCAGGAACGACGACATGTCTGCCGAGCGCTCACGCAGCTGTCGTACATCGCGCTCGACTTTGCGTCGCATCCAGCGCAACCAGAGCACGTCCAGCGGAATCAGCACCAACGCCAGCAGCGAGAGTTTCCAGGACAAGGTCAGCAACATCGCCACCGCGCAGACCAGCCCAATGACGCTGGAGACCGCGGAGAACAGCGAATCGACAGCGAAGCGCTGGATCTCCGCAACGTCGCCGTCGAGGCGCGACATCAGGTCGCCGATCCGCCGTTGCCCGTAAAAGCCTGGCGACAGCGTCTGCAAATGCCGATACAGGTCATCGCGCAAGGCGAAGAGAATTCGTCCGGAAAGCCGCGTGTGCAGGTATCGATTGATCCCCGACAGCGCCGTGCCGAGCAACCCGGCGACGATCATCAATCCGGCAATCAGTACCAGCATGGGAAAGTTGCGCGCCAGCAGGCCATCGTCGATCAGCAACTTGGTCAACCACGGTTGCACCAGCACCAGCAACGAGGCGCACACCGACAACCCGAGCAGGCCGCCGATGGCCAGGCGATGGGGCCGGACGAAGCCATACAGCCACTTCAGCGCGGCTTGCAGCGCTTGTGGGTCCCGGCTATCGATCAGCCTGACAATCAAGCGCTGCATCAGTTGCGCAACTGTTTGAGTTTGCGATACAGCGTCGCGCGACTGATACCCAACGCGTCGGCGGCGGCCGACACGTTGCCTTGATGGCTGTCCAGCGATTGGCGGATCAGCTCCAGCTCGTTCTCGCGAATGCTGCCGGTCTGCGGCCGGTCACTGGTGTTGAGCTCATCGAGCATGCTGTCGGGCAGATGCTCCGGGCTCAACTCGATCTCGCCTTCTTCGCGCATGGCCAACGCGGTGCGCAGGACCATTTCCAGCTGGCGGATATTGCCTGGCCAGTGATAGCCGGCCAACAAGGCGTTCAAATCCTCGCGGAGCCTGATCGCAGGCGCGCCCAATTTTCCCAACAAGCTGTTTACCAAGGCGCTGAAGTCCTCACGCTCGCGCAGGGCCGGCAACATCACGCTGATGCCATTGACGCGGTAGAACAGGTCCTCGCGAAAGTGCTTGTCCTCCACCAGACGCTTGAGGTCGCGGTGGGTGGCGCAGATCAGCGCCACATCGATGTCCTGCTCCTCGCCGGCGCCCAGCGGCGCGACTTTGCGATCCTGCAAGACCCGCAACAAACGGGCTTGCAACGACAGCGGCATGTCGCCGATTTCATCGAGAAATAGCGTGCCGCCGTGGGCCTGTTGCAGACGGCCGATCATCCCGCCGCGACGGGACCCGGTGAAGGCACCTTCACGATAGCCGAACAGTTCCGACTCGATCAGACCTTCCGGGATTGCCGCGCAGTTCACCGCGATAAAGGGTTTGTCGCAGCGGCTACCGGCCAGGTGCAATGCCCGTGCGATGACTTCTTTCCCGGTTCCGGTCTCGCCCAGCAGCAACACCGGCAACTGATTGGCCAAACCTTGACGGGCCATGCGCAAAGCACGGGCATAGCGAGTATTACTGCCTGCCAGGGCATCGAAATCCGGTTGAGTTTTTGCTGTTTTGCCGAGACTGCGCGCTGTGCTGGCGACGTTGATCGAGCGCTGTGGCGCACGCAGGGTTTTGTAGAAGAATTCGCCTTTGGCGGTTTGCAGGCTACCGATGCCGCCCTGCTGCAGACGCGCCAGCAGTTGCAAACCATCCACCCCGAGAAACTCCTCGCAGCGGCGCCCCACCAAGGCCGAACGCTCGGCGTTGAGCAACTGACAAGCCTGGGCGCTGACCGCCAGAATCTGCCCGCCAAGGCTCACCGCCAGCAGTCCTTGCCAGGGTGATTCGAGGTACTGTCGACGACTGTGAAAAGCCAGAACGATCTGCTCTGGATAGCTGGCGTTGAACACCCGGCTCTCAATCTGGCTGACCGCCATGGCCAGCAACGCGGTGCTGTCATGGACTCGCCCGAGCGGACCTTCACGGGTCAAATCGAGTACACCGAGGATGTCGCCCTGAGGACAATGAATCGGCACCGAGGTGCAGGAGAAGTCACTCAGGCGATCGAGGTAATGCTCGCCGCAATCGATAAGGGTCGGCCGGGCTTCCACCAGTGCGGTGCCGAGGGCATTGGTGCCGCGCACCGCTTCGCTCCAGCAGGCACCGAGGGTGATGTCTTGCAGCCCACTGCCCTTGAGGCGATCGGCGCGACCTTCGACGGCCAGAATGGTGGCCTCGGAATTGGCCAGAATGATCAGCCCTTCCTTGCCTTGGCGAGCGGCCAGGTAGTCGATCGCCGGCATTGCGGCATCGATCAACAGGCGATTGCTGGCCAGCAGCACCTCAAGGCTGGCGCTCGACTCCAGAGCCAGCTCATGATTGCCATTGAAATGCACACCATGGCTGAGGCTGCGCCGCCATGACGCATCGATTTCGGCCCGCAACACCCCATCGGGGACTTCGCCTTCAAGATGAAGCTTCTCCCGAGCCAGTCGGGCTTCATGTTGCAGTTCACTGTTTATTGTTTTTATAAGAGTCATCAAGCGCTCCGGATCGGTCCGCCCAGTAAAACCTGCGCCTGGATACAGCAGCGCCTGATGCAATCTTTACGTTAACGTCAAGGCAATGGCAAGTGCCGTATGGCGACTGCTTGTTCTAGGCCAATTAACCTTCATCGTCTGTCAGATGGTTGCGAGCGCTTCGCGCTCGTTCGCGGGCAAGCCTCGCTCCTACAGTTGATCGCGTTTTCCGTAGGAGCGAGGCTTGCCCGCGATATAGGTAGCCCTGTCAGTCGATATCCATTCACCTGAACAATCAGAGGCTCCAAACCTGCGGTCCCTGAAAGAACGCCCGCGCATTATCCTCAAGACTCTCCAGGTGATACCCGCCCTCCTGCACAATCAAACACGGCAATCCAAGGCTGCGAATCCGCTCACCCAACCTGGCGAAACCGTCGCGGGTCACCGCCACTTTGCTTTGCGGGTCCAGCTCATAAATATCAAAGCCCAAGGACAGCACCAACACATTCGCCCCGAAGTTCTTCGCCGCCGCCAGTGCCAACTCCAGCTGACCCAAAAAATCCGCCTCGCTGGCACCGTGGGCCATTGGCAGGTTGAGGTTGAAGCCTTCCCCTGCCCCCCTTCCACGCTCGTCGGCAAAACCGGCAACCCCCGGATAGAAGTTGGTCGGATCGCCATGAACCGAGACATACAGCACGTCATCCCGGTCATAGAAAATCTCCTGAATGCCCTGACCGTGATGCATGTCGGTATCCAGCACCGCGACCCGTTCAAAACCGCCGCGCAGCATCTGGGCTGCAATCGCCGCATTGTTCAGGTAGCAAAAACCACCCGCCGCTTCGGCCCGTGCATGGTGCCCCGGTGGTCGACACAACGCGTAGGCAGCCGGCTGGCCGTCGAGCAAGGCCTGGGCTGCGGCTATTGCGCTCTGCGCCGACCAATAGGCCGAACGCCAGGTCAGCTCACCCACCGGACAACTGCCGTCGGCCAGGTAACGCGCGGCTTGGGCGAGAATCCCGCGCAATGCATTGGGTTCGCGAACGAAGATGTTCGACATCACCTCATCGCCCCAGTCCTCCGGGATTTCCTTCCAGCGCTCATGGGCCTCCCGCAGGAATTCCAGATAGGCCGCACCATGCACCGCCAGCAACGGTTGCAAGCCAGCATCCGCAGGTTGCAGCACCTCGAAACCAAGAGAATGCGCCGCCCGGACCAAGCGTTGAGCCCGCTCCGGAACTTCCTGTGGCGTGCGCATCTGGCCGCGTGAGTAGTAGCTGCGTGGGTGGTGGAGCAATTGTTCGGGGTGGAAAAAACAGCGCATCATCTTCTCCTCATTCAGCCTTCCCGGCGCGAGCCAGCACGGCATTGAGCAATACATCGGTGCCCTGACGCACATCTTCGGGCAACACATCTTCAGCTTCGTTATGACTCAAGCCGCCGACGCAGGGAATAAACACCATGGCCGTTGGGCAGAACCGCGCCAGGTGAATCGCATCATGGCCGGCGCCGCTGACAATCGATTGCTGAGCGTAGCCCAGACCGTCCACCGCCTGCTGCACCGCCGCCACACATTCGGCATCGAACGGCGTCGCCGGGCTGATCCAGTGTGGGGTGATGCTCACACGCAAACCACGATCTTCGGCGATGGCCTGCAAGCGTGCGCGGACCTGTTGCTCCATGGCCTCGATAGCTTCGTCGCGGTGATGACGCAAGTCCACAGTGAAATTCACCAGCCCGGGAATGGTATTGCGCGAGGACTTGGCAATGCTCAGTTCACCGACGGTGGTCAGGCCTTCAGGGACGAAATCGGTAGCCAGTGCTTCCAGCGCCAGAATCATCTGTGCCGCGCCGAAGAGCGCGTCCTTGCGCAGCGGCATGGGCGTGGTACCGGCGTGGGCGGCCATGCCTTCGACCCGCACGTCGAGCCAGCGAATCGCCTGGCCGCCGCTAACCACACCGATGCTCTTGGCGTTGTCCTCAAGAATCGGGCCCTGTTCGATATGGGCTTCGAAATAAGCATCCACAGCGCCGCCCAACGGCCGTTCGCCAGCATACCCGGTGCGTTGCAAAGCCTCGGCAACACTGATGCCATCGACGTCACGCACGGCCAACGCGGCATTCAGATCCATGATGCCGGTAAACACCGCCGAGCCGAACATCGCCGGGGTGAATCGCGCGCCTTCTTCGTTGGTCCACACCGCTACCTCCAGCGGCTTGCGGGTCTTGATCTGCAGATCATTCAGGCGTCGCACCACTTCCAGGCCGGCGAGCACACCATACACACCATCGAAACGCCCGCCTTCGGGCTGGGTGTCGAGGTGACTGCCCATCATCACTGGTGCGGCATCGGGGTCCGTCCCGGCGCGACGGGCGAACAGATTGCCGATCGGGTCCACGCTCAAGGTCATCCCGGCCTCGCGGCACCACCGGGCAAACAATTCGCGTCCGGCCTTGTCTTCCTCGCTCAAGGCCAGACGACAGCTACCGCCGCGCGCCGTAGCGCCGATTTCGGCCATGGCCATCAAGCTTGTCCACAAACGTTCACCGTTGATTTTCAACATCAGTCATTTCTCCAAAAATAAGGGGGCGCTCAAGCGCCAGGAGCCTTTTGAAACAATCTTCCTCGAAGGCTGCGGCTTTGCTTGATCGCATGAACGGTCTATCGCTCCCGCGCAAAACGCGGAAGCGATCAGCACCCTCAGAACAGCGGCAGGCTGTAGCTCACCACCAGGCGATTCTGGTCCTGATCGCGAGAGGCTTCGCTGCGAGATGTACCATTGCGCCAGCCCATGGCCACGCCTTTGAGTGGACCGCTCTGGATCACATAATCAAGGCTGAAGTCTCGTTCCCACTCCTTTTGATCCGGACCGGCAGTTGTCTTGATACCCGTACCTGACAAATACATGGCCGAGGCTTTAAGCCCCGGCACGCCCAAGGCTGCGAAGTCGTAGGTGTATTGAGCGAAACCGGTGCGCTCCCCTGCACGGGTGAAGTTCTGGATGTAGCGGTCGGTCAGCAGGTACACGCTGGAACCCGAGGCGCCCTTGTCTGGCAAACCACCCTGATTGAGTTGAACGAAGTTGCTGTCCCTGGATACTTGCTGATAACCCGCCATCAGCGTTTGGGCACCAATACCCCAGGTGAAAGCCAGGCTCCAGGTATCGTTGTCGATCTTGCCGTTGCCATCCTTGGTGAAGCCGCTGGTCCGGAAGCCTTCGCTGCGCCCGGCGGCGGATGCGTTGGCCCCCTCGGCGGTGGTCTTGAAGTAGCGCAGGTCGGTTTTCAGCGAGCCAAAATCACCCAGCTTCAAGTCATGCACCAGACCGCCAAAATGCTGTTGGTAATAGTCCTCAAGGTTGGCGTAGTAATACTGCGCAAGCAGCGCATCAGTGACTTTGTAATCGGCTCCGGCAAAATTGAACGCATTACTTTCCTGCGTCCCGCCCGCCACTGCCAAGCCGGTGCGGTCGCTGGAGCCACGACCGGTCGCGTGTTCGATATGGCCGCCAGTCAGGGTCAGATGCTCGAAGTCGTTGGAGACGATCTGCCCACCTTCGAAGGTCTGTGGCAACAGGCGACCATCGTTGGCCACCAGAATCGGCAGCTTGGGGGTCAAAGTGCCGTAGAGCACTTGCGTCCTGGCAAAGCGCATCTTCGCCGTCGCCCCCAGGCGTGCCCATTGCTCAGCGGCACCTTTGCCGTCGTCAGGGATCATCGAGCTGCCCACATGGCGGCCGTCACCACTATCGAGTCGAACACCCAGTAGTCCTAACGCATCAACCCCGAACCCCACAGTACCGTCGGTAAAGCCCGATTGATAATTGAGCATGAAGCCCTGGGCCCACTCTTCGGTTTTCGACGGAGCGGCGCTCCCGTCGCGATTGTCGTTGTTGTAATAGAAGTTGCGAAAGCCCAGCGTCGCTTTACTGTCTTTAACAAAGTCCGCCATGCTCAACGGACTGAAAAGTGCACTACCGATCATGACCAGTGCCAAGGGTTGTTTGTTCATTAAATAGAATTCCATAAAACCACGATTATCTTGGCGAGCAACTTTCTACTGTTGATGAGTTGTAACACTCAGTACTTGCGCCAGTGATTCACCGGCGCACAAGCGCTCCAGCAACTTCGGCTCGGCGCGATCCGAAGCCAGCGCTTGTTCGATAACTTGCGCCGCTGTTTGCAGATCGAGAAACAGCACTCCGTTATCGTCGGCCAACACCAGATCACCAGGGAGTACCTGTATTCCCGCGCAGTGAATCGGCTGATTGATCGGGCTATCGCCACGACCATGGAGCTTGGTGGTCAACAGGCTGGTACCACGGGCAAAAACCGGCAGCCCGGCCTCGCGCAGTTCCAGCAAGTCGGTTACCACACCGTCCACCACAATCCCGACGGCGCCGGCACAGCGGGCCGCGCAACTGGTGACCGCACCGACCGGCGCATGCCGCAGGTCGCCGCCAGTATCGATGACCAGCACATCCCCGGGCTGCAACAGCGCCAGCGCCTGGTTCACCGCGATGGCGTCGGCGCCGCGCAGGCTCAGGGTCACCGCACGACCGACCAACTTGACCCCCGGCACCATGGCGCGCAGCCGTGAATCGGCAAAGCCGTCTTCAAGAAAGTGCCCTAGCGTCGGGAAACTCACTGCTTTGAGTTGCTCGATCAAAAGCTCTAGTTGCGCCTTATCCATGGTCCGGGGCTCCTTTGATCAGTTCGGCCACACAGTCAATTTCCAATGACACGCCCCACAGTGCGACACACACGGTGGTTCGCGCGGGCGGCGCATGGCCGAGCAACTCACGGTAAACCTCGTTGAAGGGCTCCAACTGTGCGGGGTCGGTCAGGTAGGCATTGACCTTGACCAGATGACTGAGGCTGGACCCGGCTTCAATCAGGATCGCCTCAAGGTTGCGCAAGGTCTGGTGCACCTGTTCGGCAAAACTTGCAGGCTGGTCGTCGAGCCCGGTCTGAGCCGGAATCTGTCCGGCGGTAAACACCAGATGACCGCTGACCACCGCTTGTGAATAAGGCCCCACCGGCCCAATGAACCCTGGTGCTGACTGGATTCTGCGCATGCTCTGTGAACTCCGTAGGGATCAGGCCGCAGCCGATTTCAGGGGGGTGGCAGCAGGCTGACCCTCGGCCGAGGCCGAGACTTCGCTGATGTCTTTCTTGAAGGTTTCGGTCAACAGCAACAGCGCCACCAACGAGATCAGCGCCGCACCGATCATGTACCAGGCCACGGACGAGCCTTTGCCGGTGGCCGCAAGCAACGCGGTGGTGACAATCGGAGTCGCCGCGCTACCCAGCAGGCCGGAAAGCATGTAGCTGATGGACAACCCCGAATAGCGAACGCGAGTGCCGAACAGCTCGGCGAGGAAGGTCGCAATCGGCCCGTAGTTGGCGGCGAAAGCGGTCATCAACAACAGGTAGCCGAAGATCACCATCGGCAGTTCTTTGGTGTCCATCAACCAGAACATCGGGAACGCCACCAAGGCTTCAGCAACGATCCCGGCCACGATAATCGGCTTGCGACCGTAGCGATCCGACAACGCCCCGAATACTGGCAGCATGACGATGCAATACGCGCAGGACAGCAGCACCACACCGAGCATCACGCTGCGGCTGAAACCGAGGTTCTGCGTGCCATAGGTCAGGCCGAAAGCGACGATGATGTTGAAGGACGCGCCGGTCGACATGGTGGCGATACCGCCCAGCACCACTTGCTTCCAGTATTTACGAAAGACTTCGGCGACCGGCATTTTGACCTGAACCTCAGCCTCCTTGACCTTGTTGAAGGCTGGCGTTTCGGCAATGTTCAGGCGGATATACAACCCCACGGCGATCAACAACACACTACCCAGAAACGGAATCCGCCAGCCCCAGGCAAGCAAGTCCTCAGGCGACAACCAGGCAGCAATTACCAGGAACGCCAGATTGGCAATCATGGTCCCGGCCGGAACCCCGATCTGTACCCACGAACCATATAAACCGCGCTTGTTGGCCGGCGCATGCTCCACCGCCATCAACACCGCGCCGCCCCATTCCCCACCGAGGGCCAGGCCCTGAATCACCCGCAACAGCAGCAACAGAATGGGCGCCCACATACCGATAGCCGCGTAATTGGGTAACAGACCGATTGCGAAGGTCGCTGCGCCCATGGTCAACAGCGAAATCAGCAGCATCGACTTGCGTCCAAGCCTGTCGCCGAAATGCCCGAACAGTGCCGCACCCACAATCCGCGCCAGGTAAGCCGAAGCAAAGGTGCCAAAGGCCAGCAAGGTGCCGATCAGCGGAACGAAGTCCGGGAAGAACACTTTGTTGAACACCAATGCCGAAGCGGTGGCAAACACAAACAAGTCATACCATTCCACCGTGGTGCCGATCACACTGGCGACTGCCACTTTTTTCATACTAATTTCAACTTCGGGTGGTGCGGGGCACTTTTCTACAGACGATATTTCGCTCATAACTGTCTCCAGAGAGCTCTTCAAGAACTCGATGTTTAATTGTTATAACTGGCAGTAAAACGTTTAAAGCGAGGATTATTTTTATAGCCGGCTCGTCAGAACGAACCGGTTCACAAGGCATATTTTATAGTTAACAAACCTGCAACTTCGCTCCGTTGAGGAAGTTACTCAATAACCCAAGGTCATATCCACGCTGTTCAACAACGGCTCACCGGCATTCAGGCGTCGAACATTTTCCGCCACTTGCTCGGCAATACAGTCATGGGACGCCGCCGACGCCATATGCGGAGTGATCGTCACCCCGGGCATGCTCCAAAGTTTGTGTTCTAGCGGTAACGGTTCACGTTCGAATACATCAAGTAATGCGCCACGCAACTGACCGCTTGCCAGCGCCTGTTCGAGATCATCGATCCGCAGATGAGCGCCCCGTCCACAGTTGACCAGCGCTGCGCCGGGGGCGAGCCGGGCAAACGTCGTACTGCCGAGAATGCCGCGGGTTTCAGGGGTCAGCGGCAGCAAGTTGATCAACAATTCCACGCCATCGAGAAAAGGCTCGAAGCCTTCAGTCCCGGCGAATGCCTGCACACCCGGCAAGCTCTTGGCGCCACGGGCCCAGCCCCGCACCGTATAGCCGGCTGCAGCCAGATCGCTGGCGATGGCACTACCCAGCGAGCCAAGGCCCATGACACCCACCCTGAATTGCTTGGCTGAACGTTGCAGCGGGCGTTGCCATGTTTTTTCGCGCTGTTGTTGCAGTACCTGGTCGAAGCCGCGGTGATAGTGAATCACCGCCCAGCGCACGTACTCGGTCATCCCTTGGCGATGACCAGGGTCGACCACTCGGCACACCGGTAAATCGGGACACGACGGGTCATGCTCAAGATGATCGACACCCGCAGCCACGGAGTGGATGACTTGAAGATTGCTCAACGCCCCCAGACTGCCGGGCAATGGAAACCAGCACGCCGCCACCTGCGCCGCTGCGGCCGCCGGATCATCCATCAGCACCGCGTTGATTTGCGGTGCAGAACGGGCGAAAGCGGTTTGCAGTTGCTCGAGCAAGAGGCTGTCGCGTGACAGCAGGACGACCGTGTTCATGAGCAGTAAGACTCGCGCTGGGATTCAATCAGGGTCAGGGCGGCCTCCCAGGCCAGATCGATGATGTTGTCGGACTCATCCCGATCGAACTGCTCGGCGGTGTGCGCGCAGACCTCCGGGGAAGGGAAATGCAGCGCCGAACCACCGGCCAGGGCCTGGACCTGCGCCTGGCAGGCACGCTCCAGGAAATGAATCTCCTGGAAGGCCTGAGCCACGCTGGCGCCGCCGACCAACAGCCCGTGATTGCGCAGGATCATCGCCCTGTGCGGTCCCAGATCGGCAATCAACCGCTCGCGTTCGTCCAGCGACAAGGCGATGCCTTCATAGGTGTGATAGGCCAGCTTGCCGTAGAACTTCAGCGCATGCTGGCTGATCGGCAACAGCCCCTGCTGCTGGGCCGCGACCGCCATGCCGGCTGCGGTGTGGGTATGGATCACGCAGTTCAAATCCGGGCGCGCCATATGAATCGCCGAATGGATGACAAAACCCGCCGCATTGACCCGATGATCGCCATAGGCCGGGTCGACAATCCGGCCCTGCTGGTCGATACGTACCAGATCCGAGGCGCGCATCCGGTCGAAAATCACTCCGTAGCGATTGATCAGGAAGTGATGTTCAGGCCCCGGGATGCGCAAGGTGATATGGGTATCGATCAGGTCGGTCATGCGAAAGTGCGCGACCATCCGGTACAGCGCCGCCAGTTCGCAACGGGCCTGCCATTCAACCGGGCTAATGTGTTCAGGTTTGCTCACGAATACACCTCTTTAGGAGCGTGGGAGACGACCGGGTTGGCCCGCAACCGGGCCAGGCCGCAAACGCCGATCAAGGACACGGCCGACAGCAGCGTGAAGAACACCGCCAGCGGTAACCATTGTCCGGAAAACTTGCTCGCCAGCAGCGTACCGATCAGCGGCGTGGTGCCGCCGGCCAGAGCGCAGCTCAACTGGTATGCGATAGAAATGCCCGAGTAGCGCAGGTGCACCGGGAAGGCCTGGGACATGTAACCGGCGATGACCGCGTACAAGGCCGAGAGGATGACGACCGCCAAAGCGATGCCGATGATCATCAGAAAAATGTTTTGCGTGCCTACCAACAGGAACATCGGGTACGGCGTGACCAAGCACAGCAAGGCAACCAGTTTGAGAAAGCGGCCTTCACCGATACGCTCGGCCAACAGTGCGGAGAGTGGTTGGGACAGTAGCTGGATGATGGTCACCAGAAACAGGCAGTCGAGAATCGTCGAGCGAGCGATGCCTTGATACTGGGTGACGTAGGTAATCATGAAGGTGTTGGTGAAGAAGAACCCGGCCGACCCGATGGTCACCGCCGCTGCGGCAAACAGGATCTGCCGCCAGCAGCTGCGGATAACTTCCATCACCGGGTATTTGGCGGTCTCGTTGTTGTCCCGCACTGCGGCGAACTCCGGCGACTCGTGGACTCCGGAACGGATCATCAAACCGACCATCATCAGCACGCCGCTGGCGAGAAATGGCATACGCCAGCCCCACTCGAGAAAGTCCTGCTGATCAAGGGATGTGACCAGACGAAAAGCGATCAATGCCAACAGCAAACCTGCCGGACTGCCGAGCTGAGCGAAGGATGCGTAGAACGTCTTGCGGTTGGCCGGTGCATGTTCACTGGCCATCAGCACCGCCCCGCCCCATTCGCCGCCGACCGAAATGCCCTGAATCAACCGCAGCGCAATCAGGCTGATCGGTGCCCAGATTCCGGCACTGGCGTAGCCGGGCAACAGGCCGATGCCGGTGGTGGCCAGGCCCATGAGTGCCATGGTCACCAGGAGCATTTTCTTGCGCCCGAGACGGTCACCCAAATGGCCGAACACCATGCCGGCCATAGGGCGGGCAATGAAGCCAACCGCAAAACTGCCGAACGCTGCGAGGGTGCTCATCACCGGATCGCTGCTGGGGAAAAATACTTGCCCGAGCACCAACGCAGCCGCCGTCGCATAGATATAAAAATCGTAGAACTCGATGGTGGTGCCAATAAAGGCTGCCGCCGCCGCTCGTCGCGGCTGAGGGGTGGTATGCATGCAAGGACCCTGTGTATTTATTGTTGGGCAGGTACTGAAGGCTGAATCCGGTTGCACTCTCTGGCGCTTGTGAGCTTTATCGCCGCCGGGCTAGGATTAGTCAATTTTCATATTCTTATCTTTACTATTAGCCCTGCTACTACTGAGAAAATCATGCCCTCACCTACCTCCACCTCCAACCCATGGGTCGGCCGACGCTTTCTCAATGATCGCCTCGACTGGAACCTCTTGCGCACCTACCTGGTAATCGGTCAGGAAGGCAACATGAGCCGCGCCGCTGCGCGCTTGCACATCACCCAGTCAGCGGTGAGTCAGGCGCTCAAACGTCTCGAAGAACAGCTTGAATGTGTGTTGATTGCACGTAGCGGAAGGCGCTTCGACCTGACTGAAACCGGGGAAGAAGTGCTGCGCATTGCTGCGGATATTTACGGAGATATTTCGCGGCTAGGGACAGTAGTGGAGAGTCGGCATGACGACCTGGTGGGCAAGATTCGCCTGCTCACCGTCAGCGGTGTCCAGTCGGCGCACTACGATGAGTTTCTGGCGGACTTCCATGTCACCCATCCGAACGTCGAGCTTGAAGTCGAAGTGATGGGCAGCTCGAACATCATCAGTTCGCTGCTGCAAAAGACCGCGACCGTGGGCGTAGGATTGTGCCGACTGGTACAACCACGGCTGGAACAGCGGGTGCTATTTCGCGAACGTTATGCGTACTTTTGCGGGCAACGCCATCGGCTGTTCGGGCAGGAGAATCTGACACTGGAGCAGATTGCTGCCGAGAACTTCGTCAGCTTCACCAGCGACCAGTTGGGCGGCAATCTTTCACCCCTGACGCTGTTTCGCGACCAGCAAGGGTTTACCGGCAAGATCGTCGCATCCTCCACCAGTTTCGAAGAGATTCATCGCCTGATCTGCGCAGGGTTCGGCATCGGTTGTTTGCCCATTCATCTGGTGCGCCGAGATGTCGAGCAGGGTCTGCTCTGGCGCCTCCCCCCTGAGGACGGGGTGGTAGACTTCGATATCCAGCTTCTGTGGAATCGCGAGCAGCGAATGAGTCAGGCCGAGAGCGTGTTTCTGGAGAGCTTCCAGCACATGCTCAGCATTCGTGAGCAGGTGCTGTGAAGGTTTAGCCTCAGACGTGGGGATCGCCCGGGGCTTTGCTCGGGGCGGCGTACTGCGGCTTCAGATGCCCGTCCTGATCCAGCAGCCAGGCATCCATGATCTGCCGCACCACCGGACCTGCGACGCGCCCCCCGGCCTCACCGTTTTCGATCATCACCGAGATGACGATCTTCGGATGTTCCGCTGGGGCGAAGCCGACGAACAAGGCGTTGTCGCGATTGCGCTCCTGAGTTTTCAGACGGTTGTAACGCTCGCCCTGCTTGATCGCGACCACTTGAGCCGTACCGCTCTTGCCCGCAATCCGGTATTGCACCCCGATCGCCGCCGCGCGGGCAATACCGCGTGGATCGTGCATGACCATCTGCATGCCGTGGTTGACCTGTTCCCAATCCCGCGGATCTTTAAGCTGAATGTTTGGCATCGGGTGCTCATCCACCGGCGCCACACCGTCCACAGTCTTGGCCAGGTGCGGACGATTCCACACGCCTTTGTTGGCAATCAACGCAGTAGCCTGCGCCAGTTGCAGCGGCGTCACCTGCATATAGCCCTGACCGATGCCGAGAATCACCGTTTCGCCGGGGAACCACGGCTGGCGACGGGTGGCGCGCTTCCACGCCTGAGACGGCATCAAACCGGCCGACTCTTCGAACATATCCAGCGAGACCTTCTCGCCGAGACCGAACATGGTCATGTAATCGTGCAGTCGGTCGATGCCGAGCTTGTGTGCCAGGTCGTAAAAATAGGTGTCGTTGGAGCGCATGATCGCCGCGTCCATATCGACCCAACCATCGCCGCTGTGGTTCCAGTTACGGTATTTGTGATCGAAGTCTGGCAACTGGTAATAGCCCGGGTCGAAGACCCGGGTCTGGGCCGTGACCACGCCAGCGTCCAGCCCGGCAATTGCCACTTCTGGCTTGATCGTCGAACCGGGCGCATACAGGCCACGTAACACCCGGTTGAACAGCGGTCGGTCGATGGAATCGTGCAGAGCGGCGTATTCCTTGAAGCTGATGCCGGTGACAAACAGATTCGGATCAAAGCTCGGCTTGCTGACCATGGCCAGCACCTCACCAGTCGATGGATCGAGAGCGACTACCGACCCGCGTCGATCACCCAGGGCCTCCTCGGCCGCTTCCTGGAGCTTGACGTCGAGACTGAGCACGATGCTTTTGCCCGGAATCGGGTCGGTGTGCTTAAGTACCCGTAGCACGCGGCCCTGAGCATTGGTTTCGACTTCTTCATAGCCGACATGACCGTG
Source organism: Pseudomonas sp. GW821-FHT02H09 (assembly GCF_059421425.1). Taxonomy (NCBI): domain Bacteria; kingdom Pseudomonadati; phylum Pseudomonadota; class Gammaproteobacteria; order Pseudomonadales; family Pseudomonadaceae; genus Pseudomonas; species Pseudomonas sp. GW821-FHT02H09. Next base: position 97,943 of record NZ_JBWKVA010000024.1, read on the forward strand.
CAGCTCGGACTCGTAAAAGCGTTCGATGCCAGTCTTGCCTATCGATTGGGTACCGCGGTACTCCACCGAGTCCAGGGCCTTGGATTCTTTCTCGTTGATCCGCCCGACATAGCCGATCGAATGGGCGAAATGCGCGCCCAACGGGTAGTGACGAACGAACTGCGGCTCTACCTCGATGCCGGGCAGACGGAACTGGTTCACCGCCAGCACGGCTATCTGCTCCTCGGTCAGCTCATAAAACAGAGTGACGGGAACAAAGGGATGACGCGCTTGCTTCATCTCTTTGTCGAACAGAGCCCGCTCTTCAGCCGGCAAGTGCAACAGACTGACAATCGAGTCCAGCTCGCCTTTCAAGTCGGCCGCACGCTCGCGGGTGATGGTCAAATTGAAGCTGGGCTGGTTATCTGCCAGTAGTACGCCATTGCGGTCGTAAATCAGGCCTCTGGTAGGCGTGATCGGCAGTACATGCACCCGGTTGTTTTCAGAGATCGTCGAGTGATAGTCAAATTCGACCACCTGCAGGAAATACATACGTGCGACCAACGCGCAGGAGATAGCGACGACAGACAGCGCACAGGACAGTAGCCTTTTATTGACCAGGCGCGTTTCTTTTTCGTGATCCTTGATCGGTATCGGTTCGGGCATTTCTACAGCAGCTCTTTGAATGGGTTAAACGACGCTCCCTGCGCGTGAAATCAGTCCTTTTGAAAAACGAGCTGCACCATACCAAAAAGTCCCGAGTCACTTGCGGGTGTTTTCCCTGAACGGCTGTCCTTGGCGGCCAATGCGACGGTTGGAGTCCTGCTTTTACTTACGCACACTGTGTGAATTCGTGCGCTCTGACGGCCACTGCCTGAAGAGATCACTGGACGCCCGAGTGCGCGCCATGGCGTCTTGGAAATCGCCATCGCGAGCCAGCCCGCGCCGACAAATCGCGCGCAAAACAAAACCCCTACCTGCAGATGCAGATAGGGGTTTCGGAAGTTAATCTTGACGATGACCTACTCTCACATGGGG
>NZ_JBWKVA010000025.1:0-98215 GCF_059421425.1 Pseudomonas sp. GW821-FHT02H09
GTCTGTCAGTCGACATCTCTGTCGCCTGTGACGGCCTCATCGCGAGCAATCGAGCGTCGACCGGCTGCTCCTACAGGGTCATGCGCGAAGGGTTTTCACGCCTTCGCTAGTGCCCAGCAGCAGCAGGTCGGCCGGACGCGCTGCGAACAGGCCATTGGTGACCACACCGACGATAGCGTTGATCCGGGTTTCCAGCTCGACCGGATTGGTGATCTGCATGTTGAACACGTCGAGGATGATGTTGCCGTTGTCGGTCAACACGCCTTCGCGGTAAACCGGGTCGCCGCCGAGCTTCACCAGTTCGCGGGCCACATGGCTGCGGGCCATCGGGATCACTTCGACCGGCAGCGGGAAGGCGCCCAGTACTGGCACCAGTTTGCTGGCGTCGGCGATGCAGATGAAGGTCTTGGCCACCGCCGCGACGATCTTCTCGCGGGTCAGGGCTGCGCCGCCACCCTTGATCAGGTTCAGGTGTTCGTCGCTTTCATCGGCGCCATCGACGTAGAACTCCAGGTCGCTGACGGTATTGAGCTCATACACCGGAATGCCGTGGCCCTTGAGGCGTGCCGCGGTGGCTTCGGAGCTGGCGACCGCGCCGTCGAACGCGCCCTTGTGCAGGGCCAGGGCGTCGATGAAACAGTTGGCGGTGGAGCCTGTGCCGACCCCAACGATGCTCTTGTCGTCGAGTTTTGGAAGGATAAAGTCGACGGCGGCCTGAGCCACTGCCTGTTTGAGTTGATCCTGGGTCATGCGGGCTCCGAAGCGGGCAGAGGGGAACAGAAGGCCGCCATTATAGCTGTATGCCCGGTTAAAACCTCTTGATTCGTATGGTCGCACGGCCAAACGCTGAGTTAGACTCCTTGGCCCTGCCCAACCCGCTCAGTGATGCTTTCCGATGCTCGAACAGTACGTCAAGAAGATCCTCACCTCGCGCGTTTATGACGTTGCCGTAGAAACTCCATTGCAGACTGCCCGCCAGCTCTCCGAGCGGCTGTGCAATCAGATCTGGCTCAAGCGTGAAGACTTGCAGCCCGTGTTCTCGTTCAAGATTCGCGGTGCTTACAACAAGCTCACACAGCTGACTGATGAGGAGCGCGCCCGTGGTGTGGTCACCGCATCAGCCGGCAACCATGCACAGGGCCTGGCCCTGGCGGCCAAAGTGCTGGGGGTCAAGGCGATCATTGTGATGCCCAAGACCACCCCGGAGATCAAGGTCGAAGGCGTGCGCTCCCGTGGCGGCAAAGTGGTGCTGCACGGTGATACCTTCCCGGAAGCATTGGCTTACTCGCTGAAACTGGTCGACGAAAAAGGCTACGTCTACATCCATCCGTACGATGATCCGCACACCATTGCCGGGCAGGGCACCGTGGCGATGGAGATTCTGCGCCAGCACCCGGGGCGTCTGGATGCCATTTTTGTTCCGGTAGGCGGCGGCGGCCTGATCGCCGGGATCGCCGCTTATGTGAAATACCTGCGGCCGGAAATCAAAATCATCGGCGTCGAACCGGACGATTCCAATTGCTTGCAAGCGGCCATGGCGGCGGGCGAGCGCGTGGTATTGCCGACTGTCGGCATCTTCGCCGACGGCGTGGCAGTGGCGCAGATCGGTCAGCACACCTTTGACATCTGCAAAGACTATGTTGATGAAGTGATCACTGTCAGCACCGACGAGATCTGTGCGGCGATCAAGGATATCTACGACGATACCCGCTCGATCACTGAGCCTGCCGGTGCTTTGGGCGTAGCCGGGATCAAGAAATATGTCGAGATGCGCGGCGTCACCGGCCAGACTCTGGTGGCCATCGACTCCGGCGCCAACGTCAATTTTGACCGACTGCGTCACGTCGCCGAACGCGCCGAATTGGGCGAGGGGCGCGAAGCAATCATCGCCGTGACCATTCCGGAAAAGCCCGGCAGCTTCAAGGCATTCTGCGAAGCCATCGGCAAACGTCAGATCACTGAATTCAACTATCGCTACAACACCGGCAGCGAAGCGCACATTTTCGTCGGCGTGCAGACGCACCCGGAAAACGATCCGCGCAGTGCGTTGATCAGTAGCCTTATGATCCAGGGTTTCCCGGTACTCGACTTGACCGACAACGAACTGGCCAAGTTGCACATTCGTCATATGGTGGGTGGTCATGCGGCGCGGGTCAGCGATGAGATAGTGCTGCGCTTCGAGTTCCCGGAGCGACCGGGCGCGTTGTTCAACTTCCTCAACAAACTCGGCGGTCGCTGGAATATCTCGATGTTCCACTACCGCAACCACGGTGCTGCCGATGGGCGAGTGGTCGCAGGCCTGCAAGTGCCTGCCGATGAACGCCATCTGGTGCCGGCAGCGTTGGCAGAGATCGGTTACCCGTACTGGGATGAAAGCAATAATCCGGCGTATCAACTGTTCCTCGGTTGAGCGACTACGCTGATGGTCACGGCCTAAGGAGTCGCATACATGGAAACGCTTACCGCCCTGAAAATAGCCCACGTCCTGGCGACGGTGCTGCTCTTGGGCAGCGCGTTGGGGTTGGCAATCCGGGTATGGCGTGGTTACAGCAAGGGTGATGCGACGATCTACACCCGCACCTTGCATCGGCCGTGGCTGTTCGTCTGGTTGGTGATGGGGATTGCGCTGCTGAGCTTGCCGTTCAGCGGCTGGTGGATGGCGCATCTGGTGGGCTGGCCACTGGGGCAGACCTGGGTTCTGGCCTCCAGCGTGATCTATATGTTCGGCGCGCTGAGCTGGTTATGGCTGCTGATACGGCTCAATCGCCTGCGGGTGGCGCAGGCGGCGAGCAATTTGAAATTCACCTTGGCGTTGGCGGTGTTCAGCTTTGTTTGCTTCATTGCCATTTCAGGATTGATGGGCGCCAAGCCGGTTTAAATCCAGAAATAGTGCCGGTCCTATCGCGAGCAAGCTCGCTCCTACAGGAACCCTTGCTCGCGATGGTGTCATCAGTCGCGCAGCGAAATCACCGGCCAACCCCGTTTCTTGGCCTCAGCCCGCAAATTTGGATCAGGATCTACCGCCACCGGATTCGTCACCCGTTCCAGTAGCGAAAAATCATTCATCGAATCGCTGTAGAAGTAGCTGTCTTGCAGGCTAAATCCGGTTTCTTCCAGCCAACGATTCAAGCGCGTCACCTTGCCTTCACGGAAGCACGGTACGTCAGTGCTGCGCCCGGTGTAGCGGCCGTCGATCATTTCGCACTCGGTGGCGATCAGGGTTTCGACGCCCAGGCGTGCGGCAATCGGCCCGGTAACGAAGCGGTTGGTGGCGGTGATGATCACCAGCTTGTCGCCGGCGGCCCGGTGTTTGGCCAGTAGCTCGATGCCCTTGGGCAGCATGATCGGTTCGATGCAATCGCGCATGTAGTCGCGATGCCATTCGTCCAGCTTGGCCATCTCGGTGCGGCCGAGGATTTCCAGGCAGAAGTTCAGGTACTCGGCGTTGTCCAGTTTGCCGGCCAGGTAATCCTGGTAGAACTCATCGTTACGCGCCTTGTAGGCGACAGCGTCGAGGATGCCCCGTTCGCACAGGTAATCGCCCCAGGCGTGGTCACTGTCACCGCCCAAAAGCGTGTTGTCCAAGTCGAATAAAGCCAGGCGCATTGCAGTTACTCGCTGAAAAGTCTGTAAAAAGGCGTCCAGAATACGGTCTTTTCACAAGAGTGCACATAAGGTAGGCCGGCTCGTTGCTGCTTTCACAGCCTTTGTGGAACAATGCGGCGACATGCGTTTGCGAGGTTGTTGCCGTGATCGACCCAGATGGTTTCCGCCCCAATGTTGGGATCATTCTGACGAATGATGCCGGCCAGGTGCTATGGGCTCGCCGTATCAATCAAGATGCCTGGCAGTTTCCGCAGGGTGGTATCAACCCTCAGGAGACACCGGAAGACGCCTTGTACCGTGAGTTGAACGAAGAAGTGGGTCTGGAACGCGAAGATGTGCAAATTCTCGCCTGCACTCGGGGCTGGTTGCGCTATCGTTTGCCGCAACGTCTGGTAAGGACGCATAGCCAACCGCTGTGCATCGGCCAGAAACAGAAATGGTTTCTCCTGCGCCTGGTCTCTAACGAGCAGCGGGTGCGGATGGATTTGACCGGCAAACCGGAATTCGATGGCTGGCGCTGGGTCAGCTATTGGTATCCGTTGGGCCAGGTAGTGACATTCAAGCGCGAGGTGTATCGACGCGCCCTCAAAGAGCTTGCCCCGCGCCTTTTAGCGCGCGACTGACGACGGAGTTCGACCCCGAGCCATGCTCAATACGCTGCGCAAGATCGTCCAGGAAGTTAACTCCGCCAAGGATCTCAAGGCGGCGTTGGGGATTATTGTGTTGCGCGTCAAAGAAGCCATGAGCAGCCAGGTCTGCTCAGTCTATCTGCTGGACCCAGAGACCAATCGCTTCGTGCTGATGGCCACCGAGGGCTTGAACAAGCGCTCGATCGGCAGGGTCAGCATGGCGCCCAACGAAGGTCTGGTCGGCCTGGTCGGCACGCGTGAAGAACCCCTGAATCTCGAAAACGCCGCTGATCACCCGCGTTATCGCTACTTCGCCGAAACTGGCGAGGAGCGCTTCGCCTCTTTCCTTGGCGCACCGATCATTCACCACCGCCGCGTCGTCGGCGTTCTGGTCATTCAGCAAAAAGAACGTCGCCAGTTCGATGAAGGTGAAGAAGCCTTCCTGGTGACCATGAGCGCCCAGCTTGCCGGGGTTATCGCTCACGCCGAAGCCACTGGCTCGATCCGCGGTCTGGGGCGTCAGGGCAAAGGCATTCAGGAAGCCAAGTTCGTCGGCGTACCCGGTTCGCCCGGTGCCGCGGTCGGTACGGCGGTGGTCATGCTGCCACCGGCGGATCTGGACGTGGTGCCGGACAAGACCATCACCGACATCGACGCCGAGCTGGGGCTGTTCAAGACCGCCATCGAAGGTGTGCGCGCCGATATGCGCACGCTGTCGGAAAAGCTCGCGACCCAGTTGCGCCCTGAAGAACGGGCGCTGTTCGACGTCTACCTGATGATGCTCGACGATGCTTCGCTGGGTAGCGAAGTGACTACCGTGATCAAGACCGGCCAGTGGGCTCAAGGCGCCTTGCGCCAGGTGGTCACCGATCACGTCAACCGTTTCGAATTGATGGACGACGCCTACCTGCGCGAGCGGGCATCGGACGTCAAGGACCTGGGCCGCCGTCTCCTGGCCTATTTGCAAGAGGAGCGTCAGCAGACGCTGGTCTATCCTGACAACACCATTCTGATCAGCGAAGAACTGACGCCGGCGATGCTCGGCGAGGTGCCGGAAGGCAAGCTGGTGGGCCTGGTCTCGGTGTTGGGTTCGGGCAACTCCCACGTGGCGATCCTGGCCCGCGCCATGGGTATCCCGACGGTGATGGGTCTGGTTGACCTGCCGTACTCCAAGGTCGACGGCATCCAGATGATTGTCGACGGCTACCACGGCGAGGTCTACACCAACCCGAGTGACGTGTTGCGCAAGCAATTCGCCGAAGTGGTCGAAGAAGAGCGGCAACTGGCCCTGGGGCTGGATGCACTGCGCGACTTGCCGTGCGTGACCCTCGATGGTCACCGCATGCCACTGTGGGTGAACACCGGCCTGCTGGCGGACGTGGCGCGAGCGCAGAAGCGTGGCGCAGAAGGCGTGGGTCTGTACCGCACCGAAGTGCCGTTCATGATCAATCAGCGCTTCCCGAGCGAAAAGGAGCAGCTGGCGATTTATCGCGAGCAACTCGCTGCCTTCCATCCGCAACCGGTGACCATGCGCAGCCTGGACATTGGTGGCGATAAGTCGCTGTCGTATTTCCCGATCAAAGAAGACAACCCGTTCCTCGGCTGGCGCGGGATCCGCGTCACCCTCGACCACCCGGAAATTTTCCTGGTCCAGACCCGCGCCATGCTCAAGGCCAGCGAAGGCCTGAACAACCTGCGAATCCTGCTGCCGATGATCTCCGGCACCCATGAGCTGGAAGAGGCGCTGCACCTGATTCACCGCGCCTGGGGCGAAGTGCGCGACGAAGGCACCGACGTACCGATGCCGCCGATTGGCGTGATGATCGAAATCCCCGCAGCGGTGTATCAGACCAAGGAACTGGCGCGGCAGGTGGACTTCCTTTCGGTCGGCTCCAACGACCTGACCCAATATCTGTTGGCCGTGGATCGCAACAACCCCCGGGTTGCCGACCTCTACGACTACCTGCACCCAGCCGTGCTGCAAGCCTTGCAGAGTGTCGTGCGCGACGCCCATGCCGAAGGCAAACCGGTGAGTATCTGCGGAGAGATGGCCGGTGATCCTGCGGCGGCGGTGTTGTTGATGGCGATGGGCTTTGACAGCCTGTCGATGAACGCCACCAACTTGCCGAAAGTGAAGTGGATGCTGCGCCAGATCAACCTGAGCAAGGCCAGGGAACTGCTGGCCGAGCTGATGACCATCGACAACCCGCAAGTTATCCACAGCTCGCTGCAACTGGCGCTGAAGAATCTCGGGCTGGCGCGGATGATCAATCCGGCGGCGATGAAGGCGCTTTAAGTCCTTATTGAGCATGCCCACGCTCTGCGTGGGCATGCAGCCTTCGACGCTCTGCGCCGGTGACGCGGAGCGTCACGGGATGCGTTACCACGCAGAGCGTGGGAACGATCCTTGGATTAAACCCTCAGCTCAACCTCCCCCAAATGCCCGCCATAGGGCCCGAAGCTGCACTCGACGATGTGCCGCGAGCCGTCGGCCCGAACGATCAGCGCCGTGCTGGCTCGGGTGCCATAGCTGGGGCTGGCGATAAACACGCTCGACAGTAGACTCTCGGTAGCGAGGCCAACCCCGGTGTCGGGTAATTCGGCGATCGGAGCGGTTTGTGCGTCGTTCAACAAGGCGAGTAGCGCCTGTGGTTGCGGATCGTCCAGGACCTCGCTCAATGCCGCCTTGGCCTTGAGCACTTTCGGCCATGGAGTATCGAGTCCCGCATTGGACAGTCCGTAGACACCGGCCGCCAAAAGCACCGGCCCAGGCTCCAGCGCGTTGTAGTGCCATAATTGATCAGTCGTACCAACCAGCAGGTTAAACCCCGCATAATCAACCGATCTGTCGACAACGTCGGCTAAATAGTCTTCAATCGGCGTGTTCTCGTTCAGAAAACGCGCCACCAACTCACCGCGCGATCGACGGGCCGGTGGCTGATGCGGGTTGCGTATATTGGTCAGCGCAGCAAAGCGTCCAGCGGGCCCGACTCCGAGCCAGGTGCCTCCTGCCTCCAGATCCCGACCGGCATAGATCTGCGGCGCCTCAGGCCATTGCGCCAACGGCAGGCTGGGGCGCGCGTAGAACTCATCGCGGTTGGCGGCTACAACCAAAGGCTGGGCATGGCCGGGTCGCCAGGCGAACACGATCAAGCACATGGGGTTATCCCTCTGTGTTTTTTGCTCACTCTACGCACAGATCGGGCGGGTATCCATCGCCATCCAGTGGAGCCCAAGGCCATGCATCCGTTACCATGCCGGTCTTATTTCGGGATGCACCCATGGAATTTCTGCTCTACCTGCTGCTGGGCGCCTGTGCAGGCGTGCTGGCGGGGCTGTTTGGCGTTGGCGGCGGAATCATTATTGTCCCGGTGCTGGTGTTCAGTTTCACTTTGCAAGGTTTCGATGCGTCGGTGCTGACTCACCTCGCGGTGGGTACATCCTTGGCGACGATCATCTTTACCTCGGTCAACGCGGTCCGCGAGCATCAGCGCAGAGGCGCGGTGCGCTGGCCGATTTTTCTCTGGATGACGGTCGGGATCCTGATCGGCTCGGGTGTTGGCGCACTGACGGCAGAGGCTATCTCCGGACCGAACTTGCAGAAAATCATCGGTGTCTTTGCCTTGGTCATCGCCCTGCAGATGACCCTGGATCTCAAACCCAAGGCCAGCCAAACCGTTCCCGGAAAGCTCGTGTTGACCCTGGCCGGCAGCGTGATCGGCTGGGCGTCGGCGATCTTCGGGGTCGGTGGTGGCTCGTTGACCGTACCGTTCCTGACCTGGCGCAGCGTGCCGATGCAGCAGGCGGTGGCCACCTCATCGGCCTGCGGCTTGCCGATTGCCGTGGTGAGTGCGTTAAGTTTTATGATTCTGGGCTGGCATGATTCACGTTTGCCGGCTCATAGTCTGGGTTTCATTTATTTGCCAGCGCTGCTCGGGATAGCCCTGACCAGTATGGTTTTCGCACGTTTCGGCGCACGGATGGCGCACAGGCTGTCGCCGCGTTTGCTGAAACGAATGTTCGCCGCATTGCTGTTTTGTGTGGGCTTGAGTTTTCTGTTCTGACAGCGTGTCGCAATATTGGCTTAATCCTGGATTGGCATGGTCCAGCCCCGAATTTTTAGGTTTCAACTCTAACGAGGAGTCGCAATGCTGCCTTACCCGCAGATTGACCCGGTGGCCCTGGCCATCGGCCCGCTGAAAATCCACTGGTACGGCCTGATGTACCTGGTCGGCATCGGCGGCGCCTGGCTGCTGGCGTCGAGCCGGATGAACCGTTTCGACCCGGCCTGGACCAAGGAGAAACTCTCCGACATGGTGTTCTGGATGTCGATGGGGGTGATTGTCGGTGGCCGACTGGGCTATGTGCTGTTTTACGACCTGAGTGCTTATCTGGCCAACCCGACCCTGATCTTCGAAGTTTGGAAAGGCGGGATGTCGTTCCACGGTGGCTTCATCGGGGTCATGCTGGCGGCCTGGTGGTTCGGCAAGCGCAACGGCAAGTCGTTCTTCGAGCTTATGGATTTTGTCGCGCCGATGGTGCCGATTGGCCTGGGAGCCGGGCGTATTGGCAACTTCATCAACGCCGAGTTGTGGGGCAAGCCGACCGACGTGCCGTGGGCGATGATCTTCCCGCCTTTCAGCGATCCTGATCAGTTGGCGCGTCACCCGTCACAGCTGTACCAGTTCGCCCTGGAAGGTGTCGCACTGTTTGCCATCCTCTGGCTGTACTCACGTAAGCCTCGACCAACGATGGCCGTATCCGGGATGTTTGCCCTGTTTTACGGGATTTTCCGTTTCATTGTCGAATTCGTTCGTGTTCCAGACAAACAACTCGGTTATCTGGCATGGGACTGGCTGACCATGGGGCAGGTACTCTGCGTGCCGATGATTGTCGGCGGTCTGTTCCTGATCTGGCTGGCCTATCACCGTGCCCCGGCAGCCCCTGCTGCCAAAGACGCGGCGCTTTAAATTCGAATCCCGGGGCGCAGGCCCCGGGTTCAAGGACACAGGTAATTCATGAAGCAATATCTCGATCTGGTCGCCCACGTCATCAAGCACGGCACCAAGCAGGCCAACCGCACTGGTGTGAACACCATCAGTTTTCCCGGCGCGATGCTGCGCTATGACTTGAAGGAAGGTTTCCCGGCAATCACCACTCGCAAGATGGCCTTCAAGTCGGCCATCGGCGAGATGGTCGGTTTCCTGCGCGGCGTGAACAACGCCGCTGAGTTTCGTGCTCTGGGCTGCAAGGTCTGGGACCAGAACGCCAACGAAAACGCTCAGTGGCTGGCCAACCCGTTCCGTCAGGGCGACGACGATCTGGGCGAGATCTATGGCGTGCAATGGCGCAAATGGCCGGCGTACAAACAGATCAACACCAGCAACCAGGCCGCTATCGAACTGGCGCTGAGCCAGGGCTATCGGCAGATCGCCGAAGGTGAAGAAAACGGCCAGGCCTACGTGGTGCTGTACAAGGCCATCGACCAGATTCGTCAGTGTGTCGACACCATCATCAAGGACCCGGGCAGTCGCCGTATTCTGTTCCACGGCTGGAACTGCGCCCAGCTCGATGAAATGGCCTTGCCGCCGTGCCATCTGCTGTACCAATTTCACCCGAATGTCGAGACCCGGGAAATCTCCCTGACCCTCTACATCCGCTCCAACGACCTGGGGCTGGGGACGCCGTTCAACCTGACCGAAGGCGCGGCGCTGCTGAGCCTGATCGGCCGCCTGACCGGTTACACGCCACGCTGGTTCACCTATTTCATCGGTGACGCCCACGTCTACGAAAACCACCTGGACATGCTCAACGAACAACTCACCCGTGAGCCGTTCCCGATGCCGAAACTGGTGATTTCCGAGCGTGTCCCGGAGTTCTCCAAGACCGGTGTGTACCAGCCCGAGTGGCTGGAACAGATCGAACCGAGTGACTTCTCACTCGAGGGCTACGAACACCACGCGCCAATGACTGCGCCGATGGCGGTCTGATTTAGGCACCGCTTTGCGGTGATCGCGGGCAAGCCTCGCTCCTACGGAATCACATCGAACCTGTAGGAGCGAGGCTTGCCCGCGATGGCGTCCTCAATGCCCGTGGCTTCTGCCGACATGTGAATGCTCGGCTTCACTGGCCACCACTGAGCCACTCACTTCCAGACGCTGCAAAATCCCGCACTGATCGATACCCGGCCCTTCGCTGCAGCGTTGGCGCAGTGACGCAGGGGATTGAGGCGGTCTTTCAAGAGATGGTGGAAAGCGTGGTCGAACACGATTGAGGCATACGAGCTCTGGGTGTAGAGATCGACAATAATGACGTCGTACCGGTTAGTGGTGACGGCCAGAAAGTGCGCGGCATCCGCTATGGCGGTTTCAAACTTGAAATGCGCCGGAAGGTTTTTCTGGTTGTCGAGGCAGCGAACGATCGCCATTTCGTCGATATCAACGGCTAACAGACTCGCCACCCTGGAGCTGGCAAATATCGGCGCCACAGCCACGCCGTCCGCAAGCCCCAGCATCAGTACCGAAATACGCTCTTTAGACGGATCCCCCAAGAAACCTGTACAGCTCAGGTCGTCATAGTATTGGCCACAGAAGATCTGTTCGCGTTGAGCAGGTTCAGGCCGATCTTGGAAGTCAGGCATATCGAAATACAACTCCATTTGTAATGTCCGGGCAACGGTGACGCAGGTCAGTGCGTAAACGCGTCAGGGTATTTTTCCAGATAAGCGTCGTTGAGCTGCGTGTCCTGCGTGCACATGAATGATTTGAAATCGGGCACCAGAAAGACCAACAGGGACAGCAGAACCACCATGCTCCCAAGGAGCGTTATCGTCAGCGCGACACCCTGGGAGGCGATAAAGTAGTTCATCGCAAAACTGCCAAGAGGACTGGCAGCTGCCGAAAGAAATGAAACCGTGGCAAAAATCCTGTTTCGATGAACTTTTGGCGTGGCCAGCAACCTCACGGCGGAGGTCGGAATGTTGATCAACATTAGACCGACTCCGCCGCAGAAAAAGGCGATGGGTACAATGAAAGACGATGAGCACGTACCGACGACCAGCAGGTTGCACCCCAGTAGCGCGAAGCCTGCGGACACGCACACGTCACGCCGCACGCGTTTGGACAACCAGCCGATTATCTTGTAGCTGCCCACCAGAATCCCCAGCCCAAAGCAGGAATCCAGAATGCCGATGTAAGTGACCGGATACTGTATGACGTCTTTTACATATAGCGGGATCAGGATGGTGAAGAACGGAAAAAGTGCAAAATTGATGAGCATTGCAATGACCGCCAGATAAAACTCGACCTTCACTCCGTAAACTACTTTGAAGCCGGAATAGATCATGCTGAATCCGCTGACATCGGGCGCTTTCTCGCCTTGTCGGGTTGCACCGGTTTGCGTCGGGATGGTCGCAATCAACGCTCCTGCCGCAAGGATCGCAAAAAAATCAGCGGCAAGAGCAAAGGTGATACCGAACCAGTAAATCAGTCCGCTGGCCATTACCGGCCCCAAAAGAATGGAAAAGGATGACATGACGCTTTTGGTTCGAAAGGCGAGAGATACTTTATCGTCTTCTGCGAACAACGGGATGATCGACGCCTGAAGGGGATCCCGCACACCCACGATCGCACTGCTGACGATCATCAGCGCACCAACTACCCATGGGTTGAACGACCCCGTGACGGAGAGTGCAGCCATCAACAGCGCCGTTATCAGACTGATCGAAGAGGCCAGCTTGATGATCGTGATTTTGTTGTATTTGTCCCCTAGCCATCCGAGCAGGGGTTTGGCCAGCACTTCAGCCGCGATGGAGCAGGCAATCATATTAGCGAAATAGACCGCCGACCCTGTTTCCTGTAAGGCCCACCAGGCCACCGCCAGCTGGTTACATCGTCCGCCCAGTACCATCAGTAAGAAGCTGAACTGTACTTTCAGCAAATGCCTATCGATGCCGGGAAACCCGAGCGTAATACCTAAAGGATTTGAACTCATTGAAATACCTTCGATCCGGACGAAGCATAGAAAACGGTTGGACGGGTGGTATCGAGTTCTTCAAGTCGCTTGATAATGTCTTTGAGTTGAATCAGAGACCAGATCGCGAGGGGGAGCGCCACTCTTCTTCTAGTGTCCGTGGCTTCTGCCGACATGTGAATGCTCGGCTTCACTGGCCACCACTGAGCCACTCACTTCCAGACGCTGCAAAATCCCGCACTGATCGATACCCGGCCCTTCGCTGCAGCGTTGGCGCAGGTCGAGCAGTTGTTCCTGCAAGGCCAGCAAGCCGTCGATTCGCGCCTTGACGTGGAGGATGTGCTCGTCGATCAAGGCATTCACGCTTTCGCACTGGCCTTGCGGGCTGTCGCGCAAACCCAGCAGGCTGCGGATTTCCTCGAGGGTCATATCCAGGGTTCGGCAGTTGCGGATAAAGGTCAGCCGTTCGGTGTGGGCCTGGGTGTACAACCGATAATTGCCTTCACTGCGCGCAGGTGGCGGCAGCAAGCCTTCGCGTTCGTAATAACGGATGGTTTCGACCTGACAGTCAGTCAGTTTCGCCAGCTCACCTATTTTCATTTCAGATCATCTCCGTTGGCTGCTTGACCCTATAGTGGCTACAGGGTGTTCACTTGGCAACAGGCACCTTTCGGACGCGACCCAATGAGCGATTCCATCCACACCCACAAACCCGATGCTGACCATCAGCATGCTGATCACGATCACGGGCAAAAGCTCCGGCCAGTCGATAAGCACCATCACGCCAGCCATCAGCATTCCTGCTGTTCGACGGCTCAAGCGCCGTCGCTGATCAAGCTCAGCGAAGCGCCCACTGCCGGGGCACGCCTGAGCAGTTTCCGCATCGAAGCCATGGACTGTCCGACCGAGCAGACACTGATCCAGAACAAACTCGGCAAGCTTTCGGGTGTGCAGCAACTGGAGTTCAACCTGATCAACCGGGTGCTGGGCGTCACTCATGACCTAGCGTCCACTGCACCTATCGTTGAGGCGATCAAGTCCCTGGGCATGCAAGCCGAGCCCATCGAGCCGGGATCCGATGCTGAGGTAGCAATCCCGATACCGGCAAAAAAGCCCTGGTGCCCGCTGGCGTTGTCCGGTATCGGCGCTTTGGTAGCCGAAGTGATCCACTTCACCAGTGCAGCACCGAGCTGGATCGTGGCGTTGGTCGCACTGGTGTCGATCCTCAGTGGTGGTTTCGCTACTTATAAAAAGGGCTGGATTGCCCTGAAAAATTTCAACCTGAACATCAATGCGTTGATGAGCATCGCCGTGACCGGTGCGGTGTTGATCGGCCAATGGCCGGAAGCGGCGATGGTGATGTTCCTGTTCACCGTGGCCGAGCTGATCGAAGCCAAATCCCTCGACCGCGCGCGCAATGCCATCAGCGGCCTGATGCAGATGACCCCGGAGCAGGCTACCGTGCAGCAAGCTGACGGCAGTTGGCTTGAACGCGAGGTGAAAAACATCGAATTGGGCGCGTTGGTGCGGGTTCGTCCTGGCGAACGCATCGGCCTGGATGGTGAAGTGGTGTCCGGTAGTTCGACCATTGATCAGGCACCGATCACCGGTGAAAGCCTGCCGATCGAGAAAAGCGTCGGCGATAAAGTCTTCGCCGGCACCATCAACCAGTCCGGCTCTCTGGAATACAAAGTGACGGCTGCGGCCAATCACTCGACCCTGGCGCGGATCATTCACGCCGTCGAGCAGGCTCAGGGCGCACGCGCGCCGACTCAACGTTTTGTCGACACATTCGCCAGGGTCTACACGCCTGTGGTGTTCATCTTCGCCTTGGCTGTGGCGGTGATTGCGCCGTTGTTCATGGGCGGAGTCTGGTTCGAGTGGATCTATCGGGCACTGGTGCTGCTGGTTGTCGCTTGCCCCTGCGCCTTGGTGATTTCCACCCCGGTGACTATCGTCAGCGGCCTCGCGGCAGCGGCGCGCAAAGGTATTTTGATCAAGGGCGGTGTCTATCTGGAGGGTGGTTACAAACTCGATTACCTGGCCCTGGACAAGACCGGGACCATCACCCACGGCAAACCGGTGCAGACCGACTATCTGTCCCTTGATCCGATAGCCAATGAGATCGCGCCGGCCATTGCCGCCAGCCTGGCCAGCCGCTCGGATCACCCGGTGTCTTTGGCCATCGCCAATGCGGCTGTGGATAAACAGCCGACGCTGCACGCTGTGGATAACTTCGAAGCCCTGAGCGGTCGCGGTGTGCGCGGTGAAATCGGTGGTCAGCTCTACCACCTGGGCAACCATCGCCTGGTGGAAGAACTGGGTCTGTGCTCGCCAGCGCTGGAAGAGAAGCTTTTCGCACTGGAGGAGCAGGGCAAGTCGGTGGTGCTGCTGCTCGATGCCTCTGGCCCACTGGCGCTGTTCGCCGTGGCGGATACGGTCAAGGAATCCAGCCGCGAAGCGATCCGGCAGTTGCATGAGCTGGGCATCAAGACGCTGATGCTCACCGGCGACAACCCACACACTGCCCAGGCGATTGCGGCCCAGGTTGGTATCGATCAGGCTCAGGGTAATCTGCTGCCGAGCGACAAGCTTCAAGCCGTTCAAGCCTTGTACACTCAAGGATATCGGGTTGGCATGGTCGGCGACGGCATCAATGATGCGCCGGCGCTGGCTCGAGCCGAGATTGGTTTCGCCATGGCCGCGGCTGGCACCGACACCGCCATCGAAACTGCCGATGTCGCCCTGATGGACGACGATTTACGCAAGATTCCGGCATTTGTCCGTCTCTCTCGGCAGACCTCGAGCATCCTCAAACAAAATATCGCGTTGGCGTTGGTCATCAAGGCGATCTTTCTTGGGGTAACCTTCGCAGGCCTCGCCACGATGTGGATGGCGGTTTTTGCCGATATGGGCGTCAGCCTGTTGGTGGTGTTCAATGGTTTGCGCCTGTTGCGCAAATAGACAATGAGAGGGTGCAGTGCTGAGTGCCGAGCTGAAGGCTTTTTATATGGTCGCCCGCCTGGGCAGCATCACCCAGGCGGCGAAAAAGCTCGGCCTGAGCCAACCGACGGTGACGACGCAGATTCGTCACCTGGAAAGCCAGTATTGCGTTGAGTTGTTCTACCGCGGCGGCCGCCGCTTGAGCGTCAGCGATGAAGGCGCGCGGCTGCTGCCGATGGTCAAAGCGTTGTTGCAGCAGGAAGCCGATATCGAGTTTTTCCTGCGCAACAGTGGCCAGGTCCAAGGTACGCTGCGCATCGCCGCCACGGCGCCGTATTACATTCTCGATCTGGTGAAAACCTTCCGCGAGCGCTTGTCACAGGTTGAGGTCTCCGTCGAGATCGGCAATTCACAACAGGTGCTGGAATCCCTGGAGGAGTACCGGGTCGACATTGCCGCCTCTTCGCAGTTGCTGGAAGATGCGCGGCTGATTCGCCGGGTGTTGGGCAGCGATCCGCTGGTGTTGGCGGTGCATCGCAATCATCCGTTGGCGACCCATGGCCATGTTCCACTCAGCGCATTGGCCGGGCATACCTTGTTGATGCGCGAGCCGGGCTCGACCACTCGCCGACTGACCGAGGACCTGCTGCAAAACGCCAACGTCAGCTTCGGCCCGTTGCTGGAAATCGGCAGCCGCGAATCGATTCGTGAAGCGGTGCTGCGCAACATCGGCATCAGCATCATCGCCCGCCATGAAGTACCTCATGATCCGCAACTGCGGGTGCTGACCTTCGAAGGCGCGCCGCAGATTTCCGAGTATCTGTACTGCCTCAAAGAGCGAAAGGGCGCGCGCCTGCCGGCAGCGTTCCTGGGGTTGGCGCAGGAAATGGCCGGTTGCTGAATCGCCGATGATCGTTCCCACGCTCCCGCGTGGGAATGCCTCACTGGACGCTCCGCGTCCGCTTCGGCTGCGACGCAGAGCGTCACGGGCTGCATTCCCACGCAGAGCGTGGGAACGATCACCCAAATCCACCAATACCACTATCGGCAACTTTTGCCTCGTTGCCACATGACCTACGCATTCAGTCCCTAGGATGGCTTTCATCTGCTTGATGAGGCCCGTCCATGAACAACCCGATCGCAACTGCTCAGACCTTTCCCGGTACGCCGATGAAGGTGCGCGGCATTCAGAAGCGCTTTGGCGCATTCACTGCGCTGGATAACGTTTCGCTGGACGTCGCCGCTGGCGAACTGGTGTGCCTGCTCGGGCCGTCCGGGTGCGGCAAGACTACGCTGCTGCGCTGCATCGCCGGCCTGGAGCGTCAGGACAGCGGCGAGTTGTACCTCGGTGCCCGCAACGTTTCCCACCTTGCACCGCAAGCCCGGGACTACGGCATTTTGTTTCAGTCCTACGCGCTGTTCCCCAATCTCACCGTCGAAGCCAACATCGCCTACGGCCTGGCAGGCAGTGGCCGCGATGAAGTGCGCAAACGCGTCGGGCAGATGCTTGAACTGGTTGGCCTGATCGGCAGCGAAAAGAAATACCCTGGCCAACTATCGGGCGGTCAACAGCAGCGCGTAGCCCTGGCTCGTGCCTTGGCGCCGGCACCATCGTTGCTGCTGCTCGACGAGCCAATGTCGGCCCTCGACGCCCGGGTGCGCGAGCATCTGTGTACCGAACTGCGCCAAATGCAGCGCAACCTGGGCGTCACCACCCTGATGGTTACCCACAATCAGGACGAAGCGATGTTGATGGCCGACCGGATTGCCGTGATGAACAACGGCAAGGTCGAGCAGTACGCCACACCCCAGGAAATTTACGACAAGCCGGCGACGCCGTTTGTGGCCGAGTTCGTTGGCCAGGGTAATTGGCTACCGTTCCAGCGCAGTAGCGACAGCCACGCCCAGGTCGGCGGCATGCATGTGCGGCTGGCCGAGGGTTCCGGCCGGGCCGTCTCGGGCCGTCTGTTCTGCCGCCCGGAATCCATCAGCGTCAACCCGCCGGTGCATGAAGAGAATCTGTTCCCGGCGAAGGTCCGCGAGATCACCTTCCTCGGCAATCGCTGCCGCATGAGCTTCGAACTCAACGAACTGCCGGGTCACTCGCTGCTCGCCGAGCTGGCGCCACAAGACATGCCACGCCTCGGCGCCCAGGACATCATGGTCGCCTTGCCGCCACGCAGCCTGCAGGTGTTTGCCTGATGAGCGCGCACGTCGTCCTGCCGATGCCGCACAAGCAGGTTCGGCAAAGCACCCGCGCCGAACTTGGCGACCGGGTGTTCGTGGTCGGTGGCAAGGTTTTGCTGCTATGCCTGTTGGGTGTTGCGGTGCTGATGCCGTTGTTGGCGATCTTTTGGCGTGGCTTCAGTGCCGAAGCCGGGCAGGGCGGCGGTCTGGTAGCCGCTCGTGAACTGGTGACCAGCGCGAATTTTCACTGGCTGCTGGGCAATAGCCTGAAGGTTTCTGTCAGCGTGGCAGCCATTGTCGTGCCGCTGGCCTATCTGTTTGCCTACGCTCTGCAGCGCACGTTGATCCCGGCAAAAGGCATCTGGCGCGGGATGTCGTTGTTGCCGCTGATGGCGCCGTCGATGTTGCCGGGAATCGCCCTGGTTTATCTGTTCGGCAACCAGGGGATGCTTCGCGGGCTGGTGTCGGAAAACATCTACGGCTTCTGGGGCATTGTCCTTGGTGAAGCGATTTACACCTTTCCTCATGCTTTGATGATTCTGCTCTCGGCCTTGTCCTTGGCCGATGCGCGTTTGTTCGACGCCGCGTCGAGCATGGGCGCGAGCCCGGCCAAGGCGTTTCGCGGCATCACCTGGCCGGCGACCCGCCAGGCTGTTTTCGCTGCGTTCTGCCTGGTGTTTACCCTGACCATCACCGATTTCGGTGTGCCCGTGGTGGTCGGCGGCGATTATCAGGTGCTGGCGCTGGAAGCCTACAAAGCGGTGGTCGGTCAGCAGCAATTCGGTCGTGGCGCCTTGATTGGCATGGTGCTATTGCTGCCGGCGCTGTTCAGTTTCGGCGTCGATGCCTGGTTGCGTCGTCGTCATGGCGATTCCATGAGCGGTCGGGCGCAGGTCTTTCAGCCAGCGCTGTCACGGCTGCGGGACGCTTGTTTCCTGGCCATCGTGTTGCTGATTTGTGCGGTGTTGTTGCTGGTGTTCGGCATGGCGGTGTACTCGTCGCTAGTGAAGTTCTGGCCGTACAACCTGTCGCTGTCGCTCAATCATTACCAGTTCAACGACACCGCGGGCGGCGGTTGGCTGGCTTATGGCAACAGCGTGAAGATGGCCTTGTGCACGGCGTTGATCGGCAGTGTGCTGATTTTCACCGGCGCCTACCTGATGGAGAAAACCAACGGCCAGCGTGGTTTGAATCTGGCGCTGCGCATGCTCAGTTTTGTGCCGATGGCGGTGCCAGGTTTGGTGCTCGGGCTGGGCTATGTGTTTTTCTTCAACCTCAATGGCAATCCGCTGCATGTGTTCTACGGGACCATGACCCTGCTGGTGGTCTGCACCATTGCTCACTATTTGACCACCGCGCAAATGACCGCCACCACCGCGCTGCGTCAGCTCGACGCCGAGTTCGAAGCCGCCGCGCTGTCGCTCAAAGCACCGCTCTATCGGCACTACCTGCGGGTCACCGTGCCGATCTGCCTGCCGGCGCTGCTGGACATCGTTCGCTACTTGTTCGTCTCGGCCATGACCACGGTTTCGGCGGCGATCTTTCTTTACAGCCCCGACACCATCCTCGCGGCGGTGGCGGTGCTGAACATGGACGACGCCGGCAATGTCGGCGGCGCGGCGGCCATGTCGACCCTGATTCTGTTCACCTCGGCAGGCGTCTCGCTGCTGCTGGCCTGGGCCTCGCGCGGTTTGCTGCGTCGCTCCCAGGCCTGGCGGCAAACCGCGCCCGGCAACTGATTCACTCCACCACTCACCCTGATCCGCACTCACAAAGGAACCGCACCATGTTCAAGCCCATGGCTCTTGCCGCTGCTGTCCTCACTGCTTTCAGCTTGAATGCCTTCGCGGCGAAAACCGAACTGACGGTGTACACCGCCCTCGAAGCCGAGCAACTGAAGTCCTACAAAGAGGCCTTCGAAGCAGCCAACCCGGACGTCGAAATCAAGTGGGTGCGCGATTCCACGGGGATCATCACCGCCAAACTGCTGGCCGAAAAAGCCCGTCCGCAAGCTGACGCGGTCTGGGGCCTGGCAGCATCGAGCCTGGCGATCCTTGACCAGCAAGGCATGCTGCAAAGCTACGCACCGAAGGACTTGGGCAAGATCGGCGGCAATTACCGTGATGCCGCCAACCCGCCGGCCTGGGTCGGTATGGATGTTTGGGCCGCGACTATTTGCTTCAACACCGTCGAAGCCCAGAAGCAGGGTTTGACCAAGCCTGTGAGCTGGCAGGACCTGACCAAACCTGAATACAAAGGCAAGATCGTCATGCCGAACCCGGCGTCGTCCGGTACCGGATTTCTCGACGTCAGCGCCTGGTTGCAGACCTTCGGCGAGAAGCAGGGCTGGCAGTACATGGACGACCTGCACCAGAACATCGGCCAGTACGTTCATTCGGGTTCCAAGCCTTGCAAGTTGGCGGCAGCCGGTGAATTCCCGATTGGCATCTCCTTCGAATACCCGGCCGTGCAGCTGAAACGCCAAGGCGCGCCGCTGGATATCATCCTGCCGAAAGAAGGCCTGGGTTGGGAAATCGAAGCCACTGCGCTGATCAAGGGCACGCCCCATGAAGAAGCGGCGAAGAAACTTGCCGACTTCTCCGCAAGTCCCGCAGCGATGGAGCTGTACAAGGAAAACTTCGCGGTACTCGCGCAGCCCGGCATCGCCAAGCCACAGACCGAACTGCCGGCGGACTATGAGCAGCGTCTGATTAAAAACGATTTCGCCTGGGCCTCGAAAAACCGCGACAACATCCTCACCGAATGGCGCAAGCGCTATGACGGCAAGTCGGAAAAAGTCGTCGCCAAGTAAGTCAGTTCGATCGTTCCCACGGTCCCCGTGGGAATGCAGCCCGTGGCGCTCTGCGTCACAGTGGACGCGGAGCGTCCATGGAGGCATTCCCACGCAGAGCGTGGGAACGATCATGGGGAGAAAAACATGGCTAATCACAGCGACATGCTGATTGTCGGCGCGGGGATTCTTGGTTTGTCCCACGCCTATGCCGCAGCCAAACGTGGCTTGCGGGTCAAGGTCTTCGAGCGCAGCGCCACACCGCTTGGCGCCTCGGTGCGCAACTTCGGTCAGGCGCTGGTTACCGGTCAGCCGCCGGGGGTGATGTTTGATCTGGCGCGGGCCAGCCGCGATATCTGGGGCCAATGGGCGCAGTCAGCCGGTTTGCAACTCAAGCGCAACGGCTCGTACCTGTTTGCCCGCAACGAAGCCGAAGAACAGCTGCTGGAAGCCTTCTGCAGCGGCCGCGCAATGGCGCACGGTTATCGCGTTGAACTGCTGCGCGGTACTGCATTGCGCGACCTGTACGGGGGCCAGTTCAGCCATCACCGTGCGGCGCTGCACGGACTGGATGACCAGCAACTGTATTCTCGCGAGGCGATACCGGCGCTGATCGAATACCTGCGCCGTGAGCTGGGTGTGGAGTTTCACTTTTCCACACTGGTTCGCGACATCGAACCCGGGCAGTTGCAGAGCACGGCAGGCACCTTCCGTGGCGAACAGATCATCGTCTGTTCCGGACACGATTATCAGACGCTGCTTGCTGAACAAATTGCTGAGTTAAACCCGCAAATCTGTCGCCTGCAAATGCTCCGCGCGCGGCCGCAGATCAATCTGAATCTGCAACACGCGTTGCTGACCGGCTTGAGTTGCGTGCATTACGGCGCCTTTGCCGATTTGCCGGAAGCCGCGGCGGTGCAGGCCCAGATTCTTCGCGAATCGCCGCACCTGCACGAGCAGGGGATTCACCTGCTGATCAGCCCGACGCCTTATGGTGAGCTGATCATAGGCGACTCTCACCATTACGGCAGTGATCCCTCGCCGTTCAATGCTGAGCGGGTGGACAACTGGCTGATTGACCTGGCCGAGCAAACGCTGGGCTGCAAGGTGCAGGTGCTTGAACGCTGGCAAGGCGTCTATGGTTCTCGCGGGACTGGGCCGTTCTCGTTCCTGCGCGCGGCCCCGGGAGTGAGCGTGGCGCTGATGCACACGGGGGTGGGCATGAGTGTCGGGCCGGCGATGGCTGAACGTAATGTCGCGACCTTGTTGGGGGAGTTGTGATGAATCACAGCGAGCAAGTCATCGCCGAGGTCTTCGGTTGGTATGAGCAGTTCGGTGACAACGATTACATCGGTGAGCCGGTGTCGCAGATCGAGCACATGTCCCAGGCCGCGCAGTTGGCGATGGCCGAGGGTTTCGATGATGAAGTGGTGTTGGCGGCGTTCTTTCACGACATTGGGCATATCTGCGCTCAAGACGCGCAAAACATGGGCGGTTTTGGCGTGGTCAGCCACGAGCGCTTGGGCGCGGATTATTTGCGTCGCGCAGGCTTCAGCGAGCGCGTGGCGCGGCTGGTGGAGTATCACGTTCAGGCCAAGCGTTATCTGACCTTGAAAGAGGCGGGGTACTACGACCGACTCAGCGAAGCGAGCCGGCGAACGCTGGAGTACCAGGGCGGGGTAATGACGACTGAAGAGGCCCAAACCTTCGAGCAAGACCCGTTGTGGGCCATCAGCCTGCGCATGCGCCATTGGGATGAACAGGCCAAGGAGATGTGGGTGCCGGTGATCGATCTGCAGGTGTTGAAGGACAAGGCGGGGCGGTTGTTAGGCGCGTAAGCCACCGATCGTTCCCACGCGAGGGAACGATCAGAGTTGCTGCGCCAACACCTCAACCTGTTCCTGGCGCTCCGTCTGGCTCAACCGCGCATGAGGATTGAGCGACGACCACTGCGGATGCGCTCGGGCCTTGTTCAGAGCCTCCGGCAATTTCCCTTCGCGCCAGGTTTTGTCTTGTGGGGTGGCGACCTGGATGCTGTCCATCGCTGCATGCCCGCGCAGATTCAGTGCCTGGAGCAATTGCCGCTGGCGCAAGGCGAGCAGGCGCAGCACGCTGTCGTCGACGGTCAATTCGTGTTGGCCTTTGATCTTGCCAAGCAAGCGACTGCCATAGCTGCGGGCCGTTTGCAGTGCGCCGCCGGCGATTGCCCCGGCTAGCGCGGCGGCGCCCAAGGTCAGGCCGCCCACCAGCAAGTCCACGCCGGCACCGGCCGCCGCACCCGCCGCGATCCCTCCACCCACCCGTACTCCAAGCTGTTTGAGGGTTTCGGGGTTGAACAAGTCATCGCCCCAACGGCCATCGAGCAAGGGTAAATCACTGGCGGCGGCGTCCTGCGGGCGGAAGGCGTAGAGCTTGAGCAGCGCTTCGACGCAACGCTGCTCGCGCTGGCGAATGGTTTTGCGCAGTTCGCTGATGGCGTGCTGTTGTGCATCGGCTTTGCTGACCACGCTGCGTCGGCAGGCAGCGCAATCGATCAATAGTTCAGCAATCAAGCGTGCTGCGCTTTGCTGGCGGGCCAGACGTTGTGCTTGTTGATCGGCAATCAGCCGTTCCAGTTGCCCGCGAGAACTCTCCAGCAGCAGGGCGAGGCTTTCGTAGAGTCGCCGCTCACCGTCTAGCGGTGGCGCGACGCTATCGAAACGCACCAATGCATGCAGCCCGAGTCGGGCCAGGGCTTCGCGCCAATCGGGTTCGCGGTGGTTGGCGCTGCTGACGAAATTCAGTACCGGCAACAACGGTTTGCCGCAACTGGCCAGCACTTCCAGTTCATCGCGGTACTTGGCCAGCACCGGCTCGCGGGCGTCGATCACATACAGCCCGGCATCCGAGGTCAGCAACTGGCGAAGGACCTTGGCTTCCTGTTCGAAACGCTGGCGCGCCTCGCTGCCGTTGAGAAACCGTGCCAGTCGCGCCGGGCCATCAAGACGTTCGCCGGGGTGTTCCAGGCGTTCCAGGTAGTCAAGCAGGGCAATCGCGTCTTCCAGCCCCGGCGTGTCGTACAGCTCCAGCAAGGCTTCGCCGTCCACCGACAAACGTGCACCTTCGACATGCCGGGTGGTGCTCGGCCGATGGGAGACTTCGCCGAAGCCGACATCGCGAGTCAGAGTCCGTAGCAATGAGGTCTTGCCGACATTGGTGTGGCCGACTACTGCGAGCCTCAACGGCTTAGTCATGGCCACTCTCCAGCCAGTTCAACGGCGCGCAATCGGCGAACGGCAATTCCAGCTGTCGCAGGGCATCGTGCCAGTCGCCCAGGCGTTCGGCATCCAGCGCCTGGCCAGGCGGCGCTTGCAGCAGCCAGACGCGGGTCGCTGTGGCGTTGCGCGCCAGTTCGGCGATCAGCGCCAGGCTGCCGCGATCCGGTGAACGGCGCGGGTCGCAAGCAATGGTCAGGCGTGCCGGGGGAAAACGGGTCATTTGCTCCAGCAGCTTTTGCCGGGACTCACGGCTGTCGAGGATGCCGGCGTCTTTCACGGTTTTCGGCAACTGTGGCGGCCACGGACGCTGATCGTCCAGCTCGATGGCCACCAGCAAGGCGCCGTCACTTTCCGATGTGCTGAGGCCACCCTGAACCGCGTGCAATTGTTCGGGGGCGGCATCGTTGACGCCAAGGCGTTCGCTGCTGGGCATCAGGCGCTCGCGCAGTTGGCTGTAGCCGGGCAGGTTGAGGTCGAGGTGCAAGGCCGAGCGGCCGGTTTTCCAGCGCGCCAAACAGAACAGCGCGAGAATCAGGCGCGGCAATACTCCGTAGACCACTAGCACACCCACCAGCCACGCGGCCCAGGCTTGCCGGGCGCTTTCGATGTTCAGCGCAGCATCGCCGCTGGCGCGAATCATTTCCACGGTCGGGACGCTGAAGCCCAATAATGCCGGAAGGGCGCCAAGGGTCTGGGTCACGACGACAAAGGTATCGCCACTGAGAATAGTGGTCTCCCAGACGAAACCATAGCGCCGGGTCGCCATTAGCATCAGCAGAATCGCCAAGGCGCTGAGTAACACCAGCAACCACAGACTGTTGACCAATACGCCGACGGCCCAACGGTTGAGCTTCTTGCGTTGCAGCAACAGCAACAAGGCCGGCGCCAGTTGCGCAGCTTTGGCGTCGCGGGCGAGCTTTTCGCTGAGCCACAACCATAGGCGCCCGAGACTGGCGCCGTGCTCCCCGGCGAACAGCAGACCCAAGGCCCAGCTCAGTAGCAGAATCAGGTTCAAGCCAAGCAGACTGCCCAGGGCCCAGAACACATTGACCGGGACCTGGCCGTCGCCCAGCGCCGCAAACGCCAGACCGGCGCCACTGACGATGGCCAGTACCGCCAGTACGATCAACGCCAGTCGCGCGCCTTGCAGCCAATGGCGCAGCGCGCTGGTCAGGCCATCGCGCTCGGCCAGCCACAGGGCGCGGTACTGGATTCGGCTCGGCAGGTCGCCGCCAGCGTTGCGGGCCAGGCGGTTGGCTTCAAGATCTTCCAAAGGGCCTGCGTGTTCTTCGCGCAGGCGCACGGTTTCAGTCAGCCAGAGGTTTTCCAGCGGGGTGAGTGCAGTCACGCGGCATCCCATTGCTCAAGTGAGCCCAGAGCATAACCGCTGTACGTCGATCGGGCACGTTGCGAGCATGCAAGCCTCTGGTATCCTCGCCTCCATGAAAAAAACTCTCCCTCTCAGCCTGATTGCAGCTCTCGGTGAAAACCGCGTGATCGGCGTCGACAACAGCATGCCCTGGCACTTGCCGGGGGATTTCAAATACTTCAAGGCCACGACCCTGGGCAAGCCGATCATCATGGGTCGCAAGACCTGGGATTCCCTCGGTCGTCCACTGCCGGGCCGGTTGAACATCGTGGTCAGCCGTCAGGTCGATCTGCAGCCCGAAGGCGCCGAGGTGTATCAATCGCTGGAAGCCGCTGTGGCCCGGGCTCAGGAATGGGCGCTGGAGCAGGGCGCCGATGAGGTGATGTTGATTGGCGGCGCGCAGCTGTATGAGCAAGGGATGGATCAGGCGGATCGCCTGTACCTGACCCGCGTGGCGCTGAGCCCGGAGGGCGATGCGTGGTTTCCGGAGTTTGATCTGGCACAGTGGAAACTGGTGTCCAACACCGAGAACCCGGCGCTGGATGACAAGCCGGCGTACAACTTCGAAGTTTGGGAACGCGTCTAGGATCGTTCCCACGCTCCCGCGTGGTAACGCAGCCTGTGACGCTCTGCGTCACAGTGGACGCGGAGCGTCCATAGAGGCATTCCCACGCAGGGCGTGGGAATGATCTGTCTGATTAAGCCTGCGCCAGCTCTTCGTGCTCATCGGCATCCAACAGGCTCTTGTCGGTCTGCTGCATGATCTGGCTGGTGATCGCGCCGGCGGTCATCGAGCCGCTGACATTCAATGCGGTACGGCCCATGTCGATCAGCGGTTCGACCGAGATCAGCAGCGCCACCAGTGACACCGGCAAGCCCATGGCCGGCAGCACGATCAGCGCGGCAAACGTCGCACCACCACCCACACCGGCTACCCCTGCCGAGCTCAACGTCACAATCGCCACCAGTGTCGCGATCCACAGTGGATCCAGCGGGTTGATGCCCACGGTCGGCGCCACCATCACCGCCAGCATTGCCGGATAAAGCCCGGCACAACCGTTCTGGCCAATGGTCGCGCCGAACGAGGCGGCGAAGCTGGCGATCGATTGTGGAATGCCCAGACGACGAGTCTGCGCTTCGATGCTCAGCGGAATGCTCGCGGCGCTCGAACGGCTGGTGAAGGCAAACGTCAGCACCGGCCAGACTTTACGCAAGAAGCGCAGCGGGTTGATCCCGGCCAGTGAGACCAGCAAGCCGTGAACCACGAACATCAACCCCAGGCCGATGTACGACACCACCACGAAACTGCCGAGCTTGATGATGTCTTGCAGGTTGGAACCGGCGACCACTTTGGTCATCAACGCCAGCACGCCGTACGGGGTCAGCTTCATCACCAGACGCACCAGACGGGACACCCAGGCTTGCAGGGTGTCGATGGCATTGATCACTTTCTGGCCTTTGTCGGCATCGTCCTTCAGCAGCTGCAGCGCGGCGATCCCGAGGAAGGCGGCGAAGATCACCACGCTGATGATCGAGGTCGGCTTGGCCCGAGCCAGGTCGGCGAACGGGTTCTGCGGGATGAATGACAGCAGGAGTTGCGGGATATTCAGGTCGGCGACCTTGCCGGCGTAATCGCTCTGGATCACCTGCAGGCGGGCCATTTCCTGGGTGCCAGCGACCAGGCCATCGGCAGTCAGGCCGAACAGGTTGGTCAGGCCGATGCCGATCAGCGCCGCGATGGCGGTGGTGAACAGCAGCGTGCCGATGGTCAGGAAGCTGATCTTGCCCAGCGAGGACGCGTTGTGCAGACGGGCCACGGCACTGAGGATCGAGGCGAACACCAGCGGGATCACGATCATCTGCAGCAATTGCACGTAACCATTGCCCACCAGATCGAACCAGCCGATCGAGGCTTTCAGGGGCAGGCTGTCCGAACCATAAATGGCGTGCAGCGCGACGCCGAAGATCACACCCAGCACCAGGGCGAACAGGACCTTCCTGGCCAGGCTCCAGGTGGTGTGACGGGTTTGTGCCAGGCCCAGCAGTAAGGCGAGGAATACCAGCAGATTGAGGACCAGCGGCAAATTCATTGAGGCTCCGATAAGACTTGTGCCAATCGCGTTCCAGGGCGATTGCGAACCGGCAAGCCTAACAGCTTGATATCTAATGAATTAATACCTGGATGGAATGATCGCTGTCGTTTTTGGAATAAGCCGCTGACGCTCAAACGAATGTCGATGACGTGATCTGGACGCAAGCCGTCGTGCGCAGGAGAGAACTGTCATATGGATTTGTTAGCGTCGATGACTTTCATTCAGGGAGAAAATGAACATGAAGCTCGCTCCGGGGTTGTTTGCCGCCGCGCTGTGCCTTGGCCTTGCCGGCCAGGCCTTTGCCACCGAGTTGAAACACTGGCCAGAGGCTCAGGCCAGGCAACTGGACGCGATGATCGCGGCCAATGCCAACAAGGGTAACTTCGCGGTGTTCGACATGGACAACACCAGTTACCGCTACGACCTGGAAGAGTCCTTGTTGCCGTTCATGGAAAACAAGGGCCTGATCACCCGCGAAACGCTTGATCCCTCCCTGAAGCTGATCCCGTTCAAAGACACCGCCGACCACAAGGAAAGCCTGTTCAGTTACTACTACCGCCTCTGCGAAGTCGACGACATGGTCTGCTATCCATGGGTCGCGCAAGTGTTCGCAGGCTTCACCCTCAAAGAACTCAAGGGCTACGTCGATGAGATGATGGCCTCCGGCAAGCCAGTGCCGAGCACCTATTACGACGGCGATGTGGTCAAGACCATCGACGTCCAGCCGCCAAAGGTCTACACCGGCCAGGCCGAGCTGTACAACAAGCTGATGGAAAACGGTATCGAGGTCTATGTGATGACCGCCGCCTCTGAAGAGCTGGTGCGGATGGTCGCCGCCGATCCGAAGTACGGCTACAACGTCAAGCCACAGAACGTGATTGGCGTGAGCACGCTGCTCAAGGATCGCAAGACCGGCGAGCTGACCACCGCACGCAAGCAGATCACCGCCGGCAAATATGACGAGAAAGCCAACCTGGGCCTGGAGTTGACGCCTTACCTGTGGACCCCGGCCACCTGGATGGCCGGCAAACAGGCAGCGATCCTGACCTACATCGACGAGTGGAAAAAACCGGTTCTGGTGGGTGGCGATACTCCATCCAGCGATGGTTACATGCTGTTCCACAGCGTTGACGTGGCCAAGGGTGGCGTGCACCTGTGGGTCAACCGCAAGGACAAGTACATGACTCAGCTCAACGGCATGATGACCAGGCATGCTGCCGCTCAGGCCAAAGAAGGCCTGGTGGTGACGGCGGACAAGAACTGGGTGATCGTCAAGCCTGAAGATATTCAGTAGGTACTGGCTGATCGTTCCCACGCGGGAGCGTGGGAACGATCAGCCCCGCACTTGGCGGGGCATATTTATTCAACGGCTAAGCAATCACAGACCGTCGAGCATCGCCTTGTTACGCACCGCGCCTTTGTCGGCGCTGGTGGCGAGCAGGGCATAGGCCTTCAATGCGGTGGTCACTTTACGTGGACGCACTTCGACCGGTTTCCAGCCTTTCTTGTCCTGTTCAACCCGGCGCGCCGCCAGTTCTTCATCGCTGATCAACAGGTTGATCGAGCGGTTCGGGATATCGATCAGCACTTTGTCACCGTCCTGTACCAGGCCGATTGCACCGCCGGCAGCGGCTTCTGGCGAAGCGTGGCCGATGGACAGGCCCGAGGTGCCGCCGGAGAAACGGCCGTCGGTGAGCAGGGCGCAGGCTTTGCCCAGGCCTTTGGATTTCAGGTAGGACGTCGGGTACAGCATTTCCTGCATGCCCGGGCCACCTTTCGGGCCTTCGTAGCGAATGATGACGATGTCGCCTTCCTTCACTTCGTCGGCGAGGATGCCGCGTACGGCGCTGTCCTGGCTTTCGAAGATCTTCGCGTTGCCTTCGAAGACGTGGATCGACTCATCGACGCCGGCGGTTTTTACCACGCAACCGTCCAGGGCAATGTTGCCGTACAGAACGGCCAGGCCGCCTTCTTGCGAGTAGGCGTGCTCGACACTGCGGATGCAGCCGTTTTCACGGTCGTCGTCCAGGGTTTCCCAACGGGTCGACTGGCTGAACGCGGTCTGAGTCGGGATGCCTGCAGGACCGGCCTTGAAGAAGTGATGCACGGCTTCGTCGGTGGTCTGGGTGATGTCCCACTTGGCGATGGCTTCTTCCATGCTGCGGCTGTGTACGGTCGGCAGGTCGGTGTGCAGCAGACCGCCACGGGCCAGGGAACCGAGAATGCTGAAGATCCCGCCTGCACGGTGCACGTCTTCCATGTGGTACTTCTGGATGTTCGGCGCGACCTTGCACAATTGCGGTACATGGCGGGACAGACGGTCGATGTCGCGCAGGTCGAAATCGATCTCGGCTTCCTGGGCCGCAGCCAGCAAGTGCAGGATAGTGTTGGTGGAACCGCCCATGGCGATGTCCAGGGTCATGGCGTTTTCGAACGCCTTGAAGTTGGCGATGTTGCGCGGCAACACCGATTCATCGTTCTCGCCGTAGTAGCGTTTGCACAGTTCGACGATGGTGCGGCCGGCTTGCAGGAACAGCTCTTCGCGGTCGCTGTGGGTGGCCAGGGTCGAACCGTTGCCCGGCAAGGCGAGGCCCAGAGCTTCGGTCAGGCAGTTCATGGAGTTGGCGGTGAACATGCCGGAGCACGAACCGCAGGTCGGGCAGGCGCTACGCTCGTACTCGGCAACCTTCTCGTCAGAAGCGCTGGAGTCGGCGGCGATCACCATGGCATCGACCAGGTCGAGACCGTGGCTGGCTAGTTTGGTCTTGCCGGCTTCCATCGGGCCGCCGGAAACGAAGATCACCGGAATGTTCAGGCGCAGGGCGGCCATCAGCATACCGGGGGTGATCTTGTCGCAGTTGGAGATGCAGACGATGGCGTCGGCGCAGTGGGCGTTGACCATGTACTCGACGGAGTCGGCGATGATCTCACGGCTCGGCAGCGAATAGAGCATGCCATCGTGGCCCATGGCGATGCCGTCATCCACGGCGATGGTGTTGAATTCCTTGGCGACGCCGCCAGCCCGTTCGATTTCCCGGGCAACCAGTTGGCCCAGATCCTTCAGGTGCACGTGGCCCGGTACGAACTGGGTGAAGGAGTTGGCAATGGCGATGATCGGCTTCTTGAAGTCGTCATCTTTCATCCCCGTGGCGCGCCACAGGGCGCGAGCACCGGCCATGTTGCGGCCGTGGGTGGATGTTTTCGAGCGGTAATCAGGCATGGAGCACTCCGGGCGGCTAATCGGGTATCAAAAGGGAAGTGAGCTTCTATTGACGTCTGGAACACACAGAAATGGCCGTGTGCCCGGAAGATGCCGATAACGCTGCGGGATCGCCGCGCGCCTCAGCCTGAGCTCATAAACCCGCCGGGGGATGACTGGCGATGAATCCTGTGATTCTACACCGCTGGCGTCAGGAAGGAATGGTGCGATGACGGGACGTACGCCGCCTTCCCTTGTAGGAGCGAGCTTGCTCGCGAAAAACGTTAACGATGACGCGGTGTACCTGATATGCCGCGGCGCCTGTTAATTTTTCGCGAGCAAGCTCGCTCCTACAGTTAGAGCCAGATGGCATCCCAAAGCGGATAGTCACCAATATGAATGACCAATCCGGCTCGTAGGGGATTGGCAACGATGTATCGGGCCATGGTTTTTAGATCTTCCTCCCGGCGCAGTGCTCGGTCGAAATAGCCTTTTTGCCATACAGGTTCATGGCTGTTTCTTGCTTTGTTGATGGCCCGGGCGCAGCGGGACTTGGTTGCTTGCATCAATTTGGGCAAGTCGCCGTTATGCAACTCAACCAGCCAGTGAATGTGATCTGGCATGACCACCCAGGCAACGGAGTCAGCGGCACCGTCTTCTTGAGCTTTTCTGAATTCGTTCACGACCAGGCGGCCAATGCTCCAATCGTGGAAGAGCGGTTGGCGCAAATGAGTGACGGCGGTGAGCAGATAAATGCGTCCGGAGTCCGAGAAACGGCCGGTGCGTAAGCGATGGGCATGAGGTGTTTTGGACATTCCGTTGTCCTCCCTGTGGCTGGAAGAGCAACGTTACGTGAGGCAAGGAGGATAGTCTTTTTGACAGTAGATCTGGATGTGTCTGCCTGAGAGCATCGCGAGCAAGCTCGCTCCTACAGGTGATCGGGTACCCCTGCAGGAGCGAGCTTGCTCGCGATCAGCCGCGAAGCGGCGCTGCCTTAGCTGTTAGGCAGCAACCGGCAGGTAATGCTCTTGATGTAGCGCGTTTCGGCAATCGCCGGGTGCACCGGATGGTCCGGCCCCTGACCACCGCGTTCGAGCATCTGGATATTGCGGTCCAGGTGACGGGCGCTGGTCAGCAGGATGTTTTGCAGATCGTCTTCCGGCAGGTGCATGGAGCACGACGCGCTGACCAGAATGCCGTCCTTGCTGAGCAGGCGCATGGCTTGCTCGTTCAGGCGGCGGTAGGCGCCTTCGCCGTTCTTCAGGTCTTTCTTGCGTTTGATGAAGGCCGGTGGGTCGGCGACGATCACGTCGAAGCGTTCTTCGCTGGCTTTCAGTTCTTTCAGGGCTTCGAACACGTCGCCTTCAATGCAGGTGACTTTCTCGGCGAAACCGTTCAACGCGGCGTTGCGCTCGACGCCGTCGAGGGCGAAGGACGAGGCGTCGACGCAGAACACTTCACTGGCGCCGAAGGCTGCGGCTTGCACGCCCCAGCCACCGATGTAGCTGAACAGATCGAGCACGCGCTTGCCCTTGGCGTACGGAGCGAGGCGGGCGCGGTTCATGCGGTGGTCATAGAACCAGCCGGTTTTCTGGCCTTCCATGACCGGCGCTTCGAACTTCACGCCGTTCTCTTCCAGGGCAACCCACTCTGGCACCAGACCGAAGACAGTTTCGACGTAGCGGTTGAGGCCTTCGGCATCACGGGCCGCGGAGTCATTCTTGAACAGAATGCCGCTTGGCTTGATCACTTGGGTCAGCGCCGCAATCACGTCGTCTTTATGGGCTTCCATGGTCGCCGAAGCGATCTGGACCACCAGAATGTCGCCGAAACGGTCGACCACCAGACCCGGCATCAGGTCGGAATCACCGTAGACCAGGCGATAGAACGGCTTGTCGAACAGGCGCTCGCGCAGGGACAGGGCCACGTTGAGGCGGTGTACCAGCAGCGACTTGTCCAGCGGCAACTTGATGTCACGGGACAGCAAGCGTGCGCAGATCAGGTTGTTCGGGCTCATGGCGACGATGCCCAGCGGCTTGCCGCCGGCGGCTTCCAGAACCGCTTGATCGCCTGCCTTGAAACCGTGCAGTGGGGTGGCGGCTACATCGATTTCGTTGCTGTAGACCCACAGGTGACCGTTGCGCAGGCGACGGTCGGCGTTGGCTTTGAGGCGCAGGCTTGGCAGGGACATGACGTCGCTCCGGAAAAAAGAGCGGGAGTATAGCGCGTTGTGTAAAGAATGGCCGCGCGGGCAGATGTACTGTAGGAGCCGCCGGTCGACGCTCCTATAGAAAGCGGGCGCTGCTTCGGGTTTTGGATGTGTCGGGTCGGACTTTATAAGGGTTAGAATCGCTGCTTGGCCCATATGCCAGAGCCAGCGCGCAATGCCGTGGTCGGCTATTTATTGATCTGAGAGCGCCATGCCTGAACTACCTGAAGTCGAAACCACCCGGCGCGGTATCGCACCGCATCTGGAGGGCCAGCGCGTCAGCCGCGTGATCGTCCGTGACCGCCGCTTGCGCTGGCCCATTCCGGAAGATCTTGATGTGCGTCTGTCCGGGCAGCGCATCGTGACGGTCGATAGACGTGCCAAGTATCTGCTGATCAATGCCGAGGTCGGGACGTTGATCAGCCATTTGGGGATGTCGGGGAATTTGCGGCTGGTGGAAGTCGGCATGCCGGCGGCCAGGCATGAACATGTGGATATCGAACTGGAATCGGGTCTGGCTTTGCGCTACACCGACCCTCGGCGTTTTGGGGCGATGCTCTGGAGTCTTGATCCGCTCAATCATGAACTGCTGATCCGGCTGGGGCCGGAGCCGTTGACCGACCTGTTTGATGGCGAGCGGCTGTTCCAGCTATCGCGCGGGCGCTCCATGGCGGTAAAGCCGTTCATCATGGACAACGCGGTGGTGGTGGGAGTGGGCAATATCTACGCGACCGAAGCGCTGTTTGCGGCAGGCATCGATCCGCGACGCGAAGCCAAGGGCATTTCCCGGGCGCGTTATCTGAAGCTGGCTATCGAGATCAAGCGCATTTTGGCTCATGCCATCGAGCGCGGCGGCACCACATTGCGCGACTTTATTGGTGGCGACGGCCAGCCCGGCTATTTCCAGCAGGAACTGTTCGTCTACGGTCGTGGCAATGAACACTGCAAGGTGTGTGGCACTGGCCTTCGTGAGGTTCGTCTGGGGCAGCGCGCCAGCGTCTATTGCCCGCGTTGCCAGAGCTGACGAAACCGCACGATCATCTGAAGTTTACGCCTTGCCAGTAATGATCTTGTACTTGGCCATTAGCTGTTCTTTGGTTTCCGGATGGGCTTCATCCAGCGGGATGCAGTCTACCGGGCAGACCTGCTGGCACTGCGGTTCGTCGTAATGGCCGACGCACTGGGTGCACAGGTTCGGGTCGATCACGTAGATCTCTTCGCCTTGCGAGATGGCGGCGTTCGGGCACTCGGGTTCGCAGACGTCGCAATTGATGCAGTCGTCGGTGATGATCAGGGACATGGCGCACTCCTGCCGGGGCGGCTGGCCCAGGCATCTGAAAACTAATGCTGCAATTGTGCCGCATTGGCGCCCGCAGTGCACGCGGGCGCGATGGGCTGTTCCCTGACTACTTCTTGAAGCGCAGGGTCAGGGCGTCAGCGACGGCCGGGTGGACGAACTTGGCGATATCGCCGCCCAGGGCGGCAATTTCACGAACCAGCGTCGAAGAAATGAACGAATAACGCTCTGACGGGGTGAGGAAAAGGCTTTCCACATCCGGCGCCAACTGGCGGTTCATGTTGGCCAGCTGGAATTCGTATTCGAAGTCCGACACCGCTCGCAGGCCACGCAGGAACACATTGGCGTTCTTTTCCTTGGCAAAGTGCGCAAGCAGCGTGGAGAAACCGACGACTTCAACGTTCGGTATATGTTTGGTGACCTCGCGGGCCAGCTCCACACGCTGTTCCAGGGGGAAAAGCGGGTTTTTCTTCGGGCTGGCGGCGACGGCAATGATCACATGGTCGAACAGGCGCGCGGCGCGTTCGACCAGATCGCCATGGCCCTTGGTAATCGGGTCGAAGGTACCTGGGTACAACACTCGGTTCATCGCGTCGTCCTGGCGGGAGTCCGTTGGGGAGTCGGATGGTATCGCAGCCTTCCCGGTCGGCCAAGTCGCCTTTGGGGGAAGAAAGCACTATAGACGATACGAATAATGTGCTTTTTCACGAGTTTTTTAAACGCTCGGCCAGTGAAGTCGCCAATTGCGCCGTCAGTCCGTAGACCGACAGCTGCGGGTTGGCGCCAATGCTGGTGGGGAACAACGAGCCATCGTGGATCGACAGATTGCCCAACTGATGATGCCGGCCGAGGCTGTCGCAGACGGCATTTTTCGGGTCTTCGCCCATGGCGCAGCCGCCCATCACGTGAGCGCTACCCAGGCGCGTGCGATACAACTCAAGGCTCAGACCGTCGATCAGCGTGCGGGCTTGCGCGAGGGTTTTTACATAACGGGCATCGTTGTGCAGGGGCATGACTTCCTTTGCGCCGCCGGCGAACTGGATTTGCGCCATGCTGTGGAAGGCCCGGCGCAGGCCATCCCAGGCATAAGGTGATACCTGATAGTCGAGCACCGGTGTGCCATCACCGCGCAACTCGACACTGCCGCCGGGGCTGTCGGGGTGAAAACCATCACGCAGTAGTGCAAGCATGGCGTGGGTGTGGGGCAGTTGTTCCATGCGCAGTGCGTTGTCGGAACCGAAACCGCCGAACAGGGTGCTGGCCAGCGCCGGGTGCAGCGGGGGGACTTCCAGCTTGTAGGACATTTTGCCGGTAGTGCCGTCCTGCCATTGAAAATGGTCGGAATAAATCGATTGGGGCGCGCCGTAGAACGGGTTGATCACGCCGTCGAAATGCCCGGCAGACATGTTTACCAAGTGTAGGAAGGTCCGTTTGCCGAGCCGCTCATGGGGGTCGGGCGCCTTGGAACGCAGCAGCAACGCCGGGCTGTTGATGCCGCCGCCGGCCAGAACATAGTGCCGTGCCTTGACGGTGATGCTGCGCCCGGTCGGCGCGACGCAGCGTGCGTCCATGGCCACGCATTGCAGGCCAGTGACCTTGTCATCTTTGATCAACAGATGTTCGGCACGGGCCAGATATAGCAGTTCGCCGCCTTTTTCCAGGGTTGCCGGAATGCTGGTCACCAACATCGATTGTTTGGCGTTGGTCGGGCAGCCCATGCCGCAATAACCGAGGTTCCAGCACCCGCGAACGTTGCGCGGGATCACATGCCAGCTGTAGCCGAGCTTTTCGCAGCCATTCTTGATCACGTCGTTGTTGGCATTAGGCGGTACCATCCACGGCGCGATGCCCAGGCGCTGCTCCATTTTCTCGAACCAGGGCGCCATCTCGGCAGGGCTGTGGCCTTTGACATTGTGTTCTTTGGCCCAGTGCTCAAGAGTCGGCTGCGGGGTTCGAAAGCTCGAAGTCCAGTTGATCAACGTCGTGCCGCCGACCGCGCGGCCTTGCAGGATGGTGATCGCACCGTCCTTGCTCATGCGGCCGATGCCTTCCTGATAGAGGCTGGCGTAGGCTTGATCTTCCAGCATCTTGAAGTCGCTGCTGGTCTTGAGCGGGCCTTCTTCGATCAGCAGCACCTTGTAGCCGGCGGCGCTGAGAATCTCTGCCGTAGTGCCGCCGCCGGCACCGCTGCCGATGATCGCCACGTCCGCTTCCAGCGTCAGGTCCTGCTCCAGTTGCGAGCCGTCATGGGTTTTCCAGCCACGGGCCAGGCCCTCGCGAAACAGATCAGGTACGGGCATATCAGGTGCTCTTGTTTTTATGGATTAAACGCAGGTGGCCGCTCCGCGGCCAATCGCGAGCAAACTGTTGTGGTCCAGTTTTTTTGGACCAGTCCGTAGGAGCGAGGCTTGCCCGCGAATGGGGCACCGCAAATCTCAAACCTTCGGCGGCCCCGGATACCCGCAGTGCGCCCACGATTCGGTGCGACCGTACCAGGCCATCATCACCAGTTGCACAAGCGAGCTGTGGCCCATGCGCAGCAGGCTCAACGAGCTGTTTTCCCAACGCTTGAGAAAGTGCCGGATGTCATTGACGCTGGCGTTCTCCCAACTGCCCCAGATGCCGGTCAATGGCCCACGGGTGATGGCCATGCCGAGCACATCGAACAGTTGCCGGGTCCGCTTGAGCATTTCCGGCGACAGGTGATCGAGACCGCGATCCAGGCTTTGCAGGGTGCCGTCGATGGCCACAGGCATTTTCTCGACGGTCACGGCACCCTCGAGCATCACCGGGATCAGTGCCCGTAGAAATGGCAGGTCGCTGCTGCGCAGAATCGCAAAACCGCTGGCCGGGGTGCTGGCCGAGCAGCCGCTGAGGCTGGCGCCAAGCCCGGCAGTGGCGAGGAAGGCACTGGCGCACAGGCCGAACTTCAATAGACCGCGTCGTGACAGCTCGGGTGATTCAGACAGGCTTGGGTTCATTATTGTTATTACCCGACAGCAATGTGGTTAGCGGACAAACAGCTTCTGAATCAGCTTCTGGATGGATTTTCCGTAAGGCGGGTAAATCAATTTCGCCGCATTCAGCCGCTGCTTGGTCAGCACGCCCTTGGCCTTGCTGAACGTCAGGAAGCCTTCACGGCCGTGGTAATGGCCCATCCCCGATGCGCCGATGCCGCCGAACGGCATATCGTCTTGAGCGACGTGCAGCAAGGTATCGTTGATGCAAACGCCCCCTGAGTGGGTTTCGTTGAGCACGCGGCTTTGTTCTGCCTTGTCGTAGCCGAAGTAGTAGAGCGCCAGCGGACGCGGTCGTTGGTTGATGTAGGTAAAGGCTTGATCCAGGCCGGTGTAGGGGACGATGGGCAGCACCGGACCGAAGATTTCGTCCTGCATTACGGTCATCTCGTCGTTGACGTTCAGCAACAGGCTGTGGCCCATGCGTCGACCCTGACCCTGGTCGAACAGCGGGATCAGCAACGCGCCCTTGCTGGTGGCGTCGCTGAGGTAGCCGTTGAGCCGTGCCATTTGTCGGTCATTGATGATCGCGGTGTAGTCCGGGTTGTCTGCAAGCTTGGGATAAAACCCGCGAACGGCCTTGCGATAGGCTTCGATGAAGGCGCCAACGCGGTCCTCCGGCACCAGCACGTAATCCGGAGCGACACAGGTTTGTCCCGCGTTCAGGGTTTTGCCGAAGGCGATGCGTTCAGCGGCATCCTTGAGCGGTACGTCGGCGGAGACAATGGCCGGCGATTTGCCGCCCAGTTCCAGGGTCACGGGGGTCAGGTGTTCTGCCGCGGCGCGCATGACATGCTTGCCAATGCTGGTGGCGCCGGTAAACAGCAGGTGATCGAAGCGTAGTCTGGAAAACGCCATGCCGACCTCGGCTTCTCCCAATACAACGCAGACCAGGTCTTCTGGAAAGACCCGAGCCAACAATTCCTTGAGCAATTGCCCGGTGGCCGGCGTCGACTCGCTGAGCTTGAGCATCACCCGATTACCGGCGGACAACGCGCCGACCAAGGGGCCGATGGCGAGGTAAAGCGGATAGTTCCACGGCACGATAATCCCGACCACGCCCAGTGGTTGATAGATGACTTTGGCCGAGGCGGGCTGGAAGGCTGCGCCTACTTTGCGTCGGGACGATTTCATCCAGCCTTTGAGGTGTTTGCTGGCGTAATGAATGCCGTGCAGGCTAGGCATCAGTTCGGCAAGCAAGGTTTCATCGGCGCTGCGGTGGCTGAAATCCTGGCTGATGGCGTCGATCAACGCCTGGCGTTCGTCGCTCAACACATGACGCAAGGCCTTGAGCCATTGCTGGCGTTGCGCCGCTGGTGGCATTGGGTGGGCCGCATAGGCCTGGCGCTGGGCGGCAAACAGCCTGTGGAGCTCATCCAGTTGCGGTTGAGAGTCTTGCAGATAGGCAATGTCGGCAGGCATGGATGGCTCCGATTTTTATTCGAGAGACTTGTTTTTAGAGTCTATGCTCTAAAATGTCAAATGACATCACTCGACAGCTTTGATTTATCCGATTCGGGATAGGTCGTAAGATGCTCGTTAACGCACTCTGAATTAAAGCCCAAGCCCATGGCCCCACGGATAAAAACCAGCGAGCGCATCGTCCAGAACAGCCTTGAGCTGTTCAATCAGCAGGGCGAGCGTAGCGTCAGCACCAACCACATCGCGGCCCACATGGAAATTTCCCCGGGCAACCTGTACTACCACTTCCCCAACAAGCAGGCGATCATCGCCGTGCTGTTCAGTGAGTACGAAAACCTGGTGGACAGTTTCCTGCGCCCACCCCAGGGCCGTGCGGCTACGGTCGAAGACAAACGTTATTACCTGCAGGCGCTGCTCGCCGCCATGTGGCGCTACCGATTCCTGCACCGAGACCTCGAACACCTGCTCGACAGTGACCCGGAACTGGCCGCTCGCTACCGACGGTTTTCCCAGCGCTGTCTGATCCAGGGCACGGCCATTTACGAGGGCTTTGTCGAGGCCGGAATCCTGAGCATGGGCAGGGTCCAGATTGAATCGCTGACCCTCAACGCCTGGATCATCCTCACCTCCTGGGTGCGCTTTCTCTGCACCACGCGGGAAAACTCCACGCATCTGAGTGAAGAGGCCATAAAGCGCGGGGTCTATCAGGTGTTGGTACTGGAAGCCGGATTTGTCACTGACCAGGCTCGGGAGGCAGTGACTGCGCTGTTCGATGAGTTTTATGTGCCGCTGGCGCA
Organism: Pseudomonas sp. GW821-FHT02H09; assembly: GCF_059421425.1. Classification (NCBI taxonomy): domain Bacteria; kingdom Pseudomonadati; phylum Pseudomonadota; class Gammaproteobacteria; order Pseudomonadales; family Pseudomonadaceae; genus Pseudomonas; species Pseudomonas sp. GW821-FHT02H09. The sequence goes on from NZ_JBWKVA010000025.1 coordinate 38,788, forward strand.
GGCACTGGAAGAAGTGCAGTAGGATCAACCACAGACGTAATCACAGGAGCCCGTTATGCCCATTGCGCAATTGATCAGCCCTCAAGCTCTGGACTTGAAAAAGGAGCAGGCCGGGCTGGTGATTCTGGATTGCCGTTTTGCCCTGGAAGACCCGGACTACGGCCAGCGCAGTTATGCCGAAGGGCATATCGCCGGCTCATCTTTCGCCGATCTGGAGCGTGACCTCAGCGGTCCTGTGATCAAGGGGGTGACCGGTCGCCATCCGTTGCCGGATCCTGAGCAGCTGACTGAGCGTTTGCAGGCCTGGGGTATCAATGCCGAAAGTGAAATTGTGCTGTATGACGATGGCCCCGGTGCATTTGCCGCACGCGCCTGGTGGCTGCTGGCCTGGCTGGGCAAGCGCGACGGTGTGTTCATTCTCGATGGCGGCTTGAAGGCCTGGCACGCGGCTGGTTTGCCGTTGAGTCTGGACGCGCCTGATACACGCCCCGGCAGCTTTGCAGGTACACCAGACGACTCGCTGCTATTGAGTGCCGAACAACTGCAAAAGCGCCTCGGCCAGCCAACCCTGACCTTGCTCGATGCTCGCGCCCAGCCGCGTTTCCGTGGCGAGGTGGAGCCGATCGACCCCGTGGCCGGGCACATCCCCGGCGCACAATGCGCGGCGTTCAGCGAAAACCTGGGTGGCGACGGGCGTTTTCTCCCGGCAGACCAGCTCAAGCAACGTTTCGCTGCGAAGCTGGGTGACCGCTCGCCGAGTGAACTGGTGGCCTATTGCGGTTCCGGCGTGACGGCTTGCCATAACCTTTTTGCGTTGTGCCTGGCAGGTTATCCGCTGGCCAGTCTGTATGCAGGATCGTGGAGTGAGTGGATTACCGATCCCAAGCGTGGCATCGCCAAGGGCGATTGAAGATAACGATCGTTCCCACGCTCCTGCGTGGGAATGCATCCAGTGACGCTCTGCGTCACATCAACGGCGGACGCAGAGCGTCCCGGGCGGCATTCCCACGCGGAGCGTGGGAACGATCACTAGACCGGCAATTGCCCCATCATCCAGCGCAACAAAAAGAACACCAGCAACCCGCCTCCAATGGTCGCCAGCAAATGCCGGGTCAACGCGGCAATGGCAATCGCGACCAACCCCGCCAACAGGTACGCATTACTCAGGTTCAGCGCCCAATGCTCACCATCGGGCAGCAACATGCCGGGCACTACAATAGCTGTCAGCACTGCTGTCGGCACATAGTGCAAACCCTGGCGCACCAGCGGCGGGAAGCTCAGATTTGGCCAGGCGAACAAGCTGTAGCGCAGCACAAAGGTAATCGCGGCCATGCCGAAAATCAGCCACCAGTAACTCATGAGTGCAACTCCTTGCCAGTCTGAGTCGCCAATCGTCGACGCTCCAACACTGCGCCCACCGCAATCCCGCTGAAGGCGGCTGCCATCAGTCCGAGTTTGTAGGGCCAGCCATAGGTCACCAATGCTACGGCGCCTGCCGCCAGTGCGGCAGCAACTTGTGGTTTATTGCGCAGCAACGGCACGACGATGCCGATAAAGGTCGCCAGCATGGCAAACTCCAACCCCCAGCTCGCCAAGTCCGGCACGGCCTGACCGAACAGCACACCCACCAGTGAACTCGACACCCAGCACACATACAGCGAACTGGTGACGCCCAGCCAATACCAGTGCGCAAGCGGGCGATCACCGTGCAGCAGATAGAAGCGTTGAACCACTGCGAAGGTTTCATCCGTCAGCCAAAACGCCAACAACACTCGCCAACGCTGCGGCAACTGGCTGACATGAGGCTGCAGGGTGGCGCTGTAAAGCACGTGGCGCAGATTGACGATAAAGGTCGTCAGCAGAATCACCACCGCACTGGCACCTGCGCCGAACAGGCTGATGACGATAAATTGCGCGGAACCGGCGTAGACGAATAGCGACATACCGACCGCTTGCCATAACGTCAGGCCAGCGGCGCCGGCCAATGTGCCGAAGATCAGCCCGAACGGCAGAATGCCCACGGCCATGGCAAAGCTGTCGCGGATACCTCGGGAATAAAGCTGTTTGCGGGTCATCAAGACTCTCCTTGTTGCCCGCATCTTAGGCAGCTCAGGAAAAGTCTGTCTTGAACGATCTTGCGCTTGCGGTCCGATAAGCCCCCGGCCCGACGCCATAGACTTGCTTGAACTGCCGGCTCAGATGGCTCTGGTCGGCGAAGCCCAATTGCGTCGCCACTTCCAGCGGCAGGCAACCTTTGCGCAACAATGCCCGCGCTTGAGCAATGCGCTGCTGCATCAGCCAGGTATGTGGCGGCATGCCGGTTGCCCGGCGAAACACTCGGGCGAAATGAAAGGGTGACAGGTTAACCGCAGTGGCCAGTTCCTCGAGGGAGGGCGGCGAGGCCAGTTGCGATTGCAGCAGCTCTTTGGCCTGGACGATGGCGCGATGTTCCTGCCCTGGCTTACCGGGCGTGGGCACTCCCGCGTGCCGTTGCAGCAAAGACAGCATCATTTCCCGCCAGACTGTCTGCTGTTGCAGCGCCGTGGCCGGGCTTTCCAGCAACCGGTGCAGCTGGCAGAAGCCGCTCACCAGGTCCGGATCGCGATAGAGCGTGGCACCGAATGCCGGAAGGCTGTTGGCCGGGAGTTCGAGCTCGGCCAGCAGTGAGAGAATCTGCTCGTTGTCTGGATAAAAGGCCCGATACAGCCACCCGTCATCGGTACCTTTGTGGCCGGTGTGCAATTCGTCCGGATTGATCAGCACCAATGTCCCGGTGCCCGCCAGATGTTCTGCGCCGCGATAGCGATAACGCTGGGCGCCGGCCATGATCAGGCCAATGACATAACCATCATGCACATGGGGTACAAAACGGTGCTCGATGTAGCGGGCGGCCAATAACTCGACACCGGCCAGCGGCGCGGCTTGCCAGAAGCGGATCGACTCGCCCTCAGTGTTCATCATCGCTACCTGTGACCTGCACCGGTCAGCCAATGCGGGATACGGCGTTCCAGGTAGTAGCCGGGTTTGTGCAGGGTTCCGTCGACAAAACCGACATGCCCACCCTTGGTCTGCAGTTCAAACTGCGTGCTCGGTGACAGCTCTTCAGCCTGCGGCAAGCTGTGGAGGGATACGAACGGATCGTCAGCTGCCTGAATGATCAGGGTCGGTGTGCGGATGGCCCCGAGAAAATAACGACTGGAGGCGCGCCGGTAATAGTCTTCGGCATCCAGAAACCCATTCAGTGGCGCGGTGACCCGGCCGTCGAAATCCCAGAAAGTCCGCAAGTTGTCCAGCGAGCCGAGCCCGTCCAGGGTGGCCAGGCCTTCGTGGCGGCCGTCATGCAGGAATCGCCGTTGCTTGTTTTTGATGTAGGCCAGCATCTCGCGCATGAAATGCGCCTGATAAACCCTGGAAAAACCCTGGCCGATACGGTCAGCGCACTGGTCGAGACGAAAGGGGACCGAAACCGCCACGGCGCCCAGCAGCTCGCTGTCGTGGCCGGTTTCCCCGAGATGTTTGAGCAGCACATTACCGCCCAGCGAATAGCCGACTGCATACAACGGAGCCAACGGCCGCTGGGCCCGCAGATGGCTGATCGTTGCCGCGAGGTCTTCGCTGGCGCCGGAGTGATAGCTGCGTGGCAACAGATTCGGTTCGCCCGAGCAGCCGCGCCAGTTCAGCGCCACGCTGGCCCAGCCTCGAGCTGCCAGCACTTTTTGCAACCCGGCCACATAGGGCGAGTTTGAAGACCCGGTCAGTCCGTGCAACACCAGCACCAAGGGGGCATTGGAGCTATGAGGGCCATGCCAGTCGAGGTCGAGGAAGTCGCCATCTTCAAGCCAGAGTCGTTCACGTTGCCGGTCGAGATGAGTGGTTTTGCGCCACAGTGGGCCCCACAAGGTTTGCAGGTGCGGGTTGCCCAGGCCAAAGGCGGGGGTGAAACGATCTGACGGTGTAGGCACGATTTTTCTCGGTGCACAATTGCGCACCCAAGGTCTGTCAACAGACCCCGGGTATGAACCTTTTTCAGGCCTGTCGATTAACCGACGGTCTCTGCCATACGTTGCCACAGCGCGTAGTGCACCCGCCCGGATTTTTGCTCCCGGTGCAGGCGCCAGCTGGCTGGAAGGCCGAGCGTCGAGGGCGCCGTTTCGCTTTCAGTATAGATCCACGCGGCGTCGGCCAGCCATTGGCGCTCTTCCAGCAGTGTGCAGGCAGCGGGCAACAGGTTCTGGTTGAACGGTGGATCGAGAAATACCAGGTCGAACGGCGTCGCCGGCTGGGTTTCCAGGTAGCGCAAGGCGTCTGCGGTCTGCACCTGACCGGTGGTGCAGCGCAGGGTGCCCAGGTGCTCGCGCAGACTGGAAACGGCAATGTTGCTACTGTCCAGCGCCTGGCCCATGGCAGCGCCACGGGACAGCGCTTCGAGGAACAGGGCGCCGCTACCGGCAAACGGGTCGAGCACCTTGGCCCCGACGACGTACGGTGCGAGCCAGTTGAACAGGGTTTCGCGGACGCGGTCCGGGGTCGGGCGCAGGCCCGGAGCGTCCGGGAAGCTCAGGCGACGGCTACGCCATTCTCCGCCGATGATACGCAGCTGACCAACGCCGTTATGGACGTTGTGAACAGGTTTTTTGCTGGGACGCGATGGGCTGGCCATTAATGCTCCGGAACCCCGAGCGGTTGCTCGGCAGGTTTGTCAGTAGGGGCCGGTAACGGCTTTTGTGGAACGGTTGGCCCAGCGCTGACAATAACCATTTTGTCAGCGCTCAGGTGTTTGTTCAGCGCAGTCTTGACCTGGTCGACGGTCAGGCTTTGGGACTGTTGCATGAAGTCTTCAAGGTAGCTCAGTGACAGGTTGTAGAAACCCATGGCACCAAGCTGACCGACGATATCGGCGTTGCTCGCGGTGGACAGCGGGAAGCTGCCGGCCAGTTCACGCTTGGCGTCGTCCAGTTCTTTCTGGGTCGGACCGGTTTTCAGGTAATCGGCGAGAACGTCCTGGACCAGTTTCAGCGTTCCTTCGCTCATCTCGGCGCGGGTTTGCAGATTGATCATGAACGGCCCGCGGACCTGCATCGGGGAGAAACCGGAGTATACGCCATAGGTCAGGCCGCGCTTCTCGCGGACTTCGTCCATCAGCCGTGTACCGAAACCACCACCGCCGAGGATCTGGTTGCCCAGGGACAGCGCCGCGTAGTCCGGATCATCACGGTCAATGCCCAGTTGCGCGAGCATCAGATTGGTCTGATTGGACGGGAACTCGATATGGCCAATACTGGCCTTTGGCTCAACCGGTTGCTCGATTTTGGCCAGCGCCGGACCTTTCGGCAGCGCGGCGGAAACTTGCGCGGCAACGGCTTCGGCTTCCGTGCGTGACAGGTCGCCGACCAAGGCAATCACCACATTGCCAGCGGCATAAGCCTTGTCATGGAACGTCCGTATTTGCGCAGGGGTGATCGACGGAATACTTTTTGCCGTGCCATCGCTGGCGTGGGCATAAGGATGATTGCCGTACAAGCGGTTCATCAGCTCAAGGCTCGCCAGTTTGCCGGGGCTCTGCTTCTGATATTCGAAACCGGCGAGCATCTGGTTTTTGATTCGCGCCAGCGAGTCAGCCGGGAGTGTCGGTTTGCCCACGACTTCGGCAAACAGCTTCAAGGCAGGTGCGCGTTTATCAACGGCGCTCAAGCTGCGCAGCGATGCTATCGCCATGTCTTTATAAGCACCATTGCCAAAATCGGCACCTAAACCTTCGAAGCCTTCGGCAATCGCGCCGACGTCTTTACCAGCCACGCCTTCATTGAGCATGGCGTTTGTCAGCAGCGCCAGACCGGGTGTGCTGCCATCCTGGCTGCTACCCGCGGCGAAGGTCAGGCGCATGTCGAACATCGGCAGTTCGCGGGCTTCAACGAACAGCACCTTGGCGCCTTCGGCGGTTTTCCAGGTTTGTACGTCCAGCGCACGGTGGCTTGGCGCCTTGCCGTCCAGCTCGGTCAGCGATTGCAGCTTTTTGCTGGCCTTGGCCTGATCGAGTGCCTGGCTGGCATCGGATTGGCCTGGGCGGCTGAAGTAGAAGCCCAGTGAAACGACCAGCGCGACGAGTACCAGGCCGATCAAGGCCAGGCGTGATTTTTTGCGCTCACTCATGTGTTGTCTCCTCGGGCAGGACATGCGCAACGCTGAGACGTTCGCGGGTGAAATAGGTGCGGGCGGCGTTGCGGATGTCTTCCGGAGTCACGCTTTGCAGCTCGGCGAGTTCGGTATCCATCAGTTTCCAGGACAGACCGACGCTCTCCAGCTGGCCGATGGCAGTGGCCTGGCTGGTGATCGAGTCACGCTCGAAGACCAGGCCGGCGATCACCTGGGCGCGGACGCGCTCCAGTTCATCCGTGGTGGGGGCGGTGGTTTTCAACTGTTCGAGCAGGCGCCACAGGCCCGCTTCGGTCTGGGCCATGGTTTTCTTTTTCTGGGAGTTGGGCGTCGCAGAGAGCGTGAACAGACTGTCGCCGCGGGTGTAGGCGTCGTAACTCGACGAGCCACCGGAGACCAGCTCTTCGCCGCGCTCCAGTTGGGTCGGAAGGCGTGCGCTGTAACCGCCATCGAGCAGGGCCGAGATCAGTCGCAAGGCATTCACCGAGCGCTTGTCCACCGCAGTGGCGATGCTTGGCACGTTGAAGCCCAGCATCAGGCTCGGCAGTTGGGTCTTCACGTGCAGGGTGATCTGGCGTTCGCCGGGCTCGGCCAGCTCCAGCGGGATCTTCGCTGGCGGTATGGCACGTTTGGCGATCGGACCAAAGTAGCGTTGGGCCAAGGCTTTGACTTCATCCGGGGTCACATCACCGACCACCACCAGCGTGGCGTTGTTCGGCACATACCAGGACTGGTACCAGCGGCGCAGGTCTTCGACCTTCATCCGGTCCAGGTCCGCCATCCAGCCGATGGTCGGCGTGTGGTAACCGCTCGCCGGGTAAGCCATGGCCTTGAAGCGCTCGAAGGCCTTGGACGTCGGCTTGTCGTCGGTGCGCAGGCGACGCTCTTCCTTGATCACTTCAATTTCGCGGCTGAACTCATCGGCCGGCAGGCGCAGGTTGGCCATGCGGTCGGCTTCCAGTTCGAAAGCCACGCCCAGGCGGTCGCGAGCCAGTACCTGGTAAAAGGCGGTGAAATCGTCGCTGGTGAACGCGTTCTCTTCGGCGCCCAGATCGCGCAGGATCAACGAGGCTTCGCCGGGACCGACTTTCTCGCTGCCCTTGAACATCATGTGTTCCAGGGCGTGGGACAAACCGGTCTGGCCCGGGGTTTCATAACTGGAGCCGACCTTGTACCAGATCTGCGAAACCACCACGGGAGCGCGATGGTCTTCGCGCACGACCACTTTCAGGCCGTTGTCGAGGGTGAACTCGTGGGTGGGCTGTGGGTCGGCAGCCAGAGCTGAAAGAGGCAGACAAACTGTGCTGAGCAACAGGCCTGCGGCGCGGCGGGCTAGAGCATTCATTCGTTTTTAAACCTGTTGGGCTGCCCGCTTGGTCTTGGCGTCGGCGGGCGAGAGGTTGGGGCGTGTCATCAATCATTACCGGTACCGCGCACTATCAGGCCGGTTTTCAGGCGGCCACGCGGTACTGGTAATGATTGATGACACGCCCTAGGATACTGATCCGTTTTACTGGCGGCCACGCCTATCAGGCCTTTGAACGGTCAGCAGGTTGTTTGGGTTTGCGGCTGAAGCTTTGAGTTTGTCAACTAAACTCTGCGTTTTCGCCGACGATGCCGTACCAGTCCTTCGTATTAGTCGACCTTTGAGGTGCCGATGGGCACCTCGACAAAATGTTGCGCGTGAACAAGCTGGCTAAAAAGCAGTCTGTTCTGCATCGAATATTTATCTGTCGAGGCGTCACATTGGCGCGTCGCTACCTTGAGATAGCCGTCATCCATGTTTGGTTCCAACGACGACAAGAAGAGCCCAGCTGCGGCTGGCGAGAAAAAAAGCCTGTTCGGGTGGCTGCGCAAAAAGCCGCAGGAAACCGTCGTCGAACAGCCAAAGCCACTTCCTGAGGCCGTTCCTGAGCCGGTAATAGAAGCTGCGCCCGTTGCACAAGCGCCGGCGCCGCTGGTGTTGCCGATCACCGAGTCGGTGCATCAGCCGGCAGCTGAACCTGCTCCGGCGCAGGAAGCACCGCTGACGCCGGAAGTCGAGCACAAGCCCTGGCTGGTCCTGCCGGTGGCAGAAGAGCCGGTGGGGCTGGTCGAAGATGAGCTGGCGCCGCATATCACTCCGCCGATTCCTGCGCCAACGGTCACTCAGCAAGCGGTAGAGCTACTGGCTGTCGAGCCGATTTCGTTTGTTGAGCCGGTTGCTGTTGAACCCGATGTCCCAGAGTCAGTGATTGCCGCATTTGTTGCTCCAGAACCTGTCCAGGCTCCGGCGCCAGTGCCAGTCGCTGCACCGGTTGTTACTGCGCCAGTTGCGCCAGTACCCAGCGCGCCGAGTGAATTGCCTGCAGCCGCGGAGCCGGTCGGTGCCAGTCGCGAAGAAAACAAAGTCGGTTTCTTTGCCCGCCTCAAGCAAGGCCTGTCCAAGACCAGTGCCAGCATCGGCGAGGGCATGGCCAGCCTGTTCCTGGGCAAGAAGCTGATCGATGACGAATTGCTGGAAGACATCGAAACCCGTCTGCTGACCGCTGACGTCGGTGTCGAAGCGACTTCGGTGATCATCCAGAGCCTGACCCAGAAGGTCGCACGTAAACAGCTGGCCGACGCCGATGCACTCTACAAGTCCCTGCAGGCCGAGCTTGCGAGCATGCTCAAACCGGTCGAGCAGCCACTGAACATCACCTCGCAGAACAAGCCATTCGTGATTCTGGTGGTTGGTGTGAACGGTGCCGGTAAAACCACCACTATTGGCAAGCTGGCGAAGAAACTGCAACTCGAAGGCAAGAAAGTCATGCTTGCGGCCGGTGATACCTTCCGTGCGGCGGCGGTCGAGCAATTGCAGGTCTGGGGCGAGCGCAACAAGATCCCGGTGATCGCCCAGCATACCGGGGCCGATTCCGCGTCTGTGATCTTCGATGCAGTCCAGGCCGCCAAAGCCCGTGGCATTGATGTATTGATCGCCGACACCGCCGGTCGCCTGCACACCAAAGACAACCTGATGGAAGAACTGAAGAAGGTTCGTCGGGTTATCGGCAAACTCGACGCCGATGCGCCGCACGAAGTACTGCTGGTGCTCGACGCCGGCACTGGCCAGAACGCTATCAACCAGGCCAAACAATTCCATCAGACGGTCGAGCTGACCGGTCTGGCGTTGACTAAGCTCGACGGCACGGCCAAGGGCGGGGTGATTTTCGCCCTGGCCAAGCAATTTGGCCTGCCCATTCGCTACATCGGTGTCGGTGAAAGCATCGATGATCTGCGTACTTTTGAAGCCGAACCCTTTGTCCAGGCACTTTTTGCCGAGCGGGAGCGTTCATGATTCGTTTCGAACAGGTCGGTAAACGCTATCCGAACGGACACGTCGGCTTGCATGAGCTGAGCTTTCGAGTCCGAAGGGGCGAATTTTTGTTTGTCACGGGCCATTCCGGCGCCGGTAAAAGCACCTTATTGCGGCTGTTGCTGGCCATGGAGCGCCCGACTACCGGCAAGTTGCTGCTGGCCGGCCAGGATCTGGGTCAGATCAGCAATGCCCAGATTCCTTTCCTGCGTCGGCAGATTGGCGTGGTGTTCCAGAACCACCAGTTGCTGTTCGATCGCACGGTGTTCAACAACATCGCCTTGCCGTTGCAGATTCTTGGTCTGTCCAAGGCTGAAATCGCCAAGCGCGTGGACTCGGCCCTCGAGCGTGTGGCGCTTTCGGACAAGACCGACCTGTACCCGGGTGACCTGTCCACCGGCCAGCAACAGCGCGTCGGTATTGCCCGTGCCATCGTTCACCGCCCGGCACTGCTGCTGGCGGACGAACCGACGGGTAACCTCGACCCGCGTCTGGCGGCGGAAATCATGGGTGTATTCGAAGACATCAACCGGCTGGGCACCAGCGTGCTGATCGCCAGCCACGACCTGGCGCTGATTGCCCGCATGCGTCATCGCATGCTGACGCTGCAACGCGGCCGCCTTATCGGCGACGGGGAGGCTGGGGCATGAGTGCGACACGCAGTCCGAAGGTTTCCGAGCGTGTGGCGCCAAAGGCCGCCGACCCGCAACCGCAGAAGAAAAAACGCGACGATGACGACGGCCCGGACTTCAGCACCTTGCTGTATGCCTGGATCGAGAGTCACCGCGCCAGCCTGCTGGACAGCCTGCGTCGCCTGGGCAAACAGCCGATCGGCAGCTTTTTCACCTGTCTGGTGATGGCCGTTGCCCTCAGCTTGCCGATGGGGCTTTCGCTGTTGCTGAGCAATGTCGAACGTCTAGGCGGGTCCTGGCAGCGTGCGGCGCAGATTTCCCTGTACCTGCAACTCGACGCCAGCGCCAACGAAGGCGAGCACCTGCGTGAGCAGATCAAGGGCCTGCCGGGCGTCGCGGATGCTGAGTACATCAGCCGTGATCAGGCGCTGGAAGAGTTTCAACAGCAGTCTGGCCTGGGCGAGGCGCTCAAAGAGCTGCCGCAGAATCCGTTGCCAGGCGTGGTCCTGGTGACCCCGAATGAAGTCGACAAGCCCACCCTTGAAGCATTAAGACAAAGACTTTCCGGGCTGCCGAAGGTGCAACAGGCACAGCTTGATCTAGTCTGGGTCGAGCGCCTGGCAGCGATTCTCAAGCTGGGGGACCGTTTTGTGTTCGGTCTGACCGTGCTTTTGGTTTCTGCATTACTTTTGGTGATAGGCAATACCATTCGTCTTCATATTGAAAACCGCCGCACAGAGATAGAAGTGATTAAACTCGTCGGCGGCACTGACAGCTATGTGCGTAGGCCCTTTCTATATATGGGTGCGCTTTATGGCTTCGGTGCAGGGATTTTTTCCTGGGGCGTATTGGCGTTCGGCCTCAACTGGCTGAACGACGCGGTGGTCGGGCTGGCCGGGTTGTACGGCAGTGATTTTGCACTGGCGGGGGTGCCACCCGCCGATGGTCTATCGCTCTTGCTTGGCGCGGTGCTGTTAGGGTATATCGGTGCTTGGATTGCGGTAGCACGCCACCTAAGGGAGCTTGCGCCGAAGTAGTGTCTTTTTGCTTGTATTGACCTTTCAGCTTTCTAGGGAACTTGTCCTACGGTTCCCGGTCAATTTTCGCAGTGCTGAACTGCACGAGTTATGTGAGTCGGAGGTTTTTTCGTATGACCACTTCTTTGCAACCTGCATATGCTTTAGTCCCGGGTGCAAACCTGGAGGCTTATGTGCACACGGTGAACAGCATCCCATTGCTGACACCGGAGCAGGAGCGTGAACTGGCCGAGAGTCTCTATTATGAGCAGGATCTTGGGGCGGCTCGGCAGATGGTGCTCGCCCACCTGCGTTTTGTAGTACATATAGCGCGTAGCTATTCCGGCTACGGTCTGGCTCAGGCTGACCTGATCCAGGAAGGCAACGTCGGCCTGATGAAAGCGGTAAAACGCTTCAACCCGGAAATGGGTGTGCGCCTGGTGTCGTTCGCCGTGCACTGGATCAAGGCTGAAATCCACGAATTCATCCTGCGCAACTGGCGCATCGTCAAGGTCGCCACCACCAAGGCTCAGCGCAAGCTGTTCTTCAACCTGCGCAGCCAGAAAAAACGTCTGGCCTGGCTGAACAACGAAGAAGTCCATCGTGTGGCAGAAAGCCTCGGCGTAGAGCCGCGGGAAGTGCGCGAGATGGAAAGTCGCCTGACCGGCCATGACATGGCCTTCGACCCGGCTGCGGAAGCAGACGACGACAGCGCCTTCCAGTCGCCGGCCAACTATCTGGAAGACCACCGGTACGATCCGGCGCGTCAACTGGAAGACGCCGACTGGACCGACAACTCCAGCAGCAACCTGCACGAAGCGCTGGAAGTGCTCGACGATCGAAGCCGCGACATTCTCTACCAGCGCTGGCTGGCAGAAGATAAAGCCACGCTGCATGACCTGGCGCAGAAGTACAACGTGTCAGCCGAGCGTATTCGTCAGCTTGAGAAGAGCGCGATGAACAAGCTGAAACTGTCGATCGCCGCTTAAAACGCAGCGTCCAGACAAAAAAAACGCCCCGATCTGATCGGGGCGTTTTTGTTTGTGCTGTTGTAGGAGCGAGGCTTGCCCGCGATAGCTGCGACCGAGGTATATCTGAAACATCGCGTCATCGTTCATCGCGGGCAAGCCTCGCTCCTACAGGTTCTGCATCACTCTCCAATGATCACAGCGCCCAAGGCGCCCTGCGCGAATCGTTCAACCCCGCGAGATAGCCATCCCCACCCAACTGGCCCATCTGCTGACGAATCCAGCTCGCGCGTCCTGCAACATAGCTGCTCGGATGGCTGGCGCTCCAGGCTCGCGGGTTAGGCAGTACGGCCCCCAGCAGGCTGGCCTGCTGACGCGACAAGGACGCCGCGCTGACGCCGAAGTGATGCCGAGCCGCCGCTTCGGCGCCGAACACGCCGTCATCCCACTCGACGCTGTTGAGGTACACCTCAAGAATCCGCTGCTTGGGCCAGAAGACTTCGATGAGCCCCGTGAACCAGGCTTCCAGGCCCTTGCGCAGCCAGCTGCGACCGGACCACAGAAACAGGTTTTTCGATACTTGCTGGCTCAGGGTGCTGGCACCGCGGATCGAGCCGCCTTGCTCGTTATGGGCGAGCGCCGCCTCAATCGCGCCGAAATCAAAACCCCAGTGCTCGGAGAACTTCTGGTCCTCGCCGGCAATCACCGCGATTTTCAAGTCGTCGGATATCTCGTTCCACGGCCGCCAGCTGCGTTGCAGCTCAATAGGCTCGCCGTCGAACCAGGATTCGACCTTGCGTTCGATCATCAACGCCGTCCCTGGTGGTGGCACGACGCGAAACACCAGTACCAGCAAAACGCTGCCAACTGCGAACCAGAACAGGGCTTTGGTGAAACGACGAAAAAGTAAACGCAGCATAGAGATGGCTTGGTCGAACCCGTGGAGCGGGTCATTATACAGACCTTGTTGAATGATTCTGACTGGAGTTCCTCATGCTGCGTGGCTTTCTGATGCTGGCTGCCTTCTTCGGGTTTACCGGCGTCGCCCTTGGAGCGTTTGCTGCTCATGGCCTGAAAAGTCGCCTGAGCGCGGAGTACCTGGCGATTTTTCACACAGGGGTCACTTACCAATTGGTGCACGCCCTCGCATTGCTGGCGGTAGCGTTGCTGGCGACACAGATTTCCGGGCGTTTGATGAACTGGGCGGGCGCTTCATTCGCTATCGGCATCTTGCTGTTCTCCGGCAGTCTGTACCTGTTGACCCTGACCGGTGTCAGCACGCTGGGTATCGTCACGCCATTTGGCGGGTTGGCCTTTCTGGTCGGCTGGTTCTGCCTCGGCCTTGCCGCTTGGCGGTTGAGCTGACCGAGCGGTCCATTTCATGACGAATGGCTTGGGTCGGCCTGACTGATCGGGCTAGAATGCTGGCCCCTAAAAATGATGACGGCATCCGGCATGCGCATTCAGTTGAACGGTGAATCCTTCGAACTGCCCGACGGCGAAACCGTCGCGGCCCTGCTGAACCGTCTGGATCTGACCGGACGCCGGGTGGCGGTCGAACTCAATCTGGATATCGTCCCGCGCAGCCAGCACGCCGAGACGGCCCTCGCCGAGGGTGACCAGGTCGAAGTGGTGCACGCCATCGGCGGCGGTTAGATCACTGGTTATTCAGCGTCGACACATTCTGCAGAACCTCACCCCAACAGAGGATTTCCCATGAGCAACGTTCGTAGCGATAAGCCCTTCGTCCTGGCCGGTCGTACTTACCAGTCGCGTTTGCTGGTAGGTACCGGCAAGTACCGTGACATGGAAGAAACCCGCCTGGCCATCGAGGCCTCGGGTGCCGAGATCGTCACCGTTGCCGTACGTCGGACCAATATCGGCCAGAACCCGGGTGAACCGAACCTGCTCGACATCCTGCCGCCGGATCGTTACACCATCCTGCCGAACACCGCCGGTTGCTATGACGCGATCGAAGCGGTGCGCACCTGCCGTCTGGCCCGCGAACTGCTGGATGGTCATAACCTGGTCAAGCTTGAAGTCCTGGCTGATCAGAAAACCCTGTTTCCCAACGTAATCGAAACCCTCAAGGCCGCTGAAGTACTGGTCAAAGAAGGTTTCGACGTCATGGTCTACACCAGCGATGACCCGATCATTGCCCGACAATTGGCAGAAATCGGCTGCATCGCCGTGATGCCGCTGGCCGGCCTGATCGGTACTGGCCTGGGGATCTGCAACCCGTACAACCTGCAGATCATCCTCGAAGAAGCCAGGATCCCGGTGTTGGTGGATGCGGGTGTCGGTACTGCTTCCGACGCGACCATCGCCATGGAGCTGGGTTGCGAAGCGGTGCTGATGAACTCGGCCATCGCTAACGCGCAGCAGCCGATCATGATGGCTGAAGCCATGAAACACGCCATTGTGGCAGGCCGTCTGGCGTATCTCGCCGGGCGCATGCCGAAAAAACTTTATGCCAGCGCCTCCTCGCCGCTGGATGGTCTGATCAAGTAAGAGCCATTGATGACTGAATCAAACGACACGCCTATCCAGCAGGAAGAAGGCGAAGAACGCCAGCACCGCCGCATCAAGAGCTTCGTGATGCGCGCCGGGCGTATGACCGAAGGCCAGCAAAAAGGTCTGGAACAAGGTACGCCGCTGTTCGTTCTGCCGCTGGCCGATGCGCCGGTGGACTTCGACCAGGTGTTCGGTCGTTCCGCGCCGCGCACCCTGGAAATCGGTTTCGGCATGGGGCATTCGCTGCTGGAAATGGCTGCGGCTTCACCGGAACAGGATTTCATCGGCGTTGAAGTTCACCGTCCGGGTGTCGGCGCGCTGCTCAATGGCGTGCTGACTCAGGGCCTGACCAACCTGCGGGTCTACGATTGCGATGCGATCGAAGTGCTCAATCGTTGTATCGCGGATAACAGCCTCGATCGCCTGCTGCTGTTTTTTCCGGACCCGTGGCACAAGAGCCGCCACCACAAGCGTCGCATCGTTCAAGAGTCGTTCGCTGAGCTGGTGCGTAGCAAGTTGAAAGTTGGCGGCGTGCTGCATATGGCCACCGATTGGGAACCCTATGCCGAGTACATGCTGGAAGTCATGGACGTCGCGCCGGGCTACCGCAACCTCGCCGAAGACGGCAAATGCGTACCGCGTCCGGCCGAACGCCCGATCACCAAGTTCGAACGCCGTGGCGAACGTCTTGGGCATGGCGTGTGGGATTTGAAGTTCGAAAAGCTGGCCTGATCAGCCAGTGCTGAAATGATCGTTCCCACGCTCTGCGTGGGAATGCACATCCCGTGACGCTCTGCCTCACAGCCAAAATCGGACGCAGAGCGTCCATGGCGGCGTTACCACGCGGAGCGTGGGAACGATCAATGGCTCAGCGGCGGTCTGCGACGACGCCGATCAACACCAGCACCACCAACAACACCGGCGCCAGGCTGTAGTTGTTGAACTGGCTCAGGCCGCGAACAATCCACGGTGTGGCGTAGATCAGTGCGGCGCCGCTGCCGATCATGCACAGCAGGGCCATCAACGGGACGCGCAAGGCGCCGGCGATGCTGCCCAGGCGTTGCTCGATCCAGCCTTTGATGTCTGCGCCGAACAGCACCAGCAGGCAGCCGACAAGCGCCAGAGCGATTTCCGAAAGGTTGCTGCGACTCCAGCGGGACACGGTGGCGAGCAGGTCGAGTACCAGATCCATTCGATTTCCTTAGATCAGAAAATATTGCAGCAAGTCATTGAGGAATAGCTGTCCGCGGGCGGTGGCCGTCAGGCGTGTGGGTTCGACCTGCAATAAGCCACTTTGTTCGGCCTCGCGACGGCCTTCGGCAAGGCTTTCCAGCGTCAGACCGGTGCGCTCCGGATACAGCCGCGCCTCGACACCGTCAGTCAGGCGCAGGGCGTTCATCAGGAACTCGAACGGTAGCTCTTCGTTGGTCAGGGCTTTCTCACCAGCCTTATAGCTTTTGGCCGGGTTGAGGTAGTCCTTCGGCAGGCGCGTTTTCCAGGTGCGGACAATGCGCCCGTCCGAATGGCTGAGCTTGCCGTGCGCCCCGGCACCGATGCCGATGAAGTCACCGAAACTCCAGTAATTGAGGTTATGCCGCGCCGGGCGACCGGGCTGGGCATACGCCGACACTTCGTACTGGGCGTAACCGTGCTCGGCCAGCAGCGCTTGCCCGGCCTCCTGAATATCCCACAGGGTGTCGTCTTCCGGGAGGGTCGGCGGCTGATTCCAGAACACTGTGTTCGGCTCCAGCGTCAGCTGATACCAGGACAGATGAGTCGGCTTCAATGCGATGGCTTGACGCAAGTCGTCCAGGGCATCGTCCAGGGACTGATCGGGCAAACCGTGCATCAGGTCCAGGTTGAAGTTGTCGAACCCGGCCTGTCGGGCCATGCCAGCGGCGCGAATCGCTTCATCGCCGTTGTGGATCCGCCCCAGCGCCTTGAGTTTCTCTTGCTGGAAGCTCTGAATACCAATCGATAGACGATTGATGCCCAAAGCGCGGTAAGCGACGAATTTTTCTTGCTCGAAAGTCCCGGGGTTAGCCTCCAGGGTGATTTCGATGTCGCTGGCAAACGGAATTCGCTGCTCCACACCTTTAAGCAAACGGCCCAACGCTTGCGCGCTGAACAGGCTTGGTGTGCCGCCGCCGAAGAAAATCGAACTCAGCTCACGGCCGTAAACCGCATGCAGGTCTTGATCAAGGTCAGCCAACAGGGCGTCCACATACTCCTCTTCCGGCAGCACGGGGCTGGCAGTGTGGGAGTTGAAGTCGCAATACGGGCATTTGCGCACGCACCACGGGATGTGGATGTACAGCGCCAGGGGCGGCAGCTGGAGCAGGGCCGCGCGAGGCGTCTGCGAACCGCCGAAAATCAGCGGCTGCACGGATGAATCCTGAGTCATGCCAGACCCAAACGCTGATGCAGCAGAGCCATGGCGCGGGCGCGATGGCTTAGCTGGTTTTTCTCGGTCGGGCTGAGTTGTGCACTGGAGCAAGCGCGTTCCGGCACCCAGAACAGCGGGTCGTAGCCGAAACCGTGCTCGCCGCTGGCTTGGGTCAGGATACGGCCGTGCCACAGCCCTTCGCAGAGAATCGGCAACGGATCATCGGCATGTCGCACCAGCGCCAATACACAAACGAACTGCGCGCCGCGTTCGGCCTCAGGCACATCTTTCAAGACATTCAGCAGTTTGGCGTTGTTGGCCGCATCGCCCTGGCCGTCGGCGTAGCGTGCCGAGTAGATACCTGGCGCACCGCCGAGGAAGTCCACCGCCAGCCCTGAATCGTCGGCCAATGCCGGCAGGCCAGAAATACGTGCGGCGTTACGGGCCTTGAGAATGGCATTTTCGACGAACGACAGGCCGGTTTCTTCTGGCTCGACGCTGCTGAACTCGCCGATCGAGCGCAAGTGCACCGACTCGCCGAGCATGGCCTGGAGTTCTTTGAGTTTGCCGGCGTTATGGCTGGCCAATACGAGTTGCGTGAAGTTCATTATTCGCCTGGGAAAAGCTCTTGGTTGAAACTGAAGCTGTTGGTGTCGCTGCCAGTTTGAACGTTGATCGTGAAGGTACGGGTTTCCTGCTGGTCCACAGGGAATTGCGCGATGTAGTAGACCGCGCCTTGTTCAGTGATCTGTTTGAAGCTCAACGGGATGCTCTTGCTGGTCAGGTCCTTTACCGAGCCACTGACCTGTGCGATCACCGGTTTGTTGGCCTTGAGCACCGCCACGTTGATCACGCCCTGGTTCTTGCTGCGGATCAGCTCTGCCGCTTTGGCAATATCCGGTTGCAAGTAGGTGGAATTGAAGGTGTTGTAGTGCACCGTCAGATCACCGAAGGTTTCCTGGCGATCGCTCTTGATTGCTTCGGCCGCCATGGCCGTAACGCTCAGGCAGGCTGTGAGCAGAAACAGAGCTAAACGACCCATGATCGTTCTCCTCGAAATAACGTGGTTTACACCGCGACCTTGTGGTCTTGCAGTCCGGGGCTGCTGACGCGGTAGATGCCGATCTCACCTAATAGATTAGGCCATAGCTTACTGGCCCACCCATGTCGATGTTGTTGATCGACGGCAAGGCGATCGATGACCCGCGCTTCACGCTCACGACACAGTTCTTCGAAGTCTCCGAACGTGCAGAAGTGGATGTTCGGCGTGTTGTACCAGGTGTAGGGCAGGAACTCCGAAACGGGCATCCGGCCTTTGCTGGCCAGGTACCAGCGGCAGCGCCAGTGACCGAAGTTGGGGAAGGTAATGATGCACTGACGGCCGACCCGCAGCATTTCGTCGAGGATCCGGTCCGGGTAGTGCACGGCTTGCAGGGCCTGAGTCATGACAACGATATCGAAACTGTTGCTGGCAAAGTTGCCAAGCCCTTTGTCCAGATCCTGCTCAATGACGTTGATGCCCTTGGCCACGCACTCGGCAATGTTGTCCGGGTCGTTTTCCAGACCGTAGCCAGTGACTTGCTTGTGGTCCCGCAGCCAGGTCAGCAGTTCGCCATCACCGCAACCGAGGTCGAGCACGCGGCTGCCGGCGGGGATCCATTCTTGGATGATTTCCAGGTCGGCTCTCATGGCGTCCTCAAAGCGAAATTCGGTTCATGTAGTTGCTAAACGCCTGCAGATAGCGCGGGATCGGAATCAGGAAGGCGTCGTGGCCTTGCGGAGCATCGATCTCCAGGTAGCAGACGTCTTTCTTGGCTGCCATCAGTGCGTCCACCAGCTCCCGCGAGCGGGCCGGCGAGAAGCGCCAGTCGGTGGTAAAGGACATCACGCAGAATTTCGACTTGGCACCGGCGAAGGTTTTCGCCAGGTTATCGTCGAAGTTCGCCGCCGGATCGAAGTAGTCCAGCGCTTTGGTCATCAGCAGGTAAGTGTTGGCATCAAAACGCCCGGAAAACTCTTCGCCCTGATAACGCAGGTAACTTTCAACCTGGAACTCGACGCTGTGGAAGTCGTAGTTAAGCTTTTCGCTCTTGAGGCCACGGCCGAATTTCTCGCCCATGGAGTCGTCCGACAGGTAGGTGATGTGCCCGACCATCCGCGCCAGCATCAACCCGCGCTTGGGGATCACGCCCAGTTCCTGGAACGAACCGCCATGGAACTCGGGATCGGTCAGGATTGCCTGGCGGGCCACCTCGTTGAAGGCGATGTTCTGCGCAGACAATTTGGGCGCTGAGGCAATCGCCAGGCAGTGGCGGATGCGGTCGGGGTAGCTGATGCTCCACTGCAAGGCTTGCATGCCGCCCAGACTGCCGCCGATTACTGCGGCCCACTGGCTGATGCCCAGCAGATCGGCAAGACGCGCCTGGCTGTGGACCCAGTCTTCCACGGTCAGCACCGGGAAATCGGCGCCAAACGGCTTGCCGTTTTCCGGGTTGATGCTGCTCGGGCCGGTGGAGCCGTTGCAGCCGCCGAGGTTGTTCAGGCTGACGACGAAGAATTTATTGGTATCAATCGGCTTGCCGGGGCCGATGCAGCTGTCCCACCAGCCGGGCTTGCGGTCAGCGGGGCTGTGAAAGCCTGCCGCGTGGTGGTGACCGGACAAGGCGTGACAGATCAGCACGGCGTTGCTGGCCGTGGCGTTCAGCTTGCCATAGGTTTCGTAGATCAGGTCGTAGGCAGCTAGTGAACGACCGCAGGCAAGGGCCAGGGGTTCGCTGAAGTGCGCCATTTGCGGCGTCACCAGACCAACAGAATCGTGGGGAAAGACAGTGGACATCGACCCTGCTCTCGCTTGAATGAGGCGTAAGTCTAAAGACCGCTGCCCAGACCAGCAACCAAGGATTCAATGATCGTTCCCACGCGCCACAAAGGAATGCATCCGGTGACGCTCCGCGTCACCTCCAAAGCGGACGCAGAGCGTGGGGCGTGGGAACGATCTTGACACAGTCTGCCAGCCTTAACGCACCAGTCCCGGCAAATCCGGAAGCTTCTTCGGCGAGTTCACCCGAACCCGTTTTTGTCGATTCAACTCACCGCTGATCAGACTCACCTGGCTCTTGGAAACCCCAAACGCCTTGGCCAGAAACGCCATTAGGTGTGCGTTGGCCTTGCCTTCGACCGGTGGCGCGGTGAGGCGGATTTTCAGGCGCTCACCATGCAGCCCCGCGAACTCGTCGCTACGGGCTGCAGGTTGCAGGTGACACTCCAGAATCAGATCGTCACCGTCCCAACGGAAATAGCTCATTCAGAAAGACCTGGGCTAGATCAGCAGGCGCAGGATTTCCGGCATCATGGTCATGGCGGCGAGGTTGTTGATCACCAGCATGTCCAGCAGTTTGAGCACCATGAACGCCAGGATCGGCGAAATATCCAGGCCGCCGAGGTTCGGCAGGATTTTGCGGAATGGCGCCAGGGCCGGTTCGCAGATCTGATTGACCAGTTCGGCGCCCGGGTTATGGCTGCCAGGAGCGACCCAGGAGAGGATCACGCTGATGATCAGGGCGTAGAAGAAAATCTTCAGGAACAGTGCCGTCGCGCCAATGATTGACCAGATCAGCAATTGCAGCGGGTTGCCGGTGGTGCCGTAGGTCAACAACAGGGTCAGGGCCATCAAGGCCAGCTGCACGATGATCGCCAACACCAGTGAGGACATGTCCAGGCCGAACATGCTTGGAATGATCCGGCGCAGGGGCTTGAGCAGTGGTTGGGTGGCGCGCACGGCGAACTGGCAGAGCGGGTTGTAGAAGTTCGCCCGCACCAGTTGCAGCACAAAGCGCAGCAGCACGATCAGCAGATACAGACTGCCGAGGGTTTGCAGCACGTAAACCGCTGCGGTATTCAATCCAATCATTCTTGGCTCCTTATTGACCCAGTTGTTCGGCCATTTCGGCCGAGCGGTGCGCAGCGGCGCCGAGTGCTTTTTCCACCAGAGCTTCGAAGCCGCCAGCCTGGAACGACTTGATTGCAGCTTCTGTGGTGCCCGCAGGTGAAGTCACGCGGCGACGCAGTTCGGCGGCGTCGACATCACTGGCAACCGCCATGTGCGCGGCGCCCAAGGCGGTTTGCAGGGTCAGTTGCGCGGCGGTTTCCCGTGGCAGGCCAAGCTTCTCGCCGGCAGCGGTCATGGCTTCGATCAGCAGGAAAAAATACGCCGGGCCACTGCCTGAGACGGCGGTGACGGCATCGAGCTGCTGTTCCTGGTCCAGCCACAGGGCGATGCCGACAGCCGAGAGCAGCTCTTGGGCTTGCTGACGTTGCTCAGCGGAAACCCGGGCAGTGGCGTACAGGCCGCTGACGCCCTGGCGCAGCAACGCCGGGGTGTTGGGCATGCAACGTACGATCGGCTGCTCACCGAGCCACTTGTTCATGCTGGCGCAGGTGATGCCGGCAGCGATGGACACCACCAGTTGATGGGGTTGCAGGCTTGGGCGCAGAGCTTCACACACAGCCTTCATCGCCTGGGGTTTGACCGCCAGGACGATCACATCGGCGCCCTGAACAGCTTCGGCGTTGTCGGCGAACAGTTCGATGCCGTGTTCGGCATGGACTTTGGCCCGGGTTTCGGCGCCCGGATCGCTGGCGCAGATCTGTGCCGCTTCCAGCCCCTTGGCGCGCAGGCCGCCGATCAGACTGGCGGCCATGTTGCCAGCACCGATAAAGGCAATACGAGTCTTGCTCATGACAGGTCCTTATAGAGAGGTGAGTCAGCCACGTTCAGGGCTGGCCGTAATCGCGGGCGCCAAACAGTGCGGTACCGATCCGTACCCAGGTGGCGCCTTGGGCGATGGCCGATTCCAGATCGTGGCTCATGCCCATGGAAAGCGTGTCGAGTGACAAATTCAGGCTGGATTGCAAGGTTTGCACCGCCGCAAAGGCAGCGTCCTGGGCGGCACGATCTTCAGTCGGCTCGGGAATGGCCATCAACCCGCGCAGTTTCAAGCGCGGCAAGGCACTGATGGCGCTGGCCAGGGCAGGCAAGTCGGCCGGGGTGCAACCGGACTTGCTGGCTTCACCGCTGACATTGACCTGAATACAGATGTTCAGCGGCGGTAGTTCGGCAGGACGTTGTTCGGACAGGCGTTGTGCGATTTTCAAACGATCCACGGAGTGCACCCAAGCGAAGTTCTCGGCGATAGCGCGAGTCTTGTTCGATTGAATGGGGCCGATGAAGTGCCAACTCAAGGGCAGATCAGCCAATTCGAGCTGTTTGCCCAAGGCTTCCTGCAGATAGTTCTCACCGAAGTCGCGGATCCCGGCGGCGTAAGCCTCGCGTAGCGCCTCGGCGGGTTTGGTCTTGCTCACAGCCAGCAGGCGGACGCTGTTTTCGTCACGTTGCGCGGCAAGTGCCGCGGCGCGGATCCGTGCATCAACCTGAGCGATGTTGTCTGCTATCGTGGACATTCAATGTGCGCCAGGGGTTTGAGGTTTGCGGCATTCTACTGGAATTGGGGAGCGCTATGGATATCACTGAGCTGCTGGCCTTCAGCGTCAGGCAGGGGGCGTCCGACTTGCACCTTTCCGCTGGCTTGCCACCGATGATCCGGCTTGATGGTGATGTGCGGCGGATTAACTTGCCAGCGTTGGACCACAAGCAGGTTCATGAGCTGATTTACGACATCATGAACGACAAGCAACGGGCGGACTTCGAGGAACTGCTGGAACTCGACTTCTCTTTCGAGGTGCCCGGTGTGGCGCGCTTTCGGGTCAACGCGTTCAACCAGAATCGGGGCATCGGCGCGGTGTTGCGGACTATTCCATCGAAAGTCCTGAGTCTGGACGATCTTGGTATGGATGAAGTGTTTCGCAAGATTACCGATGTGCCCCGCGGGCTGGTGCTGGTCACCGGGCCGACCGGCTCGGGCAAGTCGACTACCCTGGCGGCGATGATCGATTACCTGAATAACCATCGACATCACCACATCCTTACCATCGAAGACCCTATCGAGTTCGTCCACGAGTCGAAGAAGTGCCTGATCAACCAGCGTGAAGTGCACCGCGATACCCGAAGTTTTTCCACCGCGCTGCGTTCGGCCCTGCGTGAAGACCCGGACGTGATTCTGGTGGGCGAGATGCGCGACCTGGAGACTATCCGTCTGGCGCTGACGGCTGCAGAGACCGGGCACCTGGTGTTCGGAACGCTGCACACCACTTCTGCGGCGAAAACCATCGATCGGGTGGTGGACGTGTTTCCAGCACAGGAGAAATCGATGGTTCGGTCAATGCTTTCCGAGTCGTTGCAGGCGGTAATTTCTCAGAGTCTGATCAAAAAGATTGGTGGTGGCAGGGTTGCGGCCCACGAAATCATGATCGGCACCCCGGCAATTCGTAATTTGATCCGTGAAGACAAGGTTGCGCAGATGTACTCGTCAATGCAGACCGGTAGCTCGGTGGGGATGCAAACCCTGGATATGTGTCTCAAGGACCTTGTGGCCAAGGGCTTGATCAGCCGCGAGCACGCCCGTGAGAAGGCCAGGTCGCCGGATGGTTTTTGAAGTGGGAAATGAGGGCCTTGATCGTTCCCACGCTGCGCGTGGGAATGCCTCACTGGACGCTCTGCGTCCGCTTTTTGAATGTGACGCAGAGCGTCACTGGCTGCATCCCCACGCTGGAGCGTGGGAACGATCTAAACTCGAAGGCTTCAAATCAACGCTGAACAATACGCATGGCGTTCGGGTCTTTCGGCAGTACCCGCTTGGCGACGACGTAGTGGCTTTCCCAGTACGGCTTTTTCAGTGTATCGATGGTCACCGACTTGCCGCGGCGTGGCGCATGGATGAAGCGGTCATTGCCCAGGTAGATGGCCACGTGGTTGACCTTGTGGCTCTTGATGTTGAAGAAGATCAGATCGCCTGGCTTGAGGTCCTTACGGTCGACTTTCTGTCCGTGACCGCTGGCCATGGCATTCGAGGTGCGTGGCAGATCGGCCTCGTCGACGTCGGTGAACGCGTATTTCACCAGGCCGCTGCAATCGAAACCTTTACTTGGGCTGCTACCGCCCCAACGATAAGGAGTACCCAACACGTTCACGGCACGGCTCAACACGTTGCTGCTTTGCTTGGTCGCCATTGGCGGGACCTGAGTGGTGTCGGCCTTGCTCAGATGAATCGGGTGTTTTACAGAATGTTTGTGTTTAGTGGTGGCTAGTGAAACGTGGGATTTCGGTGTGTGACCATTAACGTTTGGAAGACGTTGCTCACGATTGGTGGCGTGGGCGGCCAGTGGCATTAATAGGCAAATGGTTAGCCATGTCTTGAAAAATGGACGCATAAGGCAAGGCTCTATGTAGGTAAGCGCGCAACTTTATAACAGCTTTTTGGGCCTTTTTAAGGCCGCTGGTCGATTCAACCTGGGGGTCAAGTTCGGCAAATATGCGGTAAATTGGCGCAACTGTCCGACACAAGTCAGGCGCTACAAGGCTTTGCGCCGACTGCAAGGTCGATGAGCCACACGTCGGCTCGACACAAAAAAGTCACAGAGCTACTAAAAAAATTTATCTATCACATCGAAAGAGGGAACCCATGAGCACCTATCGTCAGGATGTTTCGCCGCAGGACACCCACAGTAAGGTGATCGGTTACCTGCTCTGGATTTTCGGCTTTACCGGAGCGCATCGCTTCTATTACGGCAAGCCGGTGACCGGGACTCTCTGGTTTTTCACCTTCGGTTTGCTCGGGATTGGCTGGCTGATCGATTTGTTTCTGATTCCAGGAATGGATCGCGAAGCCGACCTGCGATTTACCGCAGGCCCGATCGAGTACAACGTCGCCTGGATCCTGCTGGCGTTCCTCGGTGTGTTCGGTTTGCATCGCATGTATCAGGGAAAATGGATCAGCGGGATTATTTACCTGCTGACCGGAGGGTTGTTCCTGATTGGCGTGCTGTATGACTTCTGGACGCTGAATGATCAGATTTCCATCAGGAATGCACAGCGTCGTTAAATGATCGTTCCCACGCTCGCGCGATGATCGTTCCCACGCTCTGCGTGGGAATGCAGCCCGTGACGCTCCGCGTCACGAAGCGGACGCAGAGCGTCCGGTGAGGCGTTCCCACGCGGGAGCGTGGGAACGATCATCAACTGCTGTAGCTGATCCGCCCGTCCACCAGCGTGTAACGCACGGCCGCCGGCAGGCTATGGCCGAGGAACGGGCAGTTTTCGCCTTTGGACAGCCAGGCCTCACCGGCAACCGTCGACGCGGCCGGATCGAACAGCACCAGGTCGGCAGGCGCGCCTGCCGCAAGCTTGCCAGCTGGCAGGCGCAGTGCGTTGGCCGGTCCGGCACTCAGGCGCGCCAATAGCGTTGGCAGATCCAGCAAACCATCTTCAACCAGGGTCATGGCCAATGGCAGCAGCAATTCGACACTGCTGATGCCCGGTTCGGTAGCACCGAACGGCGCCAGTTTGGCGTCCAGCTCATGGGGCTGGTGATGGCTGGAAATGGCCTGAACCACGCCAGACTTCACTGCCGCGCGCAGGCCATCGCGGTCGGCGCGGGTGCGCAGCGGTGGTTGCACGTGATACAGGCTGTTGAAATCGATCAGCGCTTCGTCCGTCAGAATCAATTGATACAGTGCCACATCGGCAGTCACCGGCAACCCGCGAGCCTGGGCCTGCGCGATCAGGGCCACGCCACGTGCGCTGGTCAGCTGGCTGAAGTGCGCGCGCACGCCGCTTTGCTCGACCAACAGCAGATCCCGGGCCAGAGCCACGGTTTCGGCGGTTTCCGGAATCCCCGGCAAACCCAGGAAGCTGGCGGTCGGGCCCTCGTGGGCCAGGCCGCCCTCTGCCAAATCATGATCCTGAGAGTGGAAAATTACCGTCAAATCGAAAGTCGCTGCGTATTCCAGCGCCCGGCACAGGGTGCGGGTGTTGCGGAAACTGTCCAGGCCGTTGCCAAACGCGACGCAGCCGGCATCGCGCAGGGCGATCAGCTCTGCCAGCTGCTCGCCTTCCAGGCCTTTGCTCAATGCGCCGATCGGGAAAACCTTGCAGTTGCCGGCTTCGCGAGCGCGGTCCAGGATCAGTTCGGCGACTGCCGAGGTATCGAGTACCGGTTTGGTCCGGGGCGGGCAGCACAGGCTGGTGACGCCACCGGCCGCGGCAGCGCGGGTTTCGCTGGCAATCGTGCCTTTGCGGCTGTAACCCGGCTCGCGCAGGGCGACATTCAGGTCGACGAGGCCGGGTGCGGCCACAAGGCCTTTGGCGTCGATGGTGTCGACGGCAACGAAACCGGCCGGAGCAGCGCCGAGGGCGACGATCTTGCAGGCTTCGACGTGGATATCGGTAACTTGATCCAGACCGCTGTCTGGATCGATGACGCGGGCGCCGAGGATGCTGAGCTTCACTGGGCGTTCTCCTGCTGGAATTGACGCTGGGCAGTTTGCCCGCTCATGGCCATGGACAGCACGGCCATACGTATTGCGATGCCATAGGTCACCTGGTTGAGGATCACCGAGTGCGGACCGTCGGCTACCGCCGATTCAATCTCCACCCCACGGTTGATCGGCCCCGGGTGCATGACGATGGCATCCGGTTTGGCGCCGGCCAGACGCGCGGTGGTCAGGCCGAACAAACGGTAGAACTCGCCTTCGCTCGGCAGCAAGCCGCCGGTCATGCGCTCGCGCTGCAGGCGCAGCATGATCACCACGTCGACGTCTTTCAGACCTTCGGTCATGTCGGTATAGACCTTCACGCCGTACTGCTCGATACCGATTGGCAGCAATGTTTTCGGCGCGATC
The DNA here is from genome assembly GCF_059421425.1 of Pseudomonas sp. GW821-FHT02H09. Taxonomy (NCBI): domain Bacteria; kingdom Pseudomonadati; phylum Pseudomonadota; class Gammaproteobacteria; order Pseudomonadales; family Pseudomonadaceae; genus Pseudomonas; species Pseudomonas sp. GW821-FHT02H09. The sequence goes on from NZ_JBWKVA010000025.1 coordinate 65,589, forward strand.
ACGCGGATATCCGGGCATCCGAGGGTCTTCAGCGCGAGCATGTTCGAGCGCGCGACCCGCGAGTGCAGGATGTCGCCGACGATGGCCACCGAGAGGTTTTCAAAACCACCCTTGTGCCGACGGATGGTCAGCATGTCGAGCATGCCCTGGGTCGGGTGCGCGTGACGGCCGTCGCCACCGTTGATAATCGCCACCTGCGGGCATACGTGTTCGGCGATGAAGTGTGCTGCACCGGAATCGCCGTGGCGCACCACGAACATATCGGCAGCCATGGCTTCAAGGTTGCGCAGGGTGTCGAGCAGGGTTTCGCCTTTGCTCGCGGAGGAGGTCGACACGTTCAGCGTGATGACGTCCGCCGACAGCCGCTGGGCGGCCAGTTCGAAGGTGGTACGGGTGCGGGTGGAGTTCTCGAAGAACACGTTGCACACGGTTTTGCCGCGCAGCAACGGGACTTTTTTGACCGCCCGGGCGCCGACTTCAAGGAAGGAGTCAGCGGTGTCGAGGATTTCGGTCAGCAACTCGCGGCGCAAACCGTCGAGCGAGAGGAAGTGGCGCAGCTGGCCCTGATCATTGAGCTGCAGCGGGCGCTTGGTATTGAGAGGCGTCATCGCAATGGACTCTTAAAGGGCGAGGTCTTGAAGTTCGAGTTGGAACGGCGCAGGGCCGGACAGCTTTACCCTTTCGTTTGCGGCAAGTGACAGCGTGGCGCCGACCACATTCGGTCGGATCGGCAGCTCGGCGGCGTTCAGATCCAGCAGGCAGACCAGCGTGACGCTGGCAGGGCGGCCGTAATCGAAAAGCTCGTTGAGCGCCGCGCGGATGGTCCGTCCGCTCATCAGCACATCGTCGATCAGCACCAGATGCTGGCCTTCGATCTCGAATGGCAGCTCGGATGGGCGCACTTGTGGGTGCAGGCCACTCTGGCTGAAGTCGTCGCGGTAGAAAGAGACATCCAGCGTGCCCAGTGGCGAATTGCTGCCCAGGGCTTCCAGCAAGGCCTGGGCAACCCAGACGCCGCCAGTGCGAATGCCGATGTAGCGCGGCTCGCTGATGGCGCGTTGGGCCAGGTGGACCTTGAGATCGATCGCCATCTGGCTGATCAGTTCGGTGGGGTTGGGCAGGCTCATGGTTGCTCCTTCATGGGCCCGAGCCGGGTTCTGCACAATGAGGCTCGGGTTGTAACTGCTTGGTTTGCGGCCAGGAGGCGCGTCGCTGATGACAGCCACACGTCTTCAGGATTCGACTTTTCAGGATTCGAACAGCGCTGCATTTTCGTCGAGCCAGCCTTGCAGCAGCAGGGCTGCGGCGATGGCGTCGACCGGGTTGTCGCGATAGCTGCCACGCTGGCCGCCGCGGGCCAGGCGTTCGCCCTTGGCCTCGAAGGTGGTCAGGCGTTCATCGTGGGTATAGAAGGGCAGGTTGTAGCGGCCATTCAAGCGCCTGGCGAATTTCTCGGCACGCGCGCACATGTCGCTGGGCGTGCCATCCATGTTCAGCGGCAGGCCAACCACCACGGCGTCGGGCTTCCACTCTTTGATCAGTGCTTCGACCTGATTCCAGTCGGGAATGCCGTTCTGCGCCTTCAGGGTGCAGAGTTCACGGGCCTGGCCGGTAATCACCTGGCCGACGGCGACGCCGATCTGTTTGGTCCCGAAGTCGAAACCCAGCAGCAAACGCAATGCGGCCATCAGGCGTGCCCCGCCTGGCTGGTCAACAGGTTCAGGTTGATGCCCAATCGCTTGGCAGCTGCTTCCAGGCGCAGTTCGCTGCTGGTGTTGAACAGAATGTCAGCGTCGAACGGACAGGTCAGCCAGGCGTTTTCGGCCAGTTCGGCCTCCAGTTGCCCGGCGTCCCAGCCGGAGTAGCCGAGGGCGATCAGGCTTTTTGGCGGGCCAACGCCATCGGCGATGGCGAACAGCACATCCTGGGAAGTCGACAGCGCCAGGCCGTTGAGCTCCACCGTTGCCTGGTAGGTCGAACCGCTGGGGTGCAAGACAAACCCGCGGTCGGTCTGCACCGGGCCACCGGTAAAGATCGGCACGTGCTGGCAGAGCGGCGCAGGCTCGATGTCGGGGCGCAGCTGTTCGAGGATGTCCGCCAGGCTCAGGTCCTGTGGGCGATTGATCACCAACCCCATGGCACCATTGGCAGTGTGCTCGACGATGTAGATCAAGGAATGCGCAAAGTTCGGGTCGGCCATATGCGGCATGGCGATCAGGAAGTGATGCTTGAGGTAGCTGGGGCTGACGTTCTTCATGTGCGCTAGTGTGGCGTTGGCGGGGCGAGCTGACAAGCTGGTGATGCACAGGAAATGGTGAGCGGTACTCCCCCGTAGCAGTTGGCGAAGCCTGCGTTCGAGGACGCAGTCCTCGCAAAACCTGTGATCGCGATCCTTCCGGGAAAACGCGGTTTGGCCATTTACGACTGCTGCGCCCGAACGCGGACCGAGCCGAACGCAGGCTTCGCCAGCTGTTACAAAGAGCCTGCGTTTACCTAATTACTCGACAACTTGTCCCCACGGGCAAACTTCCAGGTACGGATGATTTCCAGTCGGTCGATATCCGACAGGTCGCCGCTGAACGGTGCAAAGGGCGCAGCCAGGCGGACGATTCGCTGTGCTGCCTGATCCAGCAGCGGCTGACCTGAGGACTCCAGCACCAGCACTTCATACAGCGAACCGTCGCGGTTGATCGAGACCATCAGTCGCAAATTACCGTAAATCTGCTTGCGCCGGGCCTCGTCGGGATAGTTCAGGTTGCCGATGCGTTCGACCTTCTTGCGCCATTCGTCCTTATACCAGGCACCTTTGTCGTGCATGGTCGAAGCGGCGCTCAGGCGGTGGATGCGCGGGCGCTTGGCATACAACTGCTGTTCATTGGCAAGTTCGGCTTCCAGGCTGGAGATTTCGCTGGAGAGTTGTGAGCTGTCGAAACTCGGTGTGGCGGCCTTGGGTTTGGGCTCGGTCTTGAGCTCTTCACGCGTGGTGGTGGTCTTCTTCGGTTTCGGCGTAATGGTGGCGACCGCAGCTTTCGGCGCGGCCTCCAGGACCTCGGCTTTCACTGAGGGCGGTGGCGTGACCTTTTTCACCGTGTTGTCCTGGAATGGCGCAACTTCGGTGGTTTTCGGGATCGCTTTTTTGTCCAGGGTGCCGCTGCCTTGCTGGTTGTCCTGGGCGAGGAAATCAGCCTTCTTCGGCTTGGTTTCGCTTTTGAAGGTGGCGAGAGTGATTTCCAGGGTTTTGCTGATCTGCCTGGGTTCGGCGAAGGTAAACCCCAGACCCAGGATCAGCGCCAGATGAATCAGCGCCGCGAGAAACAGGGTAAAGCCGAGGCGATCGGCCGCACGCACGCCGCTGTTGGAGAGTTCGGGGGGTAGATCGGCGGGGAGTGTCATGTCAAGAAAACCAACATCGCGCGTTTCACAGGCGGCGCATGATAACGCAATGTTGGTTTGTGCTTGTGTGTTCTATATCAACGGGCTTTAAGCTTCAGATCGATGGCATCCATCAGCATTTCGCCGATTTTCGTGCCATAGGCGTTGTCGATCTCACGGATACAGGTCGGGCTGGTGACGTTGATTTCCGTCAGGTGCTCGCCAATCACGTCGAGGCCGACGAACAGCAGGCCTTTTTCACGCAGGGTCGGACCAACCTGAGCGGCGATCCAGCGATCCTTCTCCGTCAGCGGTCGCGCTTCGCCACGACCACCGGCCGCGAGGTTGCCGCGGGTTTCGCCGGCTGCCGGGATTCGCGCCAGGCAATACGGTACCGGCTCGCCATCGATCATCAAAATGCGTTTGTCGCCGTCCTTGATCGCCGGCAAATAGCCCTGAGCCATGATTTGCTGCTTGCCGTGCAGGGTCAGGGTTTCCAGAATGACCGAGAGGTTCGGGTGGCCGGCGGTGTGACGGAAGATCGATGCGCCGCCCATGCCGTCCAGCGGTTTGAGAATCACGTCACCGTGGTGGTCGGCGAACTCGCGCAAGATATCCGGGCGACGGCTGACCACGGTCGGCGGCGTGCACTGCGGGAACAGTGTGGCGAACAGCTTTTCATTACAGTCGCGCAGGCTTTGCGGCTTGTTCACCACTAACACACCGGCGCGTTCGGCTTGTTCCAGCAGGTAGGTGGAGTAGACGAACTCCATGTCGAACGGCGGATCCTTGCGCATCAGGATCACGTCCAGATCGCTCAGGGCGTTGTCGGTTTCGGCTTCCAGTTCGAACCATTTTTCCGGGTTGGCAAAAACTTTCAGGGGACGCATCCGCGCCCGCGCCTCACCGGCATTCTGGTAGAGGTCGCGCTGCTCCATATAGAACAGCGACCAGCCGCGCTCCTGGGCGGCAAGCAGCATGGCCAGCGAGCTATCCTTTTTATAGGAGATGCTGGCAATGGGGTCCATGACAATCCCGACGCGAACGCTCATGGGCAATATCCTCGATTCGGCAAGGCCGATATGGCTTGAAAAAGTGGCGTCAGAGTGGCGCTCGGCTTGTTCCCGGTCAAGGAAAAAACACCTCGCTGGTCGGCCGATAGATTGAAGCTTGCGACTGTGCTAAAAAGGCTCCCGAGCCCTTGAACATCAAGGGTTTCAAGTGCTGGTAACCGGTACACGGACAAAATCGATTCGCTGTGGCGATGGTAGAGCAGATATGGAACAGCATTCCAGCGCCTTGAAGGTCATGGTGATCGACGATTCGAAGACGATTCGCCGTACTGCCGAAACATTATTGAAGAACGTGGGTTGCGAAGTGATCACGGCGATCGATGGTTTCGATGCGCTGGCCAAGATTGCCGATAATCATCCCGGAATCATCTTCGTCGACATCATGATGCCGCGTCTGGATGGTTATCAAACCTGCGCCCTGATCAAGAACAACAGCGCGTTCAAGTCCACGCCAGTGATTATGCTGTCCTCCAAGGACGGTCTGTTCGACAAGGCCAAGGGTCGGATCGTCGGCTCTGACCAGTTTTTGACCAAGCCCTTCAGCAAGGAAGAACTGCTGAGCGCGATCAAGGCCCATGTGCCGGGTTTCGCTGCAGTAGAGCAAGCACATTGACGTGCGGCCAGCGGGCCGCACGCCTATACCAATGGGGAAGACCATGGCACGTATTCTGATCGTCGATGACTCGCCGACCGAAATGTACAAACTGACTGGCATGCTGGAAAAGCACGGCCATGAAGTGTTAAAGGCTGAAAACGGCGCCGACGGTGTGGCCCTGGCCCGCCAGGAAAAGCCCGACGCCGTCCTGATGGACATCGTCATGCCGGGCCTCAACGGTTTTCAGGCGACCCGCCAGCTGACCAAGGACGCTGAAACCAGCCACATTCCGGTGATCATCATCACCACCAAGGATCAGGAAACCGACAAAGTCTGGGGTACCCGCCAGGGCGCCAAGGACTACCTGACCAAACCTGTGGATGAAGAAACCCTGATCAAGACCTTGAGCGCGGTTCTTGATAACAAGTCGGCCGGCTGACGGCGGTCGTATGACCGACTCGCAAACTGCTTTTGAGCTATTGCTGGAGATCGACCAGCGCTGTCGCCTGCTGGCGGCGGATTTGCCGTCCCAGGAAACCCGCCAGCAGAGCTGGAGCGGGATTGGCTTTCGTATCGGCGAATGCTGGTACGTCGCGCCCATGGGTGAAGTCAGCGAGGTCCTGCATGAGCCGCGTTATACCGTGCTACCCGGGGTAAAACCCTGGGTCAAAGGTGTCGCCAATCTGCGCGGACGGCTGTTGCCAATCATGGATTTGTGCGGTTTCTTCGGACACGAGCTGTCAGCGTTGCGTAAACAGCGGCGAGTGCTGGTGGTCGAGCACAATGATGTGTTTGCCGGCTTGATGGTGGATGAGGTGTTCGGCATGCAGCACTTTGCGCACGACAGTCTAGAGTCGGTGTCGTCGTACCCGCTGGAAGTCGCGATTGCACCGTACGTGAAGGGGCAGTTCCAGCGCGAACAACTCTGGCAGGTCTTCAGCCCGTTCGCCCTGGCACAGTCGCCGGGCTTCATGGATGTAGCGCTGTAGGAGCGAGGCTTGCCCGCGATGAACGATAACGCGGTGAACCTGTAAAACCGCGCTGCCCATTTCGCGGGCAAGCCTCGCTCCTACAGAAGGTAGGAATTCAGGTATTTAGGCGAGGACCGATGATAAAAGCAAATACAGGCAAATCAATGGAAGGGTCACGCAGCCGTTCGCAGATCATCGTGCTGTTCATCGCCCTGATCGTGTTCATCATGCTGCTGTTCGCCAACTTCGCTTACCTCAACACTCAGTCCAACTACGACAAGCAGTACATCGGCCATGCCGGTGAACTGCGGGTGCTGTCCCAGCGTATCGCCAAGAACGCCACCGAGGCGGCGGCCGGCAAGGCGGCCGCATTCAAGCTGCTGAGCGATGCGCGCAATGATTTTGCGCAACGCTGGGGTTATCTGAAAAAAGGCGACCCGAGCACCGGTCTGCCGGGGGCGCCGCCGGACGTGCGCCCGGAAATGCGTGCGGTGCAGCTGGATTGGGAACGCTTGCTGAAGAACACCGATGCGATTCTTTCCAGCGAACAAACCGTGCTGTCCTTGCACCAGGTCGCGGCGACGCTGGCCGAGACCGTGCCGCAATTGCAGGTCGAGTACGAAAAAGTCGTGGAGATCCTGCTGCAGCGCGGGGCTCCTGCCAGTCAGGTGGCCATGGCCCAGCGTCAGTCGCTGTTGGCCGAACGCATTCTCGGTGCGGTGAACACCGTGCTTGCCGGTGACGATACCGCGGTGCAGGCCGCCGATGCCTTTGGTCGTGATGCGACGCGCTTTGGCCAGGTGCTCAACGGTATGCTCCAGGGCAATCCAGCGCTGAAAGTCAGTCAGGTCGAGGACCTCGATGCTCGCGCACGTCTGACCGAGATCGCCGAGCTGTTCCAGTTCGTCTCGGGTTCAGTGGATGAAATCCTTGAAACCTCGCCCGAGCTGTTCAAGGTTCGTGAGTCGGCCAGCAACATTTTCAGTCTGTCGCAGACCCTGCTCGATGAAGCCTCGCTGCTGGCCACCGGCTTCGAGAACCTGGCAGGTGGGCGCTCGACCCATTCTATCGGCGGTTACGTTCTGGGCTTGCTGGCGCTGACCTCGATCATCCTGATCGGTCTGGTGATGGTTCGGGAAACCAATCGCCAGTTGCGCGAGACGGCCGAGAAGAATGAACGCAATCAGAACGCGATCATGCGTCTGCTGGACGAAATCGAAGACCTGGCCGATGGCGACCTGACGGTGACCGCTTCGGTGACCGAGGACTTTACCGGCACCATCGCCGATTCGATCAACTACTCGGTCGATCAGCTGCGCGATCTGGTGGCAACCATCAACCTCACTGCCGGCCAGGTCGCCGCCGCGGTACAGGAAACCCAGGCGACGGCGATGCACCTGGCGCAAGCTTCCGAGCATCAGGCGCAGCAGATCTCCGAGGCATCGACGGCTATTAATGAAATGGCCCAGTCCATTGACCAGGTGTCGGCCAACGCGGCGGAATCCTCAGCAGTGGCCGAGCGTTCGGTGGAGATCGCCAACAAAGGCAACGAGGTGGTGCACAATACCATCCACGGCATGGACAACATTCGCGAGCAGATTCAGGACACCGCAAAACGCATCAAGCGTCTGGGCGAGTCTTCTCAGGAAATTGGCGACATTGTCAGCCTGATCGACGACATTGCCGATCAAACCAATATTCTGGCGCTCAACGCGGCTATTCAGGCCTCCATGGCCGGTGACGCCGGGCGTGGCTTTGCCGTGGTGGCCGATGAAGTGCAGCGGCTGGCCGAGCGCTCGTCGGCAGCGACCCGGCAGATCGAAAACCTGGTGCGGGCAATCCAGACTGACACCAACGAAGCGGTCATTTCCATGGAGCAGACCACCACCGAAGTGGTGCGTGGCGCCCGACTGGCTCAAGATGCAGGGGTTGCTCTGGAAGAAATCGAAGGCGTGTCGAAAACCCTCGCGGCTTTGATCCAGAGCATCTCCAATGCGGCGCAGCAGCAGACGTCCTCGGCGGGTCAGATTTCCTTGACGATGAACGTGATCCAGCAGATCACCACGCAAACGTCGTCCGGCTCGACCGCCACCGCCGAGAGCATCGGTAACCTGGCGAAAATGGCCAGCCAACTACGGCGCTCGGTGTCCGGCTTCACCTTGCCAGCCGCCATGGAGCGGGACGCGGATAACGCTTGATCAGTGCATGCCGGGTATGAAATTGACTGGAGTGGTTATGGTTGATCGGCACGACTATGTGGCCCTCGAATGGGTCAAGGGCGAGATTGCCGAAACGCTGAAGCAGGCCTTTCTTGCCCTGGACAGCATGGCCCTCGACACCCTGGTCGACGACCCGCAGGTGGCGTCCGCGTTCAACCAGTGCCTGGCGTGCATTCATCAGGTTCATGGCAGTCTGCAGTTGGTCGAGTTTTACGGCGCGGCCTTGCTTGCCGAAGAAATGGAAAAACTGGCGCTGGCTTTACAGCAGAACCGCGTCAGCCATCGCGATGAAGCCATCCGGCTGTTGCAGCAGTCGCTTGGTCAACTGCCCATCTACCTCGACCGCGTTCACAGCGTCCGCCGCGATTTGCCGCTGGTGGTGTTGCCATTGCTCAATGATCTGCGCAGCGCCCGCGGCGAAAGCCTGTTGTCGGAAACCAGTCTGTTCAGCCCGCAGTTACTGGACTTGCCAGCGCTGGACGAAGAAACCCTGGCGCTGCTCGAGCCGGCGGATCTGCCAAGTGTGCTGCGCACGTTGCGGCAAATGCTGCATGTGGCGGTTACCGGGCTGCTGCGCGAACAGGATGATCAAACCCACCTGGTTCATCTGGCCAAGGTCTTCGCCCGCCTTGAAGAGCTTTGCCGGAACGCGCCCCTGAGTCCGTTGTGGCAGGTCGCTTCGGCGCTGGTGGAGGGCATGCTCGCTGGCAGCATCGCCAACAGCCCGGCACTGCGCAGTTTGCTCAGAGACGCCGACAGGGAACTCAAGCGCTTGCTCGAACAAGGGATGGCCGGAATCAATCAGCCTGCCCCGCAAGAGCTGCTTAAAAGCCTGTTGTTCTATATTGCTAAAGCCGAACACCCCACCGGGCAGATGCAGACCATGAAAGAAAGTTACGGACTTGATGACGCGCTGCCTGACAGTGCCGTGGTCGATGCAGAGCGCGCACGTCTGGCAGGCCCGGACCGGGATGCCATGCGTTCGGTACTGGCCGCGTTGTGCGAAGAGTTGGTGCGGGTCAAGGAGCGCCTGGACCTGTTCGTGCGCAGCGATCGCCAGCATGCCTCCGACCTGGACAACCTGCTCGCGCCGTTGCGGCAAATTGCCGACACCCTGGCGGTGCTCGGTTTCGGCCAGCCGCGCAAGGTGATCATTGATCAACTGGCGGTAGTCCTGAGTCTGGCCCAAGGGCAGCGCCAACCCAATGATGCGATTCTCATGGATGTGGCCGGGGCCTTGCTGTACGTCGAGGCAACCCTGGCCGGAATGGTCGGTACGGTGGAGCCTGAGAGTCGCGAAGAAAGCCGGCTGCCGACCACCGACCTGACCCAGATTCACCAGTTGGTGATCAAGGAAGCGCGGATCTGTTTGCAGCAAGCCAAGGACATGATTGTCGACTTCATCGACGCCGGTTGGGATCGTCGGCGGCTGCAACCGTTGCCGGCGTTGGTGACCCAGGTACGCGGTGCCCTGGCGATGATTCCGCTGAGTCGCGCGGCGAGTCTGCTGGAAGCCTGTAACGGCTTCATCCGTGAGCATTTGTTGGTCGATCGGATTAAGCCCGGTTGGCAGCAACTCGACAATCTGGCCGACGTCATCACCAGCGTCGAGTATTACCTGGAACGCTTGAGTGAAGACCCTCAGGCGCCTGGCGAACAGGTGCTGGACGTCGCCGAGGAGAGCCTGGCCGCGTTGGGTTATTTCCCGGCCCAGCTGCAAGTGCCGCTGCTCAATGATGTGCTCACCGCGCCTGAAGCCTTGGTGATGAACGATCTGCAAACGCTGGACAGCCCTGAAGTCGTGCAGTCCCTGGCCGACGTACTGGCCAGCCCGGTTTCCGTCCTCAACCCGCCAGCCCTGCATACGCCGGGCAGCTTGCTGCCACCGCCCGTCGGTGAGGCGCCGGTGGACGATGAGTTGCGGGAAGTCTTTCTCGAAGAGACCGACGAAGTCCTCGAGGTATTGCACGAATATTTGCCACGATGGTCGGCTGACCCCGACAACAAAGCCGCGTTGAGCGAACTGCGCCGTGCCTTCCACACGTTGAAAGGCAGCGGGCGAATGGTCCGGGCACTGGTGTTGGGCGAGCTGGCCTGGTCGGTGGAAAACCTGCTCAACCGGGTCCTGGAACACAGCGTCGAGCCAGGGTCGCAGGTGCAGCAACTGCTGGGCGAGGTGTTGCAACTGTTGCCCGAACTGGTCGGCGAGTTTGCCGCCAATGCCCAGCGCCAGCGTGATGATGTTGACCATTTGGCCTTCCGTGCCCATGCGCTGAGCAAGGGCGATGAACAGGCCCCGGACGCCATTGCGAAAGAACTGGAAGCACTCGATCCGCAGTTGCTGGAGATTTTCCGCAACGAAGCTGAAACCCATCTCGACAGCCTCAACCGCTTTCTCGATCAAGCCGCCGAACACATGCCGTTACAGGCCAGCGATGAATTGCAACGCGCGCTGCACACCCTCAAAGGCAGCGCGTACATGGCCGGCGTGTTGCCGATTGCCGAGCTGGCGACACCGCTTGATCAACTGGCCCGTGAATACAAGGCGCACCTGGTTGCGCTGGACCTGGATGAGGTCGAACTGTTGCTCGAAGCCGAAGGGTTGTTGCGCCGGGGTTTGACGCAACTGAAAACCGACCCGCTGGCTGACATCAATGGTGCGAAATCATTGATCGAACGTACCCAGACGCTACTCGCCGAACGCCTGCAAGCGCTCCTCAACTCTCCGAACACGGGCCTTCGGATCAAGCGTGATCCGCAACTGGTCAGCAACTTTCTCGCCCAGGGCATGGACATCCTGCTGGATGCTGAAAACCTGTTGCGCCGTTGGCAGCAACATCCGGGTGAGCGTCAGGAACTCAGTGCCTTGCTGGATGAACTGACCACTTTGGGTGAAGGCGCGCATCTGGCTGACCTGCATCCGGTCGATGAGCTGTGCGAAGCCTTGCTCGACCTGTATGGCGCGGTGGAAGAGAGCAGCCTTGCAGTCAGCGAACGGTTTTTCCATGAGGCCGACAGTGCCCACGAAGCGTTGATCAGCATGCTTGATCAACTGGCTGCCGGCCAGGAAGTCAGCCCGCAGCCTGCGCGAGTGAAAGCCCTGCGCGATTTGCTCGATCAAAGCCTCGACCCGTCAGCCATGGGCCTGATCAGGAGCGATGGCAGTCGCTCGTTGAGCATTACCGAACTGAGCGCCGCCACCACTGAGCTGGAGAAGGCGCCGGTTGCCCTGGATCTGGATGACGAAATCGTCTCGATCTTTCTCGAAGAGGCGGTGGATATCCTCGACAGCGCCGGGCAAGCCTTGCAGCGTTGGCTGGATGAGCCCGATAACGCCGCGCCGCTATTGTCGTTGCAGCGCGACTTGCACACCCTCAAGGGCGGTGCGCGGATGGCCGAAGTCGGGCCGGTCGGTGACCTGGCCCATGAGCTGGAAAGTCTCTACGAAGGTTTGGTCGATCGCCGCTACAGCCACTCCAGCGAATTAGCGCAGCTGTTGCAGCAGAGCCATGACCGCTTGGCCATGTTGCTTGAGCAACTGCACCATCAACAACCGCTGAGCGATCCGAGTGCCTTGATCGAGGCAATTCGCGAGTTCCGTCTGGGCAGTGTCCCGAGCGCTGAAGTGCTCGAAGTCGCGTCCCCGCCAGACTCGACGAGCAACGATCCCGAGTTGCTGGAAATCTTCCTCGAAGAAGGTTTCGATATCATCGACAGTTCCGGTGCCGCGTTGTTGCGCTGGCAAGCCGAGCCGCAAAACCGTCTTGAAGTGGAAACCCTGCTGCGCGACCTGCATACCCTCAAGGGCGGCGCGCGGATGGTCGAAATCGCACCGATTGGCGATCTGGCCCATGAGCTGGAGTTTCTTTACGAAGGTCTGTCGGCCGGCTTGCTGCAACCGACGGCGCAATTGTTCACGCTGTTGCAAAGCAGCCATGACCAGCTTGCACAAATGCTGGATGCCGCGCGGGCGGGTCAACAGGTGCTGTCGGCCGAGACATTGATCGAGGCAATCAGAGGCTTCACTCATCCTGTAGCGGGCGATCCGCAGTTGCAGACTCTAACCGCCGAGGCCGCGCCACAAGCACAGGCTAAAGCCGAGTCGCCAGTGATTTCGCCCGAAGCCGGCGCGGCCGGCGATATGGTCAAGGTGTCAGCCGAGCTGCTGGATGATCTGGTCAATCTGGCCGGGGAAACCTCGATCTTCCGTGGCCGCATCGAGCAGCAGGTCAACGATGCCCAGGTAGCCCTGAGCGAGATGGAAACCACCATCGAGCGCATGCGCGACCAGTTGCGTCGTCTGGACACCGAAACTCAGGGGCGGATTCTCAGCCGTCAGCAAGTCGAGGCCGAACGTCTGGGCTACGAAGAATTCGACCCGCTGGAAATGGACCGTCACTCACAGTTGCAACAGCTGTCGAGGGCGCTGTTCGAGTCGGCGTCCGACCTGCTCGACCTCAAGGAAACGCTTGACCGCTGCAACCATGACGCGGAAAACCTGTTGCAACAGCAGGGGCGGATCAACACCGAATTGCAGGAAGGTTTGATGCGTACGCGCATGGTGCCGTTTGAACGCATGGTGCCGCGCCTGAAGCGAATCGTCCGGCAGGTCGCCAGTGAGTTGGGCAAAGACGTCGAATTCATTGTCGGCAACGCCCAGGGCGAGATGGACCGCAACGTGCTTGAGCGCATGGTCGCGCCGCTGGAACACATGCTGCGTAATGCCGTCGACCATGGTCTGGAATCCGCCGAGGTGCGCCGTGCTGCCGGCAAGCCGGAGCAGGGCAGGATCACTCTGGATCTGGCTCACGAAGGTGGCGACATCATTTTCGACATACGCGACGATGGCGCCGGAGTGCCCCTCGAAGCGGTGCGGCGCAAGGCGATCAAACGCGGGCTGCTCGATCCGAATCTCGACATCAGCGACCGCGAAGTGCTGCAGTTCATCATGCAACCGGGGTTTTCCACCGCCGAAAAAATCACCCAGATCTCCGGTCGTGGCGTCGGTATGGACGTGGTCCACGAAGAAGTCCGGCAACTGGGCGGCAGCATGAGCATCGACTCGATCCCGGGACAGGGTGTGCACTTTCGCATTCGTCTGCCGTTTACCGTGTCGGTCAACCGCGCGCTGATGGTGCAGTGCGCCGACGACCAATACGCGATCCCGCTGAACACCATCGAAGGCATCGTTCGTGTGCTGCCCAACGAGCTGGACAGCTATTACCAACTCGACCCGCCGCTCTATGAGTACGCCGGGCAGCGCTATGAACTCTGCTACCTCGGTGAACTGCTACAGAACACGGTCAAACCGAAGCTGCTCGGCCAGAGCCTGCCGTTGCCGGTGCTGTTGGTGCATTGCAATGAGCGACGGATTGCGGTGCAGGTCGATGCCATGGCCGGCACCCGGGAAATCGTGGTGAAAAGCCTCGGCCCGCAGTTTGCCGCGGTGCAGGGGTTGTCCGGCGCGACCATCCTCGGCGATGGCCGGGTGGTGCTGATTCTTGACCTGCTGACACACATCCGCGCCACGCAGACACGCTTGCCGCAACTGCGTACTGCCAACGGCGGCGAGTTACCTGTGGTTGAGGCCGAACAGATGCGGCCAATGCTGGTGCTGGTGGTCGATGACTCGGTCACCGTACGTAAGGTCACCAGCCGCCTGCTCGAACGTCACGGTATGAACGTGCTGACTGCCAAGGACGGTGTCGACGCCATGGCGCTGTTGGAGGAGCACACCCCTGACCTGATGTTGCTGGACATCGAAATGCCACGCATGGACGGTTTCGAAGTGGCGATGCAGGTCCGCAGCGATCCGCGCTTGCAGCACCTGCCGATCATCATGATCACCTCCCGCACCGGCCAGAAACACCGCGATCGCGCCATGGCCATCGGTGTCAACGACTACCTCGGCAAGCCGTATCAGGAATCGGTTTTGCTGGAGAGCATCGCCCACTGGAGTAAAACCCATGCTTGAGCACCGCACCAGCAACCTCACCGGGCTGCTGCTGCCCTTGGCCGACCGCAATCTGATCCTGCCCAACGTCGCCATCGCCGAACTGATCGACTACCAACCCGGCACCTTCGACCTCGACTCGCCGCCCTGGTACCTGGGCATGGTGACCTGGCGCGACCGGCAAATCCCGCTGCTCAGCTTCGAGTCAGCCTGCGGCAACAAAACCGTGATCGGCGACCGCGCACGCATCGTCGTGCTCAACGCCCTGGGCGGCCGCCCGCAACTCAAATTCATTGCCTTGCTGGTTCAGGGGATACCACGCTCCTGCAAACTCGACAGCCAATTGAGCTACGTCGATGTGCCGCTCTGCCCACTGGAAAAAGCCGCCGTACAGATCGCCGAGCAAGTGGCCAAGGTACCGGACTTGCTGGGGCTGGAAGAGTTGCTGGTGGGAGCAGGGTTGGTTTGATCATTCGATCGTGACTTGATAAGTCCTAAAAAGGGACCTATCGTTCCCTTTTTAGGACTCGTTGGTTGTGGCCGTGCAAAGTCTATCTTTAAGTGACGCATTGTTTACCTCAACACAGCAAAAAGTGTTGGGTTTGCTCTTTGGCAAACCCGACCAAAGCTTTTATGCCAATCAGATCGCTCGTTGGGCGCAGGTCGGTAAGGGTAGCCTGATGCGCGAGTTGGAGAGGTTGCGGTTGGCAGGGGTGCTGAGCATGACGCACCAGGGCAACCAGACCCACTATCAAGCCAATCCTGATTGTCCTATTTATCAGGAACTGCTTGGCATTGCCCGTAAGACTTTCGGTATTGCCGAGCCACTGCGCATGGCGTTGTCGCCGTTTGCAGCTCAACTGACATGGGCATTTGTCTACGGCTCCATCGCCAAAGATCAGGCGCACGCATCCAGTGATATAGATCTGATGTTGATCGGTGTGGGGTTGCACTACAGTGAAGTGATGGAGCGGTTGATGCCAACTGAAGAGCAATTGGGCCGCACCCTTAACCCGACGCTGTACACCCCTGAAGATTGGGCGAGCAAACTGGCGGCTGGTAACAGCTTTGTTCAGCGGGTAGCACAACAGGAAAAGATCAACCTGATGGGTGAGAACCCTTCGGAGTCCAAGGATGGGCAGGAACGAAAACCTGGAGAACCTTCTACGTAGCGGCAGTCTGAAAGCCGAGCCACCCGATCGCAAGGAATGTGCAGGGCTGATGCGTTCAGCCATAGACCGCTTGAAGGATGCACAGGCATCACAACTCTCCTTCGCCAGTCGTTTTGATCTTGCTTATAACGCCGCCCACGCCATCGCTCTGACTGCCTTGCGTTTGTGTGGCTATCGCTCCGATAAACGTTATCTGGTGTTTCAGTGTCTCCTCCATACCGCCAATGTGAATAAAATTCAGGTCCGACTTTTCGCCTTGTGCCATGAGCGGCGTAATCTTGCGGAGTACGAGGGGTATATGGATGAGGACGAGGCTTTACTCGCTCAGTTGCTGGAAAGCACTGCGCAGTTGCTGGTGCATGTGGAACAAACGATGACCATGCATCCATTACCCTGACCGTAACAATCCGTCTCTGTGCTTGATTGATGCGCCACCTCATTCGCTCCTAAGGTAGCTCCACGACAGCGAACCCGTGGAGTGAGCATGACAACAATAATATCCCCCGACTCGCGCTGGACGCGGCGACGCAGCGAGAAGCAGCGTCGCCTCGAACAGGTGCGGGGTCTCGCCGATGGAGTGGTGTTGCCGACCGACAAGATTGTCGCGGCGCTGGAGGCACTGATTCTGCCCGGTGACCGGGTGGTGCTTGAAGGCAACAACCAGAAGCAGGCGGATTTCCTTTCCCGTTCCCTGGCCAAAGCCGATCCTTTGAAGTTGCATGATCTGCACATGATCATGCCCAGCGTCGGTCGCTCCGAGCATCTGGACCTGTTCGAGCGCGGCATCGCCCGCAAGCTGGACTTCTCCTTTGCCGGCACCCAAAGCCTGCGTATCAGCCAGTTGCTGGAAGACGGGCTGCTGGAAATCGGCGCGATTCACACGTACATCGAACTTTACGCCCGACTGGTAGTGGACCTGATTCCCAACGTGGTGCTTTCGGCCGGTTTTATGGCCGACCGCGCGGGCAACATCTACACCGGGCCGAGCACCGAAGATACCCCGGCACTGATCGAACCGGCCGCTTTCAGCGACGGCATTGTGATCGTCCAGGTCAACCAGTTGGTGGATGACGTCAGCGAGTTGCCGCGAGTGGATATTCCCGCCTCGTGGGTCGATTTCGTTGTGGTCGCTGACAAGCCGTTCTACATCGAACCGCTGTTCACCCGTGACCCGCGGCACATCAAACCGGTACACGTGTTGATGGCGATGATGGCGATCCGCGGGATCTACGAGAAACATAACGTTCAGTCTCTCAACCATGGCATTGGCTTCAACACGGCGGCCATCGAGCTGATCCTGCCGACCTACGGCGAGTCCCTCGGCCTCAAAGGCAAGATCTGCCGCAACTGGACCCTCAACCCCCATCCCACATTGATTCCGGCCATTGAAAGTGGCTGGGTCGAGAGCGTGCATTGTTTCGGCACGGAGCTTGGGATGGAAAACTACATCGCCGCCCGGCCGGACGTGTTCTTCACCGGGCGCGACGGTTCATTGCGATCGAACCGGATGTTCAGCCAACTGGCCGGACAATACGCGGTGGACCTGTTTATCGGCGCGACCTTGCAGGTCGATGGTGACGGTCATTCTTCGACCGTTACCCGTGGGCGGCTGGCCGGTTTCGGCGGGGCGCCGAACATGGGCCACGACCCTCGCGGTCGCCGCCACGGCACACCGGCCTGGCTGGACATGCGTCGTGGCGATGCACCGGAAGCCTTGCTTGAACGCGGTAAAAAACTTGTGGTGCAGATGGTCGAGACCTTTCAGGAAGGCGGAAAACCGACCTTCGTCGAGACTCTGGATGCAGTCGAGGTGGCGAAGAAAAGCGGCATGCCGCTGGCGCCGATCATGATTTACGGCGACGACGTCACTCACTTGCTTACCGAGGAAGGCATCGCCTACCTGTACAAGGCCCGCACTCTGGAAGAGCGCCAGGCGATGATCGCCGCGGTAGCCGGGGTGACGGTAATCGGCCAGCGGCATAACCCGAAAGACACTGCCCGCATGCGCCGTGAAGGATTGATCGCGCTGCCGGAAGACCTCGGTATTCGCCGTGCCGACGCTACCCGCCAATTGCTCGCGGCGAAAAGCGTCGCCGATCTGGTGGAGTGGTCGGGTGGCTTGTACAACCCGCCCGCCAAGTTCAGGAGCTGGTAATGCACGCATTCAACCTGCAACCCAAAACCCTATCGCTGGCCGAACGGCTGGCGGACCTGGCGGTAGACGCTTTGATCGATGAAGCCGACCTGTCGCCGAAACCGGCGCTGGTGGACTGTCGTGGCAATGGTGCCCACAGCGATTTGCACTTGGGGCTGATGCACGCTTCGGCGTTGTCGTTGTGGCCGGCATTCAAGGAAATGGCCGAAGCGGCGCTTGAGTTTGGTGAAATCGGCCTGCCGCTGCGTGAAGCGCTCGGGCGTATTGGTCGTGAGGGTGAGCAAGCGATGCTCGCCACCACCAACGGTGTGAACACTCATCGTGGGGCGATCTGGGCATTGGGTCTTTTGGTCGCGGCTGTCGCGCTGGAACCCAAATCGAGTGCCGCGAGCGCTGTGACCTTGCGTGCAGCGCGGATGGCCTTGCTCGACGACCGTTATGCCCCGCGTCCACAGAGTCACGGTGCGCAAGTCGCCCAACGCTATGGCGCTCGCGGAGCCCGTGAAGAAGCGCAACTTGGTTTCCCTGCCGTGGTGCAACGGGCTCTGCCGCAACTCAAGCGCAGCCGTGCCGATGGCCACAGTGAGCAGAACGCCCGGCTCGATGCCTTGCTGGCGATCATGACCACGCTGGCTGACACCTGTGTGCTCTATCGCGCTGGCGAAGCAGGTCTGCAAACCATGCAGAACGGCGCGCAAGCGGTGCTCGACGCGGGTGGCAGCGCAAGCCTTGCCGGACGTCGTCGCCTGCACGAGCTGGATCAACAATTATTGGCATTGAACGCCTCGCCCGGTGGGGCTGCGGATTTGCTCGCGGCTTGCCTGTTTATCGATCGTATCGAGTCCGGCGACGGCTTCATCCAGGGAGCATTTTGATGGAAACCTTATCCTTTGAATTCCCCGCCGGGCAGCCAGCCAGGGGCAGGGCGCTGGTGGGCTGTGTCGGTTCCGGTGATCTGGAAGTGCTTTTGGAACCGGGTCAGGCCGGCAAGCTGACGATCCAGGTGCAGACCTCGGTCAACGGCAGTGCGCAACGCTGGCAGCATCTGTTCGAGCGGATGTTCGACGAATCGACGCCACCGGCGCTGTTGATCGATATCCATGATTTTGGCGCCACCCCAGGTGTTGTGCGTTTGCGTCTGGAGCAAGGTTTCGAGGAGATCGGCCATGACTGACAGCGCAACGTTGTTGAACCCATACCTTGAGAGACGTAGCTTCGTCGAACTCGGTGCCCGGCAGCGGGCGAAAGCCTTGCTCGATGTCGGCAGCTTTCGTGAATTGCTCGATCCGTTTCAGCGCCTGATGTCGCCGTGGCTTGCCCGCCAGGGCGTGGTGCCGCAAGCCGATGACGGCGTGGTGATTGCCAAAGGCAGTATGGGCGGTTTGCCGGTGGTGATAGCCGCCATCGAAGGTGTTTTTCAAGGCGGCAGCCTTGGCGAAGTCGGCGGGGCGAAGATTGCCGGTGCGCTGGAGCTGGCGGCTGAGGACAACCGCAAAGGCATCCCCACCCGCGCTGTGCTGTTACTGGAAACCGGCGGCGTGCGTCTGCAGGAAGCCAATCTCGGCCTGGCAGCGATTGCCGATATTCACGCGGCGATTGTCGACTTGCGTCAGTACCAGCCGGTCATCGGTGTGGTGGCCGGCAGTGTCGGCTGCTTTGGCGGCATGTCAATTGCTGCCGGGTTGTGCAGCTATTTGCTGGTGACCCAGGAAGCACGGCTTGGTCTCAATGGTCCGCAGGTGATCGAGCAGGAAGCCGGGCTCGAAGAATATGACTCCCGTGACCGGCCATTCATCTGGAGCCTGACCGGCGGCGAACAGCGGTTTGCCAGTGGTTTGGTGGACCGTTATGTGGTCGACGATGTAGTGCAGATTCAGCAGCAGATCAGTGAATTGCTGCAACAGGGTTTGCCGGCGGAACAGCGCAGCCGTCAGGCCGATCTGTTCCTGCAACGCTTGGCCCGTCTGGATGCCGAGCCGCAAATCGATCCGGCGACGGTTCGCGATCTGTATCAAGGAGAGCGCTCATGAGTATGTATTCCCAGAGAGGCTTGCAGTGGTTCCAGGCCTTGAGTGCCGACGCTGAGCCGGTAAGCGGATTACCCGCGTCATTGAAAGTCGCCGACGGTCTGCTGGGCGAGCAACCGGTGCGCTTTCTCGCCGTAGTGGCGGACCCGGATAACCGCTTCGTGCGTGCCCGCAACGGTGAGGTCGGTTTGCTGGAAGGCTGGGGGTTGGCCAAAGCGGTGGATGACATCATCGAGGCTGATCGCAACAAACCGCACAAACGTGCCTTGATCGCCATTGTCGATGTACCGAGCCAGGCGTATGGCCGGCGCGAAGAGGCGCTGGGCATTCATCAGGCATTGGCTGGCGCGGTGGACAGTTATGCCCGGGCACGACTGGCCGGGCATGCGGTGATTGGTCTGTTGGTAGGCAAGGCAATGTCCGGGGCTTTTCTGGCGCATGGTTATCAAGCCAACCGACTCATCGCCCTGCGCGATCCCGGCGTGATGGTGCATGCCATGGGCAAGGCCTCGGCAGCGCGAGTGACTTTGCGTAGCGTCGAAGAGCTCGAAGCCCTGGCCGCCAGCGTACCGCCGATGGCGTATGACATCGATAGCTTCGCCAGTCTTGGCTTGCTGTGGGAGACCCTTGAAGTCAGCCAGATCGAGCAGCCGACGGCGAGTGATCTGGTGCGGGTGAACGGTTGCCTGGTTCAGGCGATTCGCGATGTTCAAGCCTCTGGTCATGATTTGGGCAGCCGCTTGGGTGCCAGCAATCGAGCCGCGTCAAGCAAGGTTCGCCAGCTGTTGCGCGAGCAGTGGTGAGCGAAATGATCGAGATACTTGCCCATGACCTGCTCTGGGGGCTGACTCCAGACTACTTGCCCGCCGATGCTCCGGCCTGGGTGATGGATGCCATGGGTGAAGGTCAGCCAGTGGTGGTGCGGCGTGCGTTGGCCGCCGCCGGCCAGGTCGCCGTCGGTGTGCGCGGGCGTTTGCGTGAGCAGCGTTACGCCACACTGATGGCGGTCGCGGCGATTGAGCGGCGGGTGCGGCCCGAAGAGCTGTGTCATGTGGAGACGGATCGGGATTGGCCGGCGCTGCAGGCGTTGGCTCAAGTGCGTCCACTGTTGGACGCAGGGGGGGTGAGCTGGGGTGTCAGCGGCAGTGCCGGGTTTGAATTGGCCAGTGGTGTTGCAGCGTTGCATCAGCACAGCGATCTCGACCTGATTTTGCGCACCCCGCAGCCGTTGGGTCGTGCTCAGGCGCTGGAATTGTTAAAGCTGTTGGACGCCGCCGTTTGCCCGGTAGACATGCAATTGCAAACCCCCAACGGCGCCGTCGCCTTGCGTGAATGGGCTGGCTCGGCGCGGCGGGTATTGCTCAAAAGCGCCAGCGGTGCGCGGTTGGTGATGGATCCGTGGAATGCACTGGAGCAGGCAGCGTGAGCAGCCTGTTTGTGTTCCCGGGCCAGGGCGCGCAGCAGCCGGGCATGCTCCATCGCTTGCCTCAAGGTGCAGTGGTTCAAGCATGCTTGAAAGAGGCGAATGAGGTACTGGGCGAGGACGTGCTGCAGTTAGACACGGCCCAGGCGCTGACTTCAACCCGTGCGGTTCAGCTTTGCCTGCTGATTGCCGGGGTCGCGGGTTCAAATGTGCTGTTGCAGCAAGCACTGGTGCCGGACTATGTGGCTGGCTTGTCGATTGGCGCCTATCCGGCGGCAGTGGTGGCTGGTGCACTGGCCTTCAGCGATGCGCTGCGGTTGGTCAGCCTGCGCGGCGAGTTGATGCAGCAGGCTTATCCACAGGGCTATGGCATGACCGCGATTATCGGTCTGGATCTGGCGACGGTGGAAGGGTTGTTGGCGCAGGTGCACGGTGTGCAAACACCGGTCTACCTGGCCAACATCAATGCCGATAACCAGGTGGTGATTGCCGGCAGCGACGCGGCGATGAACGCAGTCGCTCAATTGGCTCGTGGTCGCGGCGCCGGATTGGCCAAGCGGCTGGCGGTCAGCGTGCCGTCCCATTGCCCGTTGCTGGAGCAACCGGCGCAGGTCCTGGCGCGAGCCTTTGCCCGGGTGCCGTTGCAGGTTCCGGCGCGGGGCTATCTGAGCGGCAGTCGCGCACGGCCGATTCGTACAGTCGAGCAGCTGCGCGATGACTTGGCCTTTAACATGTGCCGGGTTGTCGACTGGCGGGGCACGGTGCAAAGCGCTTACGAGCGCGGTGTGCGCTTGCAGATTGAACTGCCGCCGGGTGCGGTGCTCACCGGGCTGGCGCGCCGGGTGTTCGAGCAAGGCACGGCCATCGCTTTTGATGGTGCGCGTCTGGACACCTTGCAAGCACTGTTGTGTGAGGAGGGAAGCCGCCAACCATAGATACAGGTCACGCTTTCGAAGGACAAAAACAACAACTTCGACGATGCACTTTGAGGACAACAACAATGATTATTTACGGTGTGGCGCTGTTGGCGATTTGTACGCTGGCAGGGGTGATCCTGGGTGACATGCTCGGTGTGCTGCTGGGGGTGAAATCAAATGTCGGCGGTGTGGGCATCGCCATGATCCTGCTGATCTGCGCGCGCTTGTGGATGCAAAGGCACGGTGGCATGACCAAGGATTGCGAGATGGGCGTCGGCTTCTGGGGCGCCATGTACATTCCGGTGGTGGTGGCCATGGCCGCGCAACAGAACGTGGTCACCGCCCTGCACGGCGGCCCGGTGGCGGTGCTGGCGGCGATCGGTTCGGTGGTGGTTTGCGGTTGCACCATCGCCCTGATCAGCCGGACTCATAAAGGCGAGCCACTGCCGGACGAACCGGTCGATAGCGTGTCGCCTGTCGCTACCGTTGGGGGCCGCTGATATGTGGAATCTCATTGAACAAGGTCTGGAACATAACGGTCTGGTTACAGCGTTCGCTTTCGTCGGCGTGATCATGTGGATCTCCGTGGTGCTGTCCAAGCGATTGACCTTCGGTCGGATTCACGGCTCGGCGATTGCCATCGTCATCGGGCTGGTGCTGGCCTGGGTCGGCGGCACCATTACTGGTGGACAGAAAGGCCTGGCGGACATGGCCCTGTTTTCCGGTATCGGCCTGATGGGCGGTGCCATGCTGCGGGACTTTGCGATTGTCGCGACGGCTTTCGAAGTACAAGCCAGCGAAGCGCGCAAGGCCGGACTGGTCGGGGCGATCGCGCTGTTGTTGGGCACGGTGCTGCCGTTTATCGTCGGCGCGAGTATTGCCTGGGTGTTCGGCTATCGCGATGCGATCAGCATGACCACCATTGGTGCCGGCGCGGTGACATACATCGTCGGCCCGGTTACCGGTGCGGCGATTGGTGCGAGCTCCGATGTGGTGGCGTTGTCCATTGCTACCGGGTTGATCAAGGCGATCATGGTAATGGTCGGCACGCCGTTGGCCGCACGCTGGATGGGGCTCGACAACCCGCGCTCGGCGATGGTCTTCGGTGGTTTGGCCGGAACGGTCAGCGGTGTGACGGCGGGACTGGCGGCGACAGATCGGCGGCTGGTGCCCTATGGTGCACTGACGGCGACTTTCCACACCGGGCTGGGTTGCCTGCTTGGGCCTTCGCTGCTGTATTTCATTGTGCGGGGGATAGTGGGGTAAGCCCGAACTCTGCATCAGATCGTTTTTCAGATCATTCCCACGCGGAGCGTGGGAACGATCATTACGCGGTGTATCAGGCATGTCGATTGGCATACATTCGACACTCTGCCAGCAGCGCCAACAAATTCGGATCACGCTCCTTGGCCTTGAGAAACACTACGCCGATATGCTGTTGCAGGCGATAACGTGCCTGTAACGGGATCAGCTTCACCCGATTCTCATACACCGCCGCAATCCTCCCCGGCAGCAACGCATAACCGACCCCGGAGCTGACCATGCTCAGCAGGGTGAAGATGTCGTTGACCTGCATCGCCACCTTCGGCTCGAAGCCTGCCTGTTTGAACACCCGAATGCCGTCCTGATGGGTGGCGAAGCCTTGGGTCAGGGTGATGAACGTCGCGTCGCGCACATCGTTCAGGTCGACTTCCGCTTGTTGCGCGAACGGTGAGTCGGCTGGTGTGGCGAGGAAAATATCGTCGGAGAACAATGGGATCTGTTCGCAGTCCGGGTCGTTCACACTCTCGTCGAGAGACACCAGAATCGCGTCGACTTCCATGTTTTTCAGCTTGTACAACAGGTCGATGTTCGAGCCAAGAATCAGGTCGATATTCAGTTCGCTGCGGCGGATTTTCAGGCCCATGATCAGTTGCGGCACGGTCTTTACCGTCAGCGAATACAGCGAGCCAAGCTTGAAGCGCTCAGCAGAGAACCCGGCGGCTTCGCGGGTCAGGCGCACGCATTCGACCACGTCCTGGATCAGCTTCTGCGCGCGTTCTTCCAGTACATAAGCGCTTTCCAGCGGCGTCAGGTTGCGTCCTTCATGTTTGAACAACGGGCAACGCAGGGCGCTCTCCAACGAGTGAATCGCCCGGTGCACGCTGACGTTGCTGGTCTGCAACTCAACCGCCGCCCGCGCCAGATTGCCGGTGCGCATGAAGGCCAGGAACACTTCAAGCTTTTTCAGGGTCAACTCTTCATCGATCAGCATGGCGCAGACTCTTATTCGAATGACCTGATTGTGCCCAACTGATCAGCACTTGGCTGAAGCATTTTTCAATGTGCGACGTTTAGAAACATTGCACTTTTAGTCTGCAAGACTAAGCCTTAGGTGATGTTGTGTCGGTAGACGAGGTGAGTGAGGCATGTATCACGGGGAAAAGCTCAACGCATGGACGCATCTGGTGGGGGCGGTCGCGGCGTGTATCGGGGTGGTCTGGTTACTGGTAATTGCCAGCCTGGACGGCAGTCCCTGGAAGATTGTCAGCGTGGCGATTTATGGCTTCACCTTGCTGGTGCTATACAGCGCCTCGACGGTGTATCACAGCGTGAAAGGGCGCAAGAAAGCGATCATGCAAAAGGTTGATCACTTTTCGATCTACCTGCTGATCGCCGGGAGTTATACGCCGTTCTGTCTGGTCACCTTGCGCGGCCCGTGGGGCTGGACGTTGTTCGGGATTGTCTGGGGGTTGGCGATCATCGGCATCCTGCAAGAGATCAAGCCGCGCTCCGAGGCGCGGATACTTTCGATTGTGATCTACGCCGTGATGGGCTGGATCGTGCTGGTGGCGGTCAAGCCACTGCTGGCGGCACTGGGCACTGCCGGTTTCGCCTGGCTGGCATCGGGCGGGGTGCTTTACACCGTGGGTATCATCTTCTTCGCCCTCGACAGCCGTCTGCGGCATGCCCATGGAATCTGGCACTTGTTTGTGATCGCCGGCAGTTTGCTGCACTTTGTGGCGATTCTTTTTTATGTGTTGTGAAGCAAAAGCTCAACCCCGATCCATCAACCGATCCAGCTGCTCCTGAGCGCGGCTGCTGAAAATCTCCAGCAGGTTGCTCAGGGTATGCGCAGGCGCTTCATCGGCGCGGGTCACGGCGTACAGGGTGATCGGCAGCGCCGGCGCCAGCGGGCGGATGGCGGTGGTGGCCGGCGAGGCGCCAAGGGCGGTGAACGGGTCGATCACCGCCAACCCGGCGCCTGATTCGACCATGGCCCTGGCCAATGAATAGGTCTGCACGGCAATGCTGACCCGCGGTGGCGGTTCGACGGCTTTGAGGTAACTGTCGAGTTTTGCCGATAACGGATCGGCGCTGGACAGACCAATCAATGGCGCATCGGCCAACTCCATCAGCGGTAACGGCTTGCCTTTGGCGTCGTCGGGCCAATAGTCCAGTGGCGCCAACACCACCAGCACACCGTGAGCCAGTGCCTGGGCAGTCAGCCCGGGATGGTCCGGTCGCTGGAGGGTGAGGGCGACATCAATCTCTCGCATCAACAGGTTCTGCACCAGTTCGCGGCTGTGGGCACTGGACAGCTCGCAGACGATGTCCGGGTAACGCCGGGTCCACTCGCTGATGGCCGGCGGCAAGAGTGAGAGGGCCAGCGCCGGTGTGGCGCCGATGCGCAGGCTGTGGCCCGGTTCGCGCCGCAGGCTCTGGGCCAGGCGACGCACGCCTTGCAGGCTTTCGGTAACCTTATCGACCTCGCGCTCCAGCTCCAGCGCCTCGGGCGTGGCTTGCAATTTGCCGCGTACTCGCAGGAATAACGGGAAGCCCAATTGCAGCTCGGCATGCTGCAGCACTTTGGTTACCGCAGGCTGCGAGACGTGCAGCAGTTGCGCCGCGCCGCTGACCGAACCGGTCTGGCGGATGGCCTGGAAGATCTCGATATGGCGCAATCGCATGGCAAGTCCATAACCTTTGTTTATGGTTGCCACATCTTTATTCATTGTTCCGCGCCTGTCACCTGGTCCTAACCTCAAGCTTGTTTCAATAACAGGCTAAGGACTGACATGACTCAGCGGGTTTGCATCATCGGTGGTGGCGTGATCGGGTTGGCAACCGCCTACGCGCTGGTTCGCGATGGCTTTGATGTCACTGTGGTCGAGGCGCGGGACTCACTGGGCAGCGAAACCAGTTTCGCCAATGGCGGCCAGCTCTCTTATCGCTATGTCGCTCCGCTGGCGGATGCCGGTGTGCCCTTGCAGGCGATCGGCTGGATGTTGCGCGGTGATTCGCCGTTGAAGCTGCGCCCGCGTCTGGACCTGGCGCAGTGGCGCTGGATGGCAGCGTTCCTGGGGGCATGCCGTACTTCAGTGAACCGCAAGAACGCCGGTCACCTGTTGCGTCTGGCGTTGTTGAGCCAGTCGACGCTGCAAACCTGGCGTGACGAAGATCGCCTCGACGGTTTCAACTGGCGGCGCAATGGCAAGCTGGTGACTTTCCGCGAGCCGGGCAGTTTTGCCCATGCCAGGCACAAACTGACCGATACCCTTCACCAGCAAATACTGTCCCAGGCCGACTGCGCACAACTCGAGCCGGTGTTGAGCGGAGCACCCTTTGTCGGCGCGATTTACACCCCGGACGAAGAGGTCGGCGACTGTCACGCCTTCTGCCAGCAACTGGCCGCGAGATTGAAAGCTTCAGGTCGCTGCGAGTTTCTGCTGGGCCGTTCGGTGACGGGCATTCGTCATGCGCACGGCGCGGTGCAGGCCATCGAGCTAGGTCATCAAGTCCTGCCGGTCGAGCAACTGGTGATCGCTGCCGGTCATCGCAGCCCGGCCCTGGCGCTGCCCGGTATGCATGTGCCGCTTTATCCCCTCAAGGGATACAGCCTCACCGTACCGATCGGCCCGCAGCATCGGGCGCCGGACGTCAGCATCACCGATTACGACCGCAAGATTGTTTACGCGCGCATCGGTCAGCAATTGCGGGTGGCGGCGATGGTCGACATCGTCGGTTTCGATCCGGCCCTTGAGCCAAAACGTCTGGCGTTGATGAAACGCCAGGCCTGCGGGACTTTCCCGAATGCCGGGGACTATGACGCTGCCACCGAATGGGCCGGCATGCGTCCGGCCACACCCAGCGGCGTGCCGCTGATCGGCGCCAGTGCCTATCGCAATCTCTGGCTCAATCTGGGGCACGGTGCCCTGGGCTTCACCCTGGCCTGTGGCAGTGCTCGTCTGCTCAGCGAGTTGATAGGCCAGCGCAGTACCTCGATCGATATGCAGGGCCTCACGCCCCATGCCGCCTGACCCCTTATCCATTAGAAGGAAAATCGTATGACCATCAGCCGAATCAACAGCAACAGCCGACTCTGCGGTGCCGTGACCTTCGGGGAGCTGGTATTTCTTTCCGGCCAAGTGCCGGGTGCCAGTACCGAAGTGAGCGGCCAGACCCAAGAGGTGCTGGACAAGATCGACGACTTGCTGGCCGAGGCGGGCAGCGACAAGGATCATCTGCTCAGCGCGACCATTTACCTGAAGGATATTCAGAACGACTTTGCCGCCATGAATGAAATCTGGTCGGCCTGGTTATCGCCCGGTCAGGCACCAACGCGCACAACCCTGCAAGCCGAACTGGCGCGGCCGGAAATATTGGTAGAAATCACTGTCACCGCGGCTCGCCGCTAAATGCCCTTACCCACAACGGAGAATAACAATGCAAAAAATCACGTTGATCGGTTGCACCCTGAGCCTTCTGCTCAGCGCCCAGTTGCAGGCCGGCCAAGCACCGCTCGAGGGTACGCTCAGCAAGATCGCCAATGCCCAAAGCATCACCTTGGGCTATCGCGATGCGTCGGTGCCGTTTTCCTATGTGGGTGACAACACTGGCCAACCCATGGGCTACTCGGTAGACCTGGCGAACAAAATCGTCGAACGGATCCGGCACAAACTCGATCTGCCGCAGCTCAAGGTGAACTACAACCTGGTCACCTCGCAGACCCGCATCCCGCTGGTGCAGAACGGCACCGTGGACCTTGAGTGCGGCTCCACCGGCGTCACTGCCGAACGGCAGAAGCAGGTAGCCTTTTCCTACGGGTTTATCTATGTGAAGGGCCAACTGCTGACCGCCAAGGATAGCGGGATCAAGAGTTTCACCGACTTGCGCGGCAAGAACGTGGTGACCACCGCCGGCACCACCAACGAACGCTTCCTGAAAAGCTACAACGCCGAGCACAAGATCGACATGTTCGTGATCAGCGCCAAGGATCACGGCGAAGCCTTCCAGATGTTGCAAACGGGTCGGGCTGCGGCGTTTTACATGGATGACGCGCTGCTGTATGGCGAACGCGCCAAAGCCCGCGATCCGCATAAATGGGTTGTGGTGGGGGAAGAGCAGTCGCGGGAAATCTACAGCTGCATGGTGCGCAAGGATGACCCGCAGTTCCTTGAACTGGTGAACGGCACGCTGGCGGACCTGTACCGTTCGGGTGAGATCAACGGCATCTATCAGCGCTGGTTCGAACAGCCGATCCCGCCCAAGGGCCTGAACCTGGAATTCCCGATGACCAGCGAGCTGAAGGCAATCATCGCCAAACCGGTGAGTGATCCGGTGCAATAACCCCAGCGCAGATCATTCCCACGCTCAGCGTGGGAACGATCAAATAGTGCCGTTAGAAATCGCCCCACAACTGCTGTGCAACCGCCAACGCCACCACCGGCGCCGTCTCGGTCCGCAACACTCTCGGGCCAAGACGGGCGGAATGGAAACCCGCGTCTTGAGCCTGATCGACTTCAGGGTCGGACAGCCCACCCTCCGGACCGATCAGGAAGGCCAGCGTCTGCGG
This sequence comes from Pseudomonas sp. GW821-FHT02H09, assembly GCF_059421425.1. Taxonomy (NCBI): domain Bacteria; kingdom Pseudomonadati; phylum Pseudomonadota; class Gammaproteobacteria; order Pseudomonadales; family Pseudomonadaceae; genus Pseudomonas; species Pseudomonas sp. GW821-FHT02H09. The sequence goes on from NZ_JBWKVA010000025.1 coordinate 94,301, forward strand.
TTTGGCATGGCTGACCAGCGGCTCGGCCACCGGGTGCAGCACCAGCTTCAACTCGGCTTCGGTCTGTTTCAACCAATCGGCCAGCAGCAGCGGCGGATGAATCACCGGTACGCGCGAACGCCCGCATTGTTCGCAAGCGCTGATGGCGACCTGGCGCCAGTGCATCAGGCGCTTGTCGGCACGTTCGTCCTTGAGGCGAACTTCGCAGCGGTCGCTGAAGATCGGAGTGATTTCAGTGACACCCAGCTCAGTGGCTTTCTGAATGGCCCAATCCATCCGCTCACCACGGGACAGACCCTGGCCCAGATGAATCTGTAGCGGCGATTCGATCTGCCCGGCGAAATGTTCATCCAGCTGGACCAGCACGCGCTTCTTGCCGACTTCCAGCAGCTTGCCGCGAAACTCAAATCCTGAGCCGTCGAATACTTGCAGCGCATCGCCTTCGGCCATGCGCAGCACGCGGCTGATGTAGTGCGCCTGGGCCTCTGGCAGTTCGTGTTCGCCCAGGTTCAGAGGGGCGTCGATAAAGAAGCGGGACAGTCTCATCATGGATCTCTGTAATTTGATCGTTCCCACGCTCCGCGTGGGAATGCCACCATGGACGCTCCGCGTCCGCCTTGGATGTGACGCAGAGCGTCACGGGATCATTCCTTTGCTGTGCGTGGGAATGATCAGTGGGTATCAGCCCGGATCACGAAAATCCGGATGAAAATTCGCTGGCACCGCCACGCTGATATCGCTGCGAGTAGCGATATCAATCCCTTCACTGGCCACTTCGGCAAGGAAGTCGATCTGCTGCGGGGTGATCACATACGGCGGCAGGAAATACACCACGTTGCCCAGCGGCCGCAGCAACGCACCGCGCTCCAGCGCATGCTGGAACACCTTCAGCCCGCGACGTTCCTGCCATGGATAGGCTGTCTTGCCGGCCTTGTCCTGAACCATCTCGATGGCCAGCACCATGCCGGTCTGACGCACTTCCGAAACGTGCGGATGATCGACCAGATGCGCGGTCGAGCTGGCCATGCGCTGGGCGAGGGCCTTGTTGTTCTCGATCACGTTGTCTTGTTCGAAGATATCCAGGGTAGCCAGCGCCGCTGCACACGCCAGCGGATTGCCGGTGTAGCTGTGGGAGTGCAGGAAGGCGCGCAGGGTTGGATAGTCGTCGTAGAAAGCGCTATAGACCTCGTCGGTGGTCACACACGCAGCCAGTGGCAGATAGCCGCCGGTCAGCGCTTTGGACAGGCAGAGGAAGTCCGGACGGATGCCGGCCTGCTCGCAGGCGAACATCGTTCCGGTACGGCCAAAGCCGACAGCGATTTCGTCATGGATCAGGTGCACGCCGTAGCGGTCGCAGGCTTCGCGCAGCAGCTTGAGGTACACCGGGTGATACATGCGCATACCGCCAGCGCCCTGGATCAGTGGCTCGACGATCACCGCAGCGACGCTGTCATGGTTTTCGGCCAGGGTCTGTTCCATGGCGGCGAACATGTTGCGCGAGTGCTCTTCCCAGCCCATGCCCTCCGGGCGCAGGTAACAGTCCGGGCTCGGCACCTTGATCGTGTCGAGCAGCAGCGCCTTGTAGGTCTCGGTGAACAATGGCACATCACCGACCGACATCGCGGCGATGGTTTCGCCGTGGTAACTGTTGGTCAGGGTGACGAAGCGCTTCTTGTTCGGCTGGCCGCGGTTGAGCCAGTAATGAAAGCTCATTTTCAGTGCAACTTCGATACAGGATGAGCCGTTATCGGCGTAGAAGCACCGGGTCAGGCCTTCGGGCGTCATCTGTACCAGGCGTTCGGACAGCTCGATCACGGGCTGATGGCTGAAACCGGCCAGGATTACGTGCTCAAGCTGATCGACCTGATCTTTGATGCGCTGATTGATCCGCGGGTTGGCGTGGCCGAACACATTGACCCACCAGGAGCTGACCGCATCGAGGTAGCGTTTGCCTTCGAAGTCTTCCAGCCAGACACCTTCACCACGCTTGATTGGAATCAGCGGCAGTTGTTGGTGATCTTTCATCTGGGTGCAGGGATGCCACAAAACTGCGAGATCACGTTGCATCCACTGATTATTCAGGCCCATTTTCACTCTCCTCGAGGCGGCTCGCGACGTGCGCAGGCAAACAATCGCGCAAGCCTATGCAATGCAAGTCCCTTGGACAACCTATTGTGTTATTTGAGCTATCTTGAACGGGGCGATAGAGGCGATGCCTGACGTATTCTTTGCGGTTCTTTGAGTCGTTGGACTCATAAATCCGGTACCTCCCTTGGGGGCACTGAATTGCGCCCCCCTATTTGCCGTTAATCTTTCCTTAACCAACTCAACTCAGACTCTTGATCGTATTTCTCGATATTTCAAAGCAAATTTTTGCGCTTTAATTCGATAGATAAGTGGTTAGTCTTGGTCGCAGTTCTTACAGGATTCAGGTAATGCAGCTACGTAACTCTTCCACTCGCTACGGCTGGGTCAGCATTTTTCTGCACTGGGGCGTAGCGCTCGCGGTTTTCGGTCTATTTGCCTTGGGCTTGTGGATGGTTGGTCTCGACTACTACAGCACCTGGCGAAAAGAAGCACCGGACCTTCATAAAAGCATTGGCCTGACGCTGTTCGCGATCATGTTGCTGCGGGTGTTGTGGCGCTTTATCAGCCCGCCGCCACCCGTGCCGGCCAGTCACGGGCGTTTGACTCGCCTTGGCGCCAAGCTCGGTCACGCCTTTCTTTATCTGAGCCTGTTCGCGGTGATGATCGCCGGTTACCTGATTTCCACCGCCGACGGTGTCGGGATTCCGGTGTTTGATCTGTTCGATGTTCCTGCGCTGATTTCCGGTCTTCCCGACCAGGCTGATGTGGCGGGTGCTGTGCATTTGTATCTGGCCTGGATACTGGTGATCTTCTCCGGTGTGCATGCCCTGGCCGCTTTGAAACACCACTTTATAGACCGTGATGCGACCCTGACTCGAATGCTGGGGCGCAAAGCCTGACGTTCAATCTCAACTCAAAAGGAATAGAAAGCATGTTGAAAAAGACTCTCGCCGTTCTGGCAATCAGTACTGCATTGTTGTCTGCCGGTGGGGCGATGGCCGCGGACTACAAGATCGACAAGGAAGGCAATCACGCCTTCGTCAACTTCAAGATCAGCCACCTGGGCTTCAGCTACATCTACGGTAGCTTCAAGGACTGGGATGGGAGCTTCAGTTTTGATGAAAAAAATCCTGAAGCCAGCAAAATCAACGTCGTGCTGAAAACCGCCAGCGTCGATACCAACCACGCCGAACGTGACAAGCATATCCGCACACCGGATTTCCTCGATGCAGCGAAATTCCCGGAAGCGAAATTCGTCTCGACTTCGGTTAAATCGACCGGCGCTGACACTGCTGATGTGACTGGCGACCTGACCCTGCACGGCGTGACCAAACCAGTGGTTATTGCTGCTCGCTTCCTGGGTGAAGGCAAGGATCCATGGGGTGGCTACCGCGCAGGCTTTGAAGGCACTACCACCATCAAGCTGAAAGACTTCGAGATTCAGAAAGACCTGGGTCCAAAGACCCAGGAGCTGGCACTGATCATCTCGTTCGAAGGTGTTCAAGCGAAGTAATGCTGAGACCGTAGGAGCGTAGCTTGCTCGCGATAACTATATCGGGAGCAGCAGAGATACCGAGCTGCTCCCATCGCGGGCAAGCCTCGCTCCTACAAAGACGCAAACTTGCTCGCGATAACTATATCGGGAGCACCAGAGATACCGAGCTGCTCCCATCGCGGGCAAGCCTCGCTCCTGCAAAGACGCAAACTTGCTCGCGATAACTATATCGGGAGCAGCAGAGATACCGAGCTGCCCCCATCGCGGGCAAGCCTCGCTCCTACAAAGACGCAAACTTGCTCGCGATAACTATATCGGGAGCAGCAGAGATA
>NZ_JBWKVA010000026.1:0-61393 GCF_059421425.1 Pseudomonas sp. GW821-FHT02H09
ATAGCATCACCGCGGTGTTTCAGATACACCGAGGTGTCTGCATCGCGAGCAAGCCCGCTCCCACATTAGATTGGGCCAGGCTTCAAAACTGTCGCCATGCCCACATCGACTTCCAACCCGTGGAATCGCACCCGCAGCATTCCCCACTTTCCCCTGCCCGCTCTACCTTCCGTCGCCTTCCCTTTCGATGAACTTGCAGCTGACGCTTGCATACACAATATTATGGTATACCATCATACGACAAACACATTCCCTCTCTCATACGGAGTCGCTCATGAGTTTCGAAATTCGCAAGATCGTCAGCTACGTGGAAGAAACCTTTATCGAAGGCGGCAAGGCCGCTGACACGCCCGTGACCATGGTCGGCCTGGCCGTTGTCATCAAGAACCCATGGCTGGGTCGTGGTTTTGTCGAAGACCTGAAGCCGGAAATTCGTGCCAACTGCTCCGATCTGGGGGCTCTGATGGTCGAGCGCCTGGTGGCGACGATCGGCGGTGCAGACAAGATCGAGGCTTATGGCAAGGCTGCCGTAGTCGGCGCCGACGGCGAGATCGAGCACGCTTCCGCTGTGATCCACACCCTGCGTTTCGGCAATCACTACCGCGAAGCGGTGAAAGCCAAGAGCTATTTGAGCTTCACCAACAAACGCGGCGGCCCGGGCACCTCGATCCAGATTCCGATGATGCACAAGGATGACGAAGGTCTGCGTTCGCACTACATCACCCTGGAAATGCAGATCGAAGACGCGCCACGCTCGGATGAGATTGTCGTCGTTCTCGGTTGCGCCAACGGCGGTCGCCTGCACCCACGCATCGGCAACCGTTACATCGATCTGGAAGAACTGGCCGCAGAGAAAGCCCAGTAACTCATAAGATTTGCAGGAGCGATCCATGATTCGGCTCAGCGCTGAACTCACCCCGGCCGGCACCAGTTATCTGGCGACCGGCCAAGGCCAACCCGTGGTATTGATCCACGGCGTGGGTCTGAATAAAGAAATGTGGGGCGGCCAGATCGTTGGTCTCGCTCCGCATTACCGGGTCATTGCCTATGACATGCTTGGGCATGGTGCCAGCCCGCGCCCGGCATCCGGTACCGGGCTGCTCGGTTATGCCGACCAGTTACTGGAACTGCTCGAACATTTACAGCTGCCACAAGCCACGGTCATCGGCTTCTCCATGGGCGGGCTGGTGGCACGGGCATTCGCCCTGCATTACCCGCAGCATTTGCTCGGGCTGGTGGTGCTCAACAGCGTGTTCAACCGAAGCCTTGAGCAGCGCGCCGGGGTCATCGAGAGGACCGCCCAGGCCGCCGAGCACGGCCCGGATGCGAATGCCGAGGCGGCTCTATCGCGCTGGTTCAGCCGCGAATATCAGGCGGCCAATCCGGCACAGATCGCGGCGATCCGCCAGACCCTGGCCGGCAATGACCCACAAGGTTATCTGACCACCTATGAGTTGTTCGCCACCCAGGACATGTACCGCGCCGAAGACCTGGGCACTATCCAGGTGCCGACCCTGATCGCCACCGGCGAGCTGGACCCCGGTTCCACGCCGCAAATGGCCCAGCAATTGGCCGAACGGATACCCGGCGCGCAAGTTGCCGTGCTCCACGAGCAACGGCATATGATGCCGGTAGAGTCGCCGCGCCTGGTCAATCAGGTGCTGCTGGACTTCCTCAACACGGCGCAAACCCGACAAAATCAAATAAAGGGGATCGTTGCATGACACTCGCACGCTTCCAGATGTGCATCGACGGACAATGGGTCGATGCCCTCTCCGGCAAGACCTTCGAAAGCCTCAATCCCGCGCTTGCCCAGGCCTGGGCCGAACTGCCGGATGCTGACGAAGCCGATGTCGAGCGCGCCGTACAGGCCGCGCAAAAAGCTTTCGAAAGCCCGGCCTGGCGCGGTTTGACCGCCACCGCCCGTGGCAAATTGCTGCGCCGTCTCGGTGATCTGATCGCCGAGAACAAAGAGCAACTGGCGCAACTGGAGAGCCGCGACAACGGCAAGCTGATCCGCGAGACCCGCGGTCAGGTCAGCTACTTGCCCGAGTTCTTCCATTACACCGCAGGCCTTGCCGACAAACTTGAAGGCGGCACCCTGCCGTTGGACAAACCCGACCTGTTTGCCTACACCGTGCATGAACCGATGGGGGTGGTCGCTGCGATCATTCCCTGGAACAGCCCGCTGTACCTGACCGCGATCAAACTGGCGCCGGCTCTCGCAGCGGGCAATACCATCGTGATCAAGCCGTCCGAACACGCCTCGGCAACCATCCTCGAACTGGCCCGCCTGGCCCTCGAAGCCGGCATTCCAGCGGGCGTGGTCAACGTCGTCACCGGCTACGGACCCAGCACCGGCGCGGCCCTGACCCGCCACCCGCTGGTGCGCAAGATCGCCTTCACCGGCGGCGCGGCAACGGCTCGCCACGTAGTGCGCAGCAGTGCCGAGAATTTTGCCAAGTTGTCGCTGGAACTGGGCGGCAAATCTCCAAACATCATCTTCGCCGACGCCGACCTCGACAGCGCGATCAACGGTGCCATCGCCGGCATCTATGCCGCTTCCGGGCAGAGCTGTGTGTCCGGTTCGCGGCTGTTGGTGCAGGACGAGATCTACGATGAGTTCGTCGAGCGTCTGGTAGAACGCGCCAAGCGCATCCGCATCGGCAACCCGCAGGACGACTCCAGCGAAATGGGCCCGATGGCCACTGCCCAGCAACTGGCCGTGGTCGAAGGTCTGGTGGCCGACGCCATCGCCGAAGGCGCCCGCCTGCGCCTGGGTGGCAAGCGCCCGCCAATGGACAGCGACGGCTGGTTCTACGAGCCGACCCTGTTCGAATGCGACCGCAATTCGATGAAGATCATGCAGGAAGAAGTCTTCGGCCCGGTCGCGTCGGTGATTCGCTTCAAGGACGAGGCCGAGGCGCTGGCCATCGCCAACGACTCGCAGTTCGGCCTGGCGGCAGGCATCTGGACCCGCGACCTGGGCCGCGCCCACCGCCTGGCGCGGGATGTACGCTCCGGGATTATCTGGGTCAACACCTACCGTGCAGTCTCGGCCATGGCGCCGATCGGCGGCTTCAAGAACAGCGGCTACGGTCGCGAGAGCGGCATCGATTCGGTGCTGGCCTATACCGAGCTGAAAACGGTATGGATCAACCTCTCGTCGGCTCCCATGCCCGACCCCTTTGTCATGCGTTGAGGATGGCCCGAAATGATCGAACCTGGCATTTATAAAGACGTGATGGCCTCCTTCCCCTCCGGGGTCACGGTGGTCACCACCCTCGACCCCGAGGGCGGCATCGTCGGCATCACCGCCAGCGCCTTCAGTGCGCTGTCGATCGACCCGGCGCTGGTGCTGTTCTGCCCCAACTACGCCTCAGACACCTACCCGATCCTGCGCGACAGCAAACGCTTCGCGATCCATTTGCTCTCGGCGGATCAGCAGGCCGTGGCCTACGCCTTTGCCGGTAAAGGCAAGGACAAGGCCAAAGGCATCGAATGGCACCTGAGCGAACTGGGCAACCCGCTGCTCAACGAGGCCACGGCGATCATCGAGTGCGAACTGTGGCGCGAATACGATGGCGGCGACCACGCAATCATCGTTGGCGCGGTGAAGAACCTGATCCTGCCTGAGCAACCCGTCACGCCAATGATCTATCACCGAGGCAAGCTGGGTCCGCTGCCCACCCTCGCCTGAGCACTTTTCTTCAGGGTCGCACGCCACCACCCATCATCACCGCGAAGGTTAGAAATACGGCATCGACGACTACCTTGAACTCAAATACACCCTGATGGGTGGGCTTTGATCCGCCGGGAGCGATCTGACATGAACAACGAGAAATACCAAAAGGGTCTGGCAATCCGCACTCAAGTGCTGGGCCAGGACTATGTGAACAAATCGATCGAGAACGCCGACGACTTCACCCGGCCGCTGCAGGAAATGGTCACCGAGTACTGCTGGGGTCACGTCTGGGGCCGCGAGGGCTTATCGCTTAAAGAACGCAGCATGATAAACTTGGCCATGATTTCGGCACTCAACCGGCCACACGAACTCAAGCTGCATGTACGCGGCGCCTTGCGTAACGGTCTGAGTCGTGAACAAATACGGGAGATCCTGCTTCAGGTAGGCATCTACTGCGGTGTCCCCGCAGCCGTAGACAGTTTCCGTCTCGCCCGTGAAGCATTCGCCGAAGCCGACGCCGAGGCATCCAGTTAACCACTGGCTGTTCAATCTGACCGGAGCACTGATGATCGAAGCGATCGAAGTGCTCTTTTTGCATGGACAGCCACATTCAGAGCGGACCCGATGAAACGCCTGCCACTTGACGACAGCTTCAAGGTCAATCGCAACCCCGTTACCCTGCGCGAAATCGTGCTGGATAAATTGCGAAGCGCCATCATGAACTTCCAGCTTCTGCCGGGAGACCGTCTGGTCGAGCGGGATCTGTGCGACCGTCTGGGTGTCAGCCGCACCTCCGTTCGTGAAGCCCTGCGCCACCTGGAATCCGAAGGCCTGGTGGAATTCGCCGATGCCAAGGGCCCGAGCGTTGCCATCATTACCCTGGAAGATGCCTGTGATATCTACGAGCTGCGTTGCGTGCTCGAAGGCCTGATCGTCCAGTTGTTCACACTGCGCGCCAAGGCCAAGGATGTTCGCGCCCTGGAAAAAGCCCTCGAGGAGAACCGCAAGGCCCTCAAGGACGGCGAATTGCAGCAAGTACTCGATTCGGTACAAGGCTTCTACGACGTTTTGCTGGAAGGCTCGGGCAACCACGTCGCGGCCACCCAGTTGCGCCAGTTGCAGGCACGCATCAGCTATCTGCGCGCCACTTCGGTGTCCCAGGAGAACCGCCGCAGCGTCAGCAACCAGGAAATGGAACGCATCGTCGAGGCGATCAAGAGCGGCGACCCACTGGCTGCGCATCAGGCATCGGTCGATCACGTCCGCGCCGCCGCGAAAGTCGCGCTGGACTACCTCAAGCTCAAGCAGAACGAGACTGACAAGGTGCGTGAAATCGTCTCGCCCATCGTTCTCAAAGAACCGCGCATAGGTCACTGAACATGCCCATCCCGCGCTTCTGCCCGCAATGCGGTAGCAGTGACCTCGGTCACCAGCAGCCGCAAGGCGATACCCATGAGCGCTTGATGTGCCGCGGTTGCGGTTACATCCACTACGTCAATCCAAAGATCATTGCCGGCTGCATCATCGAGCAGGATGGCAAATACCTGCTGTGTCAGCGTGCGATCCCGCCGCGCCCCGGCACCTGGACCCTGCCCGCAGGCTTCATGGAAAGTGGCGAAACCACCGAGCAGGGAGCCCTGCGCGAAGTCTGGGAAGAAACCGGGGTGCGCGCGGAAATCGTCTCGCCCTACTCGATCTTCAGCGTGCCGCAGATCAGCGAGGTCTACATCATCTTCCGCGCCATCGCCGTGGAAGACACTGGACAATACGGCCCGGAGACCCTCGACTGTCGCTTTTTCGCGCCCCAGGACATTCCCTGGGACAGCATCTACTACCCGGCCATCCGGCAGATCCTCGAACGCTATATCGAGGAACGCCAGGCGGGTGTCTACGGCATCTATATGGGCAACGATGACAGCGGCACAGTCCACTTCATCCGCTGACCGAACCGCCGAAACTCAGGCTTCATACCCTTCGACAATGATCACTTCAGCCCTGGCTGCGCCCTGGCGGTACTGGCACGCCTGCTGATATTCCGGCGAGCGATAGCACGCCTGCGCCTGTTCGTAAGACTCGAACTCGATCACCACGCTGCGTTGCGGCGTCGCCCTGCCCTCCATTGCCTCGCAACGCCCGCCACGGGCCAGCAGCTTGCCGCCAAACAGGGCGAAGGCTGCTGGCGCGCGCTGGGTGTATTGAACGTATTGATCCGGGTCGGTGACGTCGACGTGGGCAATCCAGTAAGCCTTCATAGCAACCTCGTTATTTCGGTTTATTTTGTATTATGGTATACCATAAACACGAACCTTCAACCATTCGCGACACAGAGAACCCGAGCATGGCCTTCAACAGCATCGAAGAACTTATCGAAGATTACCGTCAAGGCAAGATGGTCCTGTTGGTCGACGATGAAGACAGAGAAAACGAAGGCGACCTGCTGCTCGCCGCCGAACGCTGCAACGCCCGGGCGATCAGCTTCATGGCCCGCGAAGCACGGGGCCTGATTTGCCTCACGCTGACCGACGAGCACTGTCAGCGGTTGGGTCTGGAGCAGATGGTGCCGAGCAATGGCAGTGTATTCAGCACCGCCTTCACCGTGTCCATCGAAGCCGCCACCGGGGTCACGACCGGAATCTCGGCCGCCGACCGCGCCCGCACCGTCGAGGCCGCCGTGGCGGCGACTGCTACCGCGCAAGACCTGGTACAACCGGGGCATATTTTCCCGTTACGGGCCAAGGAAGGTGGCGTGCTGACCCGCGCCGGGCATACCGAGGCCGGTTGCGATCTGGCGCGCCTGGCCGGTTTTACCCCGGCCTCGGTGATCGTTGAAGTGATGAACGATGACGGCACCATGGCCCGGCGACCGGACCTGGAGATCTTTGCGGCCAAACACGGCATCAAGATCGGCACCATCGCCGACCTGATCCATTACCGGCTCAGCACCGAACATACAGTGACCCGCATCGGCGAGCGCGAACTGCCAACCGTTCACGGTACGTTCCGACTGGTCACCTATGAGGACCGGATCGAAGGCGGCGTGCACATGGCCATGGTCATGGGCGATATCCGTCGCGAAGACCCGACACTGGTCCGCGTGCATGTGATTGATCCGCTGCGCGACCTGGTTGGCGCCGAGTACACCGGGCCGTCGAACTGGACGCTGTGGGCGGCACTGCAAAAAGTCGCCGAAGAAGGCCGTGGTGTGGTGGTAGTACTGGCCAATCACGAGTCCTCGCAGGCGCTGCTTGAGCGGATTCCCCAGTTGACCCAACCGCCTCGGCAATACACCCGCTCACAATCGCGAATCTATTCCGAAGTCGGCACCGGGGCACAGATTCTGCAAGACATCGGCGTCGGCAAACTACGCCACCTCGGGCCACCGCTCAAATATGCAGGCTTGACCGGGTACAACCTGGAAGTCGTGGAAAGCATTCCGTTTACCGGCTGACGCCCTGCCCTTGTAGGAGCGAGCTTGCTCGCGATGGACGTTAACGATAACGCGTGCTTTCTGAATAACACGCCGCCCTTGAGTCCATCGCGAGCAAGCTCGCTCCTACAGGGGTTTTGTGTACACCTGATGCACAAAATATCGCCATCTGCTGACAATCGGTAAGGCGAAGCCCTTGCAGAAAGTTTGGAATACCATAATATGATATTCCATAGACCGAACAATTCGTCAGGTGCACCCGCCAGGGAGGACACACAACAACAGCCCCTGACACGGTCGATGTTCAAGGCCCCGATGGACCTACTGCTCCCGATAGGCGGGCGTCAACAGCCCGCTCAAAAACACAACAAATGAGGGCGTAAAAATGGTGTTGAATAAACGTGCAACCGCGTTACTCGCTGCAGGCTTTCTGGCAATCACCTGCACGGCAGCCAGTGCGGCTGACAGCATGAGTTTCGTCAGCTGGGGTGGCTCTACCCAGGATGCGCAAAAGCAGGCCTGGGCCGACCCTTTCAGCAAGTCCAGCGGGATCAAAGTGGTCCAGGACGGCCCGACCGACTACGGCAAACTCAAGGCCATGGTTGAAAGCGGCAACGTGCAATGGGACGTGGTCGATGTCGAGGCGGATTTCGCCCTGCGCGCAGCGGCTGAAGGTTTGCTCGAACCGCTGGACTTCAAGGTAATCCAGCGCGACAAGCTCGACCCGCGTTTCGTCTCCGATCACGGCGTCGGCTCGTTCTTCTTCTCCTTTGTCCTCGGTTACAACCAGAGCAAGCTCGGCGCTACGGCCCCGGAAAACTGGAACGCACTGTTCGACACCAAAACCTTCCCGGGCAAACGTGCGCTGTACAAATGGCCGAGCCCTGGCGTACTGGAACTGGCCCTTCTGGCCGACGGTGTTCCCGCCGACAAGCTCTACCCGCTGGATCTGGATCGCGCCTTCAAGAAGCTCGACACCATCAAAAAAGACATCGTCTGGTGGGGCGGTGGCGCGCAATCCCAACAACTGCTGGCCTCCGGTGAAGCCAGTCTCGGTCAGTTCTGGAACGGCCGGATCCACGCCCTGCAAGAAGATGGCGCACCGGTCGGTGTGAGCTGGAAACAAAACCTGGTCATGGCCGATTTCCTGGTCATCCCCAAAGGCTCGAAAAACAAGGACGCGGCCATGCGTTTCCTGGCCAACTCCAGCTCCGCCAAAGGCCAGGCCGACTTCTCCAACCTGACCGCCTATGCACCGATCAACACCGATAGCGTGCAACGCCTGGACTCAGTACTGGCACCCAATCTGCCGACTGCCTACGCTAAGGATCAGATCACTCTCGACTTCGCGTATTGGGCCAAGAATGGTCAGAGCATCGCGACACGGTGGAACGAATGGCTGCTCAAATGAAGATGACGGCCACTGCGTCCCGTCAATCCAATCCGGTCGGGGGCGCCTCTGGCGTCGCCGGTCCGGCTCCAGGCAAGGCGGCGGCCATGAAGCCTTCCACTCCACTGACCCAACGTTGGCGCGGTGCCAGCAACCTGGCCCCGGCACTGCTGTTCCTTGGCCTGTTCTTCTTCGCGCCGCTGATCAGCCTGCTGCTGCGTGGGGTCCTCGAACCTGTTCCAGGGCTGGGCAACTATACCGAGCTGTTCGCCAACTCGGCTTACGCCCGCGTGCTGTTCAACACCTTCGCGGTGGCAGGCCTGGTCACCGTATTCAGCTTGCTGTTGGGTTTCCCGCTGGCTTGGGCAATCACCCTGGTCCCGCGTGGCTGGGGCCGCTGGGTGCTCAATATCGTCTTGCTGTCGATGTGGACCAGCCTGTTGGCACGGACCTATTCCTGGCTGGTGCTGCTCCAGGCTTCAGGGGTGATCAACAAGGCCTTGATGGCCATGGGCATCATCGATCAACCGCTGGAGATGGTGCATAACCTCACTGGCGTGGTGATCGGCATGAGCTACATCATGATTCCGTTCATCGTCCTGCCGCTGCAGGCGACCATGCAAGCCATCGATCCGATGGTCCTGCAGGCCGGGTCCATTTGCGGTGCCAGCCCGTGGAGCAATTTCTTTCGGGTGTTCCTGCCGCTGTGTCGGCCGGGGCTGTTCTCCGGCGGCTTGATGGTGTTCGTCATGTCCCTGGGCTACTACGTCACCCCGGCACTGCTCGGTGGCGCGCAGAACATGATGCTGCCGGAATTCATCATCCAGCAGGTGCAGTCGTTCCTCAACTGGGGCCTGGCCAGCGCTGGCGCAGCCTTGCTGATCCTGATCACCCTGGTGCTGTTCTACTGCTACCTGAAGCTGCAACCGGAATCCCCGGTCGGCTCCAGCAACTCGAGGTAAGCCATCATGTTATTGACCGCCAATGCCATGAGCCGGCGCATGCGTTTGAGCCTTTACCTCACCACCGGGGTCATCGCGTTGTTTCTGCTGCTGCCCATTGTGTTCATCGTGCTGCTGTCGTTCGGCTCTTCTCAGTGGCTGGTGTTCCCGCCACCGGGCTGGACGCTGAAGTGGTACATGCAATTCTTTTCCAATGCCGACTGGATGGATGCAGCCTTTGCCAGCCTCAAGGTCGCGGTCCTGACCACGATCTTTGCCGTGGCCCTGGGTTTACCGACCGCCTTCGCCCTGGTGCGTGGGCGCTTTCGCGGCCGGGAGATGCTGTATGGCCTGTTCACCCTGCCGATGATCGTGCCGCTGGTGATCATCGCCGTGGCGGTGTATGCGCTGTTTCTCAAGCTCGGCTACACCGGGACGATGTTCGCCTTTGTGGTCAGCCATGTGATCGTCGCGTTGCCGTTCACCATTATCTCGATCATCAACTCGCTGAAACTGTTCGATCAGTCGATCGAGGACGCTGCGGTGATTTGTGGTGCTTCGCGACTGCAAGCGGTGTTCAAGGTGACCTTTCCGGCAATCCGCCCGGGCATGGTCGCCGGTGCGTTGTTCGCCTTTCTGGTGTCGTGGGATGAGGTGGTCCTCAGCGTGATGATGGCCAGCCCGACCCTGCAAACCTTGCCCGTAAAAATGTGGACCACCTTGCGTCAGGACCTGACCCCAGTGATCGCCGTCGCCTCGACGCTGCTGATCGCGCTGTCGGTACTGGTCATGGTGATCGCCGCCGCTGTGCGCCGGCGCAACGAAGTCAGCGCCTGAGCGCCTGGGAGAAAAAAATGAGTGCTGTGATCAAAGACCCTGCGCAGCAGGACAACAAGACCCTGGTCAGCCTGCGCAACCTGAACAAGCACTACGGCGACTTCGCCGCCGTGGACGACATCTCGCTGGATATCCAGGACGGTGAATTCCTCACTTTTCTCGGCTCCAGCGGCTCCGGGAAAAGTACCACCCTGTCAATGCTGGCCGGCTTCGAAACCCCCAGTTCCGGGGAGATCCAGGTCAACGGCAAATCGCTGGTCAATGTGCCACCGCACAAACGCGACATCGGCATGGTGTTCCAGCGCTATTCGCTGTTTCCGCACCTCTCGGTGCGCGACAACATCGGCTTCCCGCTGGATATTCGCAAACTCGGCAAAGCTGAACGTGAGCGTCGGGTCGAAGCCATGCTCAAACTGGTGCAACTGGATCAGTTTGCCCATCGCCGCCCTTCGCAACTGTCCGGCGGCCAGCAGCAGCGCGTGGCGATTGCCCGGGCGCTGGTCTACGAGCCACGCATTCTGCTGATGGACGAACCACTCGGCGCGCTGGATAAAAAACTCCGTGAAGACCTGCAGGATGAACTGCGCCAGCTCCATCGGCGCCTGGGTATCACCATTGTCTACGTGACCCACGATCAGGAGGAAGCCATGCGCCTGTCACAACGCATCGCGATCTTCAGTCATGGCAAGATTGTCGGCCTGGGCAGCGGCTTCGACCTGTATCAGAACCCGCCGAATGCCTTTGTCGCCTCGTTCCTGGGCAACTCGAACTTCCTCAAACTCAACGCCCAGGGCAATGCCGTGGCGACCTTTGAAGGCCAACCGCTGTCGATCCGTCTGACCTCAGGGTTGCAAACCGGTCAGGAAGTGCTGCTCATGGTTCGCCCGGAAAAAGCCCTGGCCCTGAGCGTCGAACAGGCCGCCAGCGATCCCCTCGCCCCAGGCTGGAACGAAGTGTCAGCGAGCGTTACGGAAGTGTTGTTTCTTGGCGAAAGCCAGACCTGTAGCGTGGTCACCTCTGGCGGCACAGCGATGACCGTCAAAGCGCTGTCTGCTGCGGGTATGCCGCTTAAAACCGGCGATCCGGTGCGGGTGCGCTGGGCCACTGCCGATGCCTGCGTCTATACCCAGTGGGCGGAGAGTGATTTGAACAAGGCGGCTGGCGCGCACTGATCTGCTTCCCTGCCAAACCAGGCCAACACCCTTTAACCAGGGCGTTGGCTTTTTTGTGGGTGACAGATTGTCGTTTCGGGCAAGCCTGCTACGAAGGGATTGTTGTATCGGCCATAAAATTCCTCCGATTCATGACCTCTCAGCCGAGAACGGACATTCGTCTAGACAGGAGAAAAACCACTTGCAAAGATGATATTACGGTATACCATCAGACATACAAAACCACTAAAAAGGCGCACAGCGCTACCGTCTGGCCGAGGAACATCCGATGATCGACGCGAACGTCTACAAATTAGTCATGGGCTCCTTCCCTTCCGGTGTGACAGTCATCACCACACTGGATGATGAGGGTCAAATCGTCGGTCTGACGGCCAGCGCTTTCAGTTCACTGTCGATGGACCCGGCCCTGGTGCTGTTCTGCCCCAATTACAGCTCCGACTCCTACCCGGTGCTGATCAAGAACAAGCGCTTTGCCATTCACTTGCTTTCCGGTGAACAACAGAACGAAGCCTATGCCTTCGCCCGCAAAGGCAAGGACAAGGCGCAAGGCATCCAATGGACCCTCAGCGAGCTGGGTAATCCGCTGCTGAGCAATGCCACCGCCATTATCGAATGCGAGCTATGGCGTGAGTACGAAGGCGGCGATCACGCGATCATGGTCGGCGCGGTGAAAAACCTGATCGTGCCGCAGCAGCAGAGCCGCCCGCTGGTGTATTGCCGCGGCAAGATGGGCGCCCTGCCAGCCTTTGCCTGATCCCACCCCCGTGCCTGTAGCTGACAGGCAACAACAAAAAAGATCCGAGGTATGCGTCATGAAATTTTCGTTATTCGTGCATATGGAGCGCTGGGATGAGCAAGTCAGCCATCGCCAATTGTTCGAAGACCTGACCGAGCTGACCCTGCTGGCCGAGGCCGGTGGTTTCCGCACCGTCTGGATTGGCGAACACCACGCCATGGAATACACCATTTCCCCAAGCCCGATGCCGCTGCTGGCCTACCTCGCGGCACGCACCACCACCATTCACCTGGGCGCCGGCACCATCATCGCGCCGTTCTGGCACCCGCTGCGGGTCGCCGGTGAATGCGCGCTGCTGGATGTGATCAGTAACGGCCGCATGGAAGTCGGCCTGGCCCGAGGCGCTTACCAGGTTGAGTTCGACCGTATGGCCGGCGGCATGCTTGCCTCCTCCGGCGGCCAGGCCCTGCGGGAAATGGTTCCGGTGGTGCGCGCGCTGTGGCAAGGCGACTACGCCCACGATGGCGAGATCTGGAAGTTCCCGACGTCCACCAGCGTGCCCAAGCCGATCCAGCAGCCAAACCCGCCGATGTGGATCGCCGCCCGCGACCCGGACTCGCACAACTTCGCAGTGGCCAACGGCTGCAACGTCATGGTCACGCCGCTGATGAAAGGCGACGAAGAAGTGCTCGACTTGAAGAACAAGTTCGAAGCCGCTCTGGCCAATAATCCTGACGTCCCGCGCCCGCAACTGATGGTGTTGCGCCATACCCATATCCACAGCGCTGACGACCCCGAAGGCTGGAAAGTCGGCGCCAAGGCCATTTCGCGCTTCTATCGCACCTTCGATGCCTGGTTTGGCAACAAGCAAGTACCGGTCAACGGGTTCCTGGCACCTAGCCCGGAAGAAAAATTCGAAGGCCGTCCTGAGTTCGAACTGGAAAACATCCACAAGAACACCATGATCGGCACGCCTGAAGAAGTCATCGCACGGATCAAGTACTATCAGGAATTGGGCGTCGACGAATTCAGCTTCTGGTGTGACAACAGTCTGCCCCACGCCGAGAAAAAGAAATCCCTGGAGCTGTTCATCAAGCACGTCGTGCCTGCGTTCCAGTAAGCCTGCGGTTACGTATACTGCCGCACCTGCAGGGTTGCGGCAGTACCCGATCAGCATTGCCTGTCATGGTCGATTTTCATGATAAACAGTCGATTCTACCCACGTGCAAGCTCCCCTGCTCCAGGCGCTGAACTGGCGTACTTGCGTGGCGATTCGACCTCTTCGCACATCCATCTCAAGCGCTTGCGCGCCTGCGTTTCGGCCAAGCAGAACGGCTTCTGGCTGATAATCACCTGAGCAAACCCTGAGTTAGAACCACACTGCGACCGGACTTCGCCTGGCGAGTCTTGTCGTTTGTGTACTCTGCTTCGACTCGATCGAGTCTGCGGGGCGGCCGTTTGCGCCCCGTTCTTCATCAGGTTTGCTCATGAATAATAAAAACGCGCTCTTGATCATCGACATGCAACAGGAAGATGGCTTCCCCCTGGAAAACTTCGAGGGGGTCATCGCCCATAACCTTGCATTGCTCACGGCGGCCCGCCGCAGCTCTATCCCGGTGTTCTACACCCGGCATATCAATCAGGCCGACGGCCGTGGTCTAGCTCCGGGCGAGCCCAGGGCCGACGACGGCGGCCCCAGCAGTTACCGGGCCGGTACCGCTCAAGTAGAAATCATCGCTGCACTGGCACCCCGGCCGGACGAGCAGGTCATCGACAAACATCGCTACAGCGGCTTTCATCAGACCGACCTCGACGCGCGACTCAAACAGCTGGGCATCGACACCCTGATCATCAGCGGCGTGCTGACCGATGTTTGTGTATTAACGACGGTTTTCGACGCCTTTTCGCTGGGTTATCGCATCCAGCTGATCACCGACGCCTGCTCAACCAGCACCTGGGCGGCGCACTACTCTGCGCTGCTGATCATGGCCAACTGGGTGTACTCAATCGAGCTGTTCACCTGCGAACAATTCCTGCTTTCGCTGCGCGGTGAGCATTTTGTCTGCTGCGCCCCCGGGCAGCCGGACCTGTTCGCCCACCAGCCCGAGGAGTTGACGAACACCATTGCCCGCTTCCAATCCAGCCTTCAGCGCCAGGAGTGCCTGTCATGAGCATCGAAAAAAGAAGCATCGATTTCATTCCAGAGTCCGAACGCTACGGTAAGCCCGGTTCGCTGTTCTTCATCTGGTTCGGCGCCAACATGAACATCACCACCATCGCCTCCGGGGTGTTGCCGGTGGTGATCGGGTTGAATCTGTTCTGGAGCGCGCTGGCGATCGTTCTGGGCTCGCTGCTGGGCGCGATCTTCATGGCTTCGCACTCGGCCCAGGGACCCAAATTGGGGATCCCGCAGATGATCCAGAGCCGCGCGCAGTTCGGGGTGATCGGTGCGATCCTGCCGTTGCTGTTCGTCATGCTGATCTACCTCGGCTTCTTCGTCAGCAACACCTTGCTGGCGGCCCAGGCCCTGGAGTCCGTCAGCCCGCTGGGCGGCAATGCAAACATTGTACTGATCGGTGCGTTGTGTTTCGTGGTGGCGCTGTATGGCTACCGGCTGATCCATCGGCTGCAAAAGCTGCTGTCGATCCTGTCGCTGTTGGTGTTCATCGCCGCCACGTTGCTCGCGTTGAGCCTGCCGATCCCGGCGGGGCAATGGGCTGCGACGGACTTCTCACTGGCGAAATTTTTGATGGCAGTGAGCATTGCAGTGACCTGGCAACTGTCCTACGCCCCATATGTAGCGGACTACTCACGCTACTTGCCGAGCAAAACGCCGATGCCCCAGGTGTTCTGGTACAGCTACGCCGGGACGGTCAGCGGCGGTGCGTGGATGATGATCCTTGGTGCGATCCTGAGCGTGGCCATTCCCGACTTCGCCGCCAATGTAGGCGGCCATGTCGCCGGACTGTTCGGCCCGGCGGCGCTGCTGTTGTTCGCGTTTATCGTCTACGGCCAGGTGTCGATCAACGTTTTCAACCTGTATGGCGCGTTCATGTCGACCATCACCGTGATCGAACCCTTCTCTCGCCTGCGCGTCACACCACGGGTCAGGGGCGTGTTCATGTTGATCATCAGCCTCGTCGCCACGGCCTTATGCACCATCAATCAGGCTGACTTCATCGCCTTTTTCCTCAATTTCATCTTTTTCATGAGCTATTTCCTGATTCCCTGGACGGCGATCAATCTGGTCGACTTCTACTGGTTGAGGAAAGGTGAATACCGGATTGACGATATCTTCGACATGAATGGCATCTACGGCCGGGTCAACTGGATCGCCTGCGCGAGCTTCATCGTGGCCATTGTGGTGGAGATCCCCTTCATGAACACCACCCTTTACGTCGGTCCGCTGGCCACGCTGCTCGATGGTATCGACCTGGCCTGGGTAGTCGGATTGGTGGTGCCAGCCATCAGCTACTACTGGCTGATGCGACTCGGCAAGCAGGTTCCAAGGGTCGCTGAACTGTCATAAAGACCCTGCGCAGCGCCTGATCGCAGGTTTTCGCCCATCACACACCCGCCTGAGCCAAGGCGAAGGCCGGTGTGTATGTGTGTGTGTGTGTGAGTTCGCGCCAGCTTTGGTACCCATTGGCTCTCGGCAATGGAACTCGACGTCGAGCAGAAGAGCCCGCCCAGCGGGCCCTCCCAGGCAATAGTGCACCCTTTAAAGGTCAAAGCGATCAATCGCCCGACGTCGTTCGTTTTCATCTCGAACGTCGTAATTGGCGGTTGTCTGGATGTTCGTGTGATGCGCGAGCTTTTGCGCAATCGACAAGTCGTGCTCCTCGATCACACGCGTAATGAACGAGCGACGAAAATCATGAGGCATGATTTTCACGCCAACCTGGGCACCGCGTTGTCGTGCAATGTAATAAATCGCGTGTTTGGTGATCCGTTCACGGGTGATGTGACTGCCACGACGAATTCTGTTGAACAGAAACGGATCGTCATCCTGCCCTTCGACCAACTGTGAGCGCCGAAACTGCAACCATGCGTCCAGCCTGGCGAACGCCCAGGTCGGTGCGTACTTGATCAGCTCCTTGTTTCCTTTTGCCATGACTCGCAGGCTGCGCTCACGAAAATCAATCTGGTTGAGCTCAAGATTCACCGATTCGGATTTACGCATGCCTGAACCATACAGGATTGCTATCACCGCAGCGTCCCGCAGCCCTTGCGGTCTTGGATCGGCCGCACAGACGGCCATCAGCTCCTGGATCAATGAGCGCTTGAGGTTTCGCCCCTGGGACAGGCGTGTTCCCGCGATGGCTTTGACCGAGCGCATTTTCAACAGATGATCCTGAGTGATCAGGCTCAGACGCCACGCCTCGTTCATCACGCCGCGCACGGCATTGACGTATAACGAGGATGTATTAGGCGCATAACCATCGGCGCGTAATGTCGCCACCAGCGCGATAACGTCGCCGGGCTGCAGTTCATGCCAGGGGATTTCCTCGATATTCATATCTTCAAAACCCAGCCGATCCGCAGCGTCTTGCAGCACATAACGCATGGTCAGCCGGCTTGAAGGCGCCAATCGAGCCAGATAGAGGGTCAGTGGATTGTCGTTACCCTTCCCCTCAGGCACGTTCAATCGGCTGCCGGGGGTATGCGGTGAATCGTTAGTGGGTAGATCAATCAAACTGAACAGCCCTTAAATGAAAATAGCTCAACCAAACATCCATTCGGGCGAGAAAATTTAATACAGAACAACAGCCACTGCGAATGCCACCGACTGAGTGATGCCCTTCCCTGACGCGTCCAAAAGGACCGACAGATATTTTTCCAGAGAAAGCCGCCGGGCCAAAAAACCTGAAAAACTCTGAACATTAGCTGTCTGGCCCCGAGATAAACAGTCTGTTGCCCTATTTTTCATATTAGTTTCACATTTTTACGCTTAACCTCGCCCCGGAGAATAGGGTGCCATCACGTTGATGGTGCAGACACTACAGCCCCACTGCAGCAACGGGTGACAATTCCGGGCGATGACGATAAAGTATTGATCCTTATTTACTTTTCAGCCTATTGGTCTTTACTCACGGTGCGCATGGATCGCCCGCATCCGACCTCTGGAATGGACACTGTCGAATGCCCGGCTTGAACAATTTCACTGAATGACATCCTGGTTTTAACCCGTTTTATTGCCTGCGCCCCCTACCCGTTTTACCCGAGGTCTTGATGAACCAGCCGTTTCTCCCCTTCTCACGTCCCAGCATTGGCGATGAAGAGATTGCCGCCGTTGAGCAGGTACTTCGCTCTGGCTGGATTACTACCGGCCCGAAAAACCAGCAGCTCGAAGAACAATTCGCAGAGCGTGTGGGCTGTCGGCATGCCGTGGCGCTGTCTTCGGCCACTGGCGCGATGCACATCACCTTGCTGGCATTGGGGATCGGTCCAGGCGACGAAGTGATCACGCCTTCGCAAACCTGGGTCTCCACCGCCAATATGATCTGCCTGTTGGGGGCAACACCGGTTTTCGTCGACATCGACCGCGACACACTGATGACCGACGTCCATGCCATTGAGGCGGCAATCACCCCTCGGACCAAGGCAATCATCCCGGTGCATTACGCCGGCGCTGCCTTTGACCTGGATCCACTTTATGCGCTGGCGGCCCGGCATGGCATCCCCGTGATCGAGGACGCCGCCCATGCCGTCGGTACGCAGTATCGCGGCCGCGCAGTCGGCGCCCAAGGCACGGCAATCTTCTCGTTCCACGCGATCAAAAACATGACCTGCGCCGAAGGCGGGATGTTTGTCAGCGACGATGAGGCGCTCGCCAACCGGGTACGCATGCTCAAGTTTCATGGCTTGGGGGTTGATGCCTACGATCGCCTGACCCATGGCCGCAAGCCGCAGGCACAGGTGATCGAGCCCGGCTTCAAGTACAACCTGGCCGACGTCAATGCGGCGATCGCACTGGTGCAACTGCAGCGCCTGGATGAAATCAATGCCAAACGCGAAGAACTGGCGCAAGCCTATTTGAAGCGCCTGAGTGCATTGCCGGTAGAACCGCTGAAAATGCCGGGCTACCCGCAACAACATACATGGCATCTGTTCATTCTGCGCATTGACGCCGAGCGTTGTGGGCGCGATCGTGATGCCTTCATGAAAGCATTACAGGAACAAAACATCGGCAGCGGCATTCACTTTGTCGCTACCCATCTGCATACTTACTACCGCCAGCGTTTCCCGAACATCCATTTACCCAATACGGAGTGGAACTCGGCACGCCTGTGTTCGATCCCGTTGTTCCCCGACATGACCCTCGACGATGTCGAGCGTGTCGCGAGCGCCATTGAAAACATTCTGGACTGAAGCCTTTGAGACCTTATCCGATTAAGTGTGTGTCGATCGTTATCCCGGTCTACAACGAAGAAGAAAGCTTGCCTGAATTGCTGCGCCGTACCGAAGCGGCCTGTCAGCAGCTCAAGCACGAGTATGAAATCGTCCTGGTCGATGATGGTAGCCGCGACAACTCGGCACAGCTTCTAGAAGAAGCCGCCCAGCGTGAAGGCAGTTCAGTGGTCGCGGTCATTCTCAATCGCAACTACGGCCAGCACGCAGCAATCATGGCCGGTTTCGAGCACTGCAAAGGCGATGTGGTCATTACCCTTGACGCCGACCTGCAGAACCCGCCGGAAGAAATCCCCCGTCTGGTGGAACAAGCCGAACTGGGCTACGACGTCGTTGCCACCGTGCGCAACAATCGTCAGGACTCGGCCCTGCGCCGCTGGCCGTCGAAACTGATCAACCTGGCAGTGCAACGCTCTACCGGTGTCGCCATGAGCGACTACGGCTGCATGCTGCGCGCCTACCGCCGCACCATCGTCGACGCCATGCTGGCCTGCCGGGAACGCAGCACCTTCATCCCGATTCTGGCCAACAGCTTCGCCCGTCACACCACCGAAATCCTGGTGCAGCACGCCGAGCGCGAGCATGGCGAGTCGAAATACAGCCCGATGCGCCTGATCAGCCTGATGTTCGATCTGCTGACCTGCATGACCACTACCCCGTTGCGACTGCTGAGCATCATTGGGTTCAGCCTCGCGGCACTGGGAGCGCTGTTTGCCTTCCTGCTGATCTTCCTGCGCCTGATATTCGGCGCCAGCTGGGCGGGTGACGGCACCTTCGTACTGTTCGCAGTGCTCTTTGTGTTCACCGGCGGCCAGTTCATCGGCATGGGCCTTCTGGGTGAATACCTGGGCCGCATGTACAGCGATGTCCGCGCCCGGCCGCGCTTCTTTATCGAAAAAATCCTACGTAACAAACCCGCTACTCCTGCTCCCGTTGTCACTGTCGACGGTCTGCCTTCCACCACTACTGATCAGGTTTCGCCATGAATCCAAAAGCTGTTGTTTTCGCCTACCACGACATCGGCTGTGCAGGTATCGAAGCACTGCTCAACGCAGGTTTCGAGATTGCTGCCGTGTTTACCCACGCCGATGATCCGAAGGAAAACACCTTCTACGGCTCAGTAGCCCAATTGTGCGCCCGTAAAGGCATTCCCGTGCACGCACCGGAAGATGCCAACCACCCGCTGTGGATCGAGCGCATCGCCAAACTGAACCCGGACTACCTGTTCTCGTTCTACTACCGCAACCTGCTGGGCGAGCAACTGTTGGCTACCGCCAGCAAAGGTGCGTTCAACCTGCACGGCTCGCTGCTGCCAACCTACCGTGGCCGCGCTCCAGCAAACTGGGTACTGGTCAACGGCGAAACCGAAACCGGCGTGACCCTGCACCGCATGGTCAAGCGTGCCGACGCTGGCGCAATCGTCGCCCAGCAACGCGTTGCAATCGACCGTGCCGATACCGCCCTGAGCCTGCACGGCAAGCTGCGTGAAGCCGCTTCCAACCTGCTGCGCGACACCCTGCCGCTGCTTGTTCAGGGCAAAGTCACCGAAACCGCCCAGGACGAATCCAAGGCCACTTCTTTCGGTCGTCGTACCCCAGCGGACGGCAAGCTTGTCTGGAACAAACCTGCCGAAGAGCTGTTCAACCTGGTTCGCGCCGTGACCCAGCCTTACCCGGGCGCTTTCTGCGACGTGGGCGAGCACAAACTGATTGTCTGGAGCGCTGAAGTCGCCAAGGGCAACGAAGGTCTGGCACCAGGTCGTGTGATCAGCGTCAACCCGCTGCGCATCGCCTGCGGTGAAGACTCGCTGGTAATCACTTTTGGTCAGCGCAATGACAATGGCCTGTACCTGGCCGGTCCTTCCCTGGCTAACGAGCTGGGCCTGGTGGACGGCTCCGTGCTGCGCGGTGCCGAATCCGGCCGCAAGCCACGCCGTACCCGCGTACTGATCCTCGGTGTGAACGGCTTTATCGGTAACCATTTGTCCGAGCGCCTGCTGCGTGACGACCGCTACGAAGTCTACGGCCTGGACATCGGCTCCGACGCCATCGAGCGCCTGCGCAGCCACCCGAATTTCCACTACGTGGAAGGCGACATCAGCATTCACTCCGAGTGGATCGAGTACCACATCAAGAAGTGCGACGTGGTCCTGCCGCTGGTGGCCATCGCCACGCCGATCGAATACACCCGCAACCCGCTGCGCGTATTCGAACTGGACTTCGAAGAGAACCTGAAACTGGTTCGCTACTGCGTCAAGTACAACAAGCGCGTGATCTTCCCGTCGACCTCCGAAGTCTATGGCATGTGCCAGGACCAGTACTTCGACGAAGACACCTCCAACCTGGTGGTCGGTCCGATCAACAAGCAGCGCTGGATCTACTCGGTTTCCAAGCAACTGCTGGACCGCGTGATCTGGGCCTACGGTGCCAAGGGCCTGAACTTCACCCTGTTCCGTCCGTTCAACTGGATGGGCCCGCGCCTGGACCGTCTGGACTCGGCCCGTATCGGCAGCTCCCGCGCCATCACCCAGCTGATCCTCAACCTGGTGGAAGGTACGCCAATCCGCCTGTTCGACGGTGGCGAGCAGAAGCGCTGCTTCACCGACATCGCCGACGGCATCGAAGCCCTGGCACGCATCATCGACAACGACAACGATGCCTGCAACGGTCAGGTCATCAACATCGGTAACCCGGAAAACGAAGCCAGCATCCGTCAGCTGGGCGAAGAACTGCTGCGTCAGTTCGAAGCTCACCCGCTGCGCGCCAACTTCCCTCCGTTCGCCGGTTTCCGCGACGTAGAGAGCAAGGCGTTCTACGGCACCGGTTACCAGGACGTGGCACACCGCAAGCCAAGCATCGAAAACGCCAAGCGCCTGCTGAACTGGGAGCCAACCGTGGAGATGAGCGAAACCATCGGCAACACACTGGACTTCTTCCTGCGTGAAGCCATGCTCGAAATCGCGGACAAGCGCTGATGCAGGCAGGTCTTCGGATCGATGTCGACACCTACCGAGGTACCCGTGAGGGGGTACCCCGGTTGTTGGAGATGCTCGATGAAGCACAGGTCAAGGCGACGTTTTTCTTCAGCGTTGGTCCGGACAACATGGGGCGCCATTTATGGCGCCTCATCCGTCCGCAATTTCTCTGGAAGATGCTGCGCTCCAATGCGGCCGGTTTGTACGGCTGGGATATTTTGCTGGCCGGCACTGCCTGGCCAGGCAAACCCATCGGTCGTGATCTCGGGCATCTCATGCGTCAGACGCTTGCGGCCGGGCATGAGGTTGGTTTGCACGCCTGGGATCACCATGGCTGGCAAGCCAACGCCGGGCGCTGGAGTGAAGCGGATCTGATCGAGCAAATTCGTCGTGGCGTCGACAGTCTGAGCGATATTATCGGCCAGGCTGTCGATTGTTCGGCCTCTGCCGGTTGGCGTGCCGATGAACGCGTCATCGAGGCCAAGCAACGTTTTGGCTTCCGTTACAACAGCGATTGTCGCGGTCAGAGTCTGTTCCAGCCGCGGCTGGCTGACGGCAGCCTGGGCGCGCCACAGATTCCGGTCGACTTGCCGACTTTCGACGAAGTCGTCGGGCCGGTGGTTGCCGCCAATGATTTCAACTCATTCATTCTTGATCGTTTCAGCCCTGAAAAGCTGAACGTCTACACGATTCATGCGGAAGTAGAAGGGATTCTGATGGCTAACGATTTTCGTCAGCTGTTGGCTACGGCCAGTCAACGTGACATCCAGTTTCAACCCTTGGGCAATTTGCTGCCCGCCGAGCCTGGCAGCTTGCCTGCAGGCCGGGTGATACGCGGTGCCCTGGAGGGTCGCGAGGGTTGGCTGGGAGTGCAAGGCGCATGACCAACCGTTGGGCGCTGCCTTTGCTGTTGCTGGCATTCGGTTTGTTTTATCTGCTGCCTCTGGCCTCTCACGGGCTGTGGATTCCAGACGAAACCCGCTACGCCCAAATCAGTCAGGAAATGCTCCTGAGCGGTGACTGGATTTCCCCGCACTTCATGGGCATTCGCTATTTCGAAAAACCTGTCGCCGGTTACTGGATGATCGCTATCGGTCAGGCCGTGTTCGGCGACAATCTATTCGGTGTACGGATCGCCTCGGCGCTGAGCATCGGATTGAGTGTAGTCCTGGCCTACCTGATCGCTCGCCGTCTATGGAATGATCCTCGCAAGAGTTTCACCAGCGCCCTGCTCTATACGAGCTTCGCGGTGATCGCCGGCCAGGCCGGGTATGCCAATCTCGATCCGCAATTCACCTTCTGGGTCAATTTGAGCCTGGTGGCGTTGTGGTTTGCGCTCGATAGCGTGAATCAACGCGCCCGCCTCGCTGCGTGGGCAGCATTGGGTTTGGCCTGCGGCATGGGATTCATGACCAAAGGATTCCTGGCCTGGTTGTTGCCGGTGTTGATCGCCCTGCCCTACATGCTCTGGCAAAAGCGTTTGCGTGAGTTGCTGACCTACGGTTGCGTAGCGGTCGTGGTGGCAATTGCGGTGAGCTTGCCGTGGGTCCTGGCCGTCCACGCTCAAGAACCGGACTACTGGCGGTTCTTCTTCTGGCATGAGCACATTCGGCGCTTCGCCGGGGACGATGCCCAGCACTCTCAACCCTGGTGGTTCTACCTGCCGATGCTGGTGGCTTTCAGCCTGCCATGGGCCGGGTTGCTGCCCTCGACATTCAAACAGGCCTGGCAAACCAAACGTCAAGCCAGCATCGGGTTCCTGCTGCTCTGGCTGTTGCTGCCACTGGCGTTTTTCAGCCTGAGCAAAGGCAAGCTCCCGACCTATATCATGCCCTGCCTGTTGCCGCTGGCCTTGCTGATGGGCAATGCGCTGATGGATCGAGTAGCTGCAGCGCGCGGCCGGGCTATCGGCCTGAACGGGCTCCTCAACGCGGTACTGGGCCTGCTCGCTCTGCTGGCACTGGTCTACTTCCAGCTGAAGGAACCGGTGTACGTAGATGAACTCCAGAATCTGGTGCTGGTGTTCATCGTGCTGTTCGGCTGGATCATCTGCAATCTTGTGCAAGCGTTCAGGCCGCTGCGGCTATGGGCCGCTCCGGCGCTCGGCAGCTGGCTGCTGGTGGCATTGGCACCTGCTGCGCTGCCCAACTCGCTGGTCTACAACAAGATGCCCGACCAATTCATCATCGACCATGCTCAGGAACTTGGCCAGACCGGGAAACTGCTGAGCAATGACCTGGGTGCTGCCTCGGCCCTGGCCTGGCGTCTGCAACGCCCGGATGTGGCGCTGTACAACACCGTAGGCGAGGTGAAATATGGCCTGGCTTATCCCGACTCCGCCCAGCGCCAGGTCAATCTCGAGCAGATTCAGCAATGGATGAGCGACGCCCGCAAGACCGGCTCGGTCGGCGTGGTGATGCGGGTCAAAAGCGACGACGAACTGCATGAAATCGAGTTGCTTCCCAAAGATGCCAAGCGCTATGAGCAAGGCAATATCGTGATTCTGATCTTCTCCCAGAGTGCGCCATGACCCTGCTGTTACTACTGACCGCTTGCCTGCTGACCTGTATGGGGCAGATCGCCCAGAAATACGCCGTGGAAAGCTGGCGCGGGACAGATCATGACTGGATCGCCAAGCTGCTCTCCCCATGGCTGTGGCTCGCCCTCGCCTGCCTTGGTTTCGGTTTGCTGGTTTGGCTATTGGTATTGCAGCGACTGGAAGTCGGTATCGCTTATCCGATGCTGAGCCTGAATTTCGTACTCATCACCCTGGTCGCGCGCTTCGTGTTCCATGAGCATGTCGACAGTCGTCATTGGCTGGGAGTCGCCCTGGTCATTGCCGGTGTCGTGTTGCTGGGAGTACACGCATGAATCTGCGCCGCGGAATTATCTTCGCCATGGGCAGCGTGCTGCTGGTCAGCGGTGCGCAACTGGGTATGCGCTGGAGCATGACCCGTTTGCCAGCACCGGCGCAGTGGCTCGAAGCCCTGACCGGCGGCAGTGTCGATCTGCTGGCACTGGGAATAGTGTTCAGCTCTATCCTGGCATATGCCCTGTCCATGCTCTGCTGGCTCGCCGCATTGCGTGACCTGCCACTGGGCAGGGCCTATTCCTTGCTGAGCATCAGCTACGCCCTGGTGTATCTGCTTGCCGCCAGTTTGCCGTTCTTCAATGAACACTTCAGTATGTCCAAAACACTGGGGGTGGCCTTGGTCATGCTCGGTGTTATCACCATTAACTCTTCACGTATACCCCGTCCTAGGGACTCCGTATGAAAATCAGCGTAATTGGTAGCGGTTATGTAGGTCTGGTGCAGGCAACTGTCCTGGCTGAAGTCGGTCATGATGTCATCTGCATGGACGTCGATCAGAACAAAATCAAATTGCTGCAGAAAGGCCACGTCACTATCTTTGAACCAGGGCTGGAGACCATGGTCAAGGAGAACCTGGAGAGCGGGCGCCTGCATTTCACCAGCGACGAAAAGCTGGCGATCGAACACGGGCAAGTGTTGTTCATCGCTGTCGGCACGCCATCGGACGAGGACGGCTCGGCCGACCTGAAATATGTCTTGTCCGTGGGTGACGCGGTCGCACGCCATCGGGTCGAACCGCTGATTCTCGTGGAAAAATCTACTGTTCCGGTCGGCACAGGCGACACCCTGCGGGCGCACATCGAAGAAGTCCTGAACAAGGACGGGCGTACCCTGGAGTTCGATATCGTTTCCAACCCGGAATTCCTCAAGGAAGGTTCGGCCGTCAGCGACTGCCGTCGCCCTGACCGCATCGTCATCGGTTGCGAACGTGAAGAAGTCCGTGAAGTGATGCGCGAACTTTACGCGCCCTTCAACCGCAACCATGACCGCATCATCTTCATGGACCTGCGCAGTGCCGAACTGACCAAGTATGCAGCCAACTGCATGCTCGCGACCAAAATCAGCTTTATCAACCAGATCGCAGAACTGGCCGAACACCTGGGTGCGGATATCGAAGCCGTACGCATGGGCATCGGTGCGGACCAGCGCATCGGCTACCACTTCATCTACCCTGGCTGCGGCTATGGCGGTTCGTGTTTCCCCAAGGATATGCGCGCCCTGATCCACAGTGCCCAGGAAGCGAACTGCTCCAGCGACCTGCTGCAGGCGGTCGAGGCCATCAATGAGCGGCAGAAACACAAGCTTTTCGAGCGCATCAACGCGTTCTACAAGGGTGAGCTGAAGGGCAAGACCTTCGCCCTCTGGGGCCTGGCATTCAAACCCAACACCGACGACATGCGCGATGCGCCAAGCCGGGTGCTGATGGAAGCCTTATGGGCTGCCGGCGCACAGGTACGGGCCTTCGACCCTGAAGCCATGCAAGAGACCCAACGGCTGTACCCGAATCAACAAAACCTGTCGTTGATGGGTACGCCAGAGTCCGCACTGGTGGGCGCAGATGCCTTGATCGTCTGCACCGAATGGCAACAGTTCAAGGCGCCGGATTTCAAGTTGATCGAGCAGCGGCTCAAAGCCCCGGTGATCTTCGACGGGCGCAACCTGTATGACGCCGATCGTCTGGCACGCAAAGGCTTCAAGTACTTCCCGATGGGCCGTGGCGAGTCGCGCAACCTGCCAATCCCTGATCAGCAGTGGCCATCCGCCCCAGTCGTAGCCTAGGAGGCCGCGTGCACGCTTATCCATTGACAAGGATCCGTCAGCAGTCGTTAGGGCTGGGACTTTTGGCGCTGTTGCTGTTCTGCGCCGGGGTCTACCAGCAAACGGCGATAGGCTTCGACACGCGGTTCGTACTGTTCGCTCAGGAAATGCTGCGCCATGGGCCGGGATTCTTCCCGACCACCTATGGCCAGCCTTACGCTGACTACTGGGCCACCTCGACCCTGTTTACCTGGCTGCTGTCGCTGCCATTCGGCCAGGTAAACGCCTTGACGGCCTGGTTGCCCAGCGCCATTGCCTCGGCGCTGATCGTCACGCTGATGTATCGCCTGGTGGCGCCCTACTCCAGAACCTGGGCGCTGCTGAGCATCGCCCTGCTGTTGCTGACCAATACCTTCATCACCGAAACCCGTGCCGTGTCCCTCGACCAGATGGTCGCGGCCGTGACCTTTACCGTGTTCTACCTGGGCTATGCCGCCGACCATTTCGCCGCACCACGGCGGCTGGTCTGGATACTCGCGCTGCTGGTACTCGGTTTTGCCATTCGCGGGCCCATCGGGCTGGTGGTACCCACTGGCGTGCTGTGCAGCTATTACCTGCTCAACGGCCAGTGGCGCCGGATGATCAGCGTCGGCTTGCTGGCCGGGCTGCTGCTGGCGGCGGGTATCGGTCTGCTGCTGTGGCTGGCGAACGTCAGCGGTGGTTCGGCTTTCGTCCAGGACGTGATCCGCATGCAGTTCATGGGGCGCATGGACGGCAGAGAAGGCTCCAGCGGCCTGTTTTTTTACTTCAGCAGTTCGCTTGGCAACTTTGCGCTGGCCTACCCGCTGGCGCTGTTGGTTTTGGCATCGGTGATAGCGGCTGGTCGTCAGCATCAACGGCCGGCATTACGTTTGCTGTTTTTTTGCGCTGCCGCCGGGCTGATCGTGATGATCGGTTTGTCCATACCACAGGCCAAAAAAGCCCGCTACCTGTTGCCGATGGTGCCCATGGCCGCAATCGTTGCAGCTTATCCGTTCCAGGTCGCACAAGGCCGGGTGTTCCTCTGGCTTCGAGGCTTGATGCAAGGGATCTGGTTGTTGCTGCCTGGCTTGCTGATCGCCGGGTTGTTGTTCGCTCAACGACGGTTTCCTGAGCAACTGCCCTCGATCACTTCGATGCTGATACTCCTGGCAGTGCTACAACTGGCGGCACTGGCGCTGCTGTTCAAATCCCGCTGGCGTGCAGTGGGGCTGGCGTATTGCGCCGTGCTGGCCGTGTGGTCCAGTTTCATCCTGGTCGTCGAGCCTGCCGAGCGTGAGTTGTATGACACGCGCGCCTTCACCCTCGCCGCTCACGATATGATCCAGCACGATCCGGCGACCGTCGTCCTGCACGCCATGGGGAAAGACGCCAAGGCCATCAAGTTCATGGTCAATCTCGAGCAGGACCTGCAACCAACCTTCACTGACGCGCCGCAAGACCTTGAGCGAGTACAAGGACCCGCGTGGCTGGTGATGGATAAAACCGACTACCTCGCCCTGCAAGGCACCCGATTCGCTGCATTACAGCCTCTGCTGACCGGGCGTTTCGACAAGAATGACTACGTGCTGCTGCACTTGCCGCAAGCACAGCCCTGACCGGCCTCCCGCCAAAGCGACAGGTAACGCTTAACGCCCTCCAATACAGCCGTCAGAAGTATTTCTGACGGCCCCTCCTATTCCCTCATGCATGAATTTTTCGCAGCAAAATCCGACAGCGATATAGGTAACCGCCACCTATGAGCGTCCCTCTAGCGGATCATAATCAACCCGTAGCAGCGACTCGGATTAAAGTTCTTCAGCCACTCAACAACCCTTCATAGACGCGACCCAGAAACGTTACTTCTGAGTTCCTCGTTTAAACACCATAGGCGCCTCCCGGCCCCTGGATTTCCAAAGACAACTGGCCCATCAGGAAACGGCCTTCAGGTCGACTCCCAAGGCATTCGCGAACGCTTTTACCAGCGGGCTGCGAACGATGTTATGCCGCAAGATCAGATTGAATGGCGTGCTGAAGTTAATCAGATCCGGCCGCAGCGCCCTTAACTCCCCTCGCGCCACCAGAGCCGCTGCATAGTGCTGCGGAAGAAAACCGACAAATCGTCCGGTTTTGATCAACATGGCGACGGCTTCAACCTGAGAAGCCGACGCGGAGTCACTGTCGTAGACAGCGAAGTTGGCTTTATCCCGATGAATGGCATAACGGTGATTGATGAACTGATGGTCCTTGAGTACATCGACACTCATGTCACTGTCCGCCGCGTTGAACAACGCATGCCCGACAGCGCAGTAAGCCTCTGATCTTTCTTCGTAGAGATTAAAATAATCAAACTCTTCTCTTTTTTGATACACGGGTACTATTCCGGCGACTAAACGCCCTTCCACCACGCCCCGTTCCACTTCATCTAACTGAGCCGCATGCAGTCGAAACCTGACCTTGGGCGACTCATCATGAATCCGCCTTAACGCTGCCACTAACGGCGACTGCTCATCTGAAATAGTATTATCAATAACGCCGACACTAAGGTCGCCAATCAATTCATTCTGCGCGCAACTAAGGCGATCCCGAAAGTTATCAACCGAGGCAAATAACTCGATCGATGCCTGATATACCAGAGTGCCTTCTTCGGTCAGGCAAAAACCTTCGCGACCACGGGTACACAGGCGCATGCCAATGCGAATTTCCAGATCCGAGATCTGTTTGCTGATGGCCGCAAGACCCACATTCAGCTCATTCTGGGCGGCACTGAAGCCTCCGGCCTCGACCACAGCCTTGAACACCTTGAGCAGTTTGAAATCCAGACCACTGAGCGCCAAAGGTGCTCTATGCACGGTTTTCGGTGGTGGGTTTCCAGAATTGGAAAGTGGGGTTTCCATAATGCTTATTTACCTCACGCGCCCTATTCAACAGGCTGTGCTCAACAACAAAAACATAGCCGACCAATAATAATGAACACAGAAAACAAGGCTTGGCAACTACAAATAAATCCATCAATCAGCCTCAACCTGCTGATGTCGAACGATTTAAAGTTGACACTTCGATCAGCTCTCGCCACTTGCAACTGCCCTCTTGAAAACTGCATGACCTCAACACGGTCCGACTTATTCGATTAAGCCCCGGTCACCTGTTACGGACATGCGTACCGCCTTCAGTTCGAGTTACCGACGAGGAAAATAAAAATGACTCAACCTACCGATCGTCTGTGGGGAGCGCGCTTCAAAAGTGGCCCTTCCGAGGCCCTGGCAGCACTGTCGCGTTGCCCCGAACGCTACTTCCGCTTGACCCCGTATGACCTCGCTGGCTCCAAGGCCCATGCCCGTGAATTGCAGCGTGCAGGCCTGCTGGATGAGCAGGAAACCCTGAAAATGCTCGCAGCCCTCGAGCAAATCGGCGTTGATTTCCGCGACGCTCGCATCAGCCCGACCCAGGATGACGAGGATGTCCATACCTTCATCGAGCGTCTGCTGACCGAGCGTCTCGGCGCTCTGGGCGGCAAGCTGCGGGCCGGCCGTTCACGCAACGACCAGACCGCCAACGACCTGCGGTTGTTCCTGCGTGACCACGCCCGCACCCTGACGGTCGAAGTATTGGCTCTGCAGCAAGCGCTGGTGGATCAGGCCGAGCAGCACATCGAGAGCATCTGCCCGGGCTTTACCCACCTGCAGCAGGCCCAACCGATCGTCTTCGCCCACCACTTGCTGGCCCACGCCCAATCCATGTTGCGCGACGTGCAGCGTCTGGTGGACTGGGACGCGCGCACCGCCCTGTCACCCTTGGGCGCTGCGGCCATGGCCGGCTCCGCCATCGCTCGAATGCCCCAGCAGTCGGCCAGGGAAATGGGCTACAACGGTGTCTGCGAAAACTCCATCGACGCCGTGGCCAGCCGCGATCACGTCGCTGAATTCCTGTTCGTCGCCAGCATGCTCGGCATCAACATTTCGCGCCTGGCCGAGGAGTTTTGCCTGTGGTCATCCCGGCAGTTCCGCTGGGTCGCACTGGACGATGCCTATGCCACCGGCAGCTCGATCATGCCGCAGAAGAAAAACCCGGACATCGCCGAACTGGCACGCGGCAAGGCTGGCCGGCTGATCGGTAACCTCACCGGCCTGCTCTGCACCCTCAAATCCTTGCCGCTGTCCTACAACCGCGACCTGAGCGAAGACAAGAACGGCGTACTCGATACCGTCGATACCTTGCTGCTGGTGCTGCCGGCCATGGCCGGAATGGTCGCGACCATGAAGGTCAACGTCGAAGAGTTGCGTCGTCAGGCACCGCTGGGCTTCACCCTTGCCACCGAAGTTGCTGACTGGCTCGCGGTTCGCGGCGTGCCGTTCAAAGAAGCCCACGAAGTTACCGGCGCCCTGGTCCAGGCCTGTGAAAAGCACGGCATCGAACTCTGGGAAGCCTCACCGGCGTTGCTCGCCGAGGTCGATGCACGGTTGACACCGCAGGTGCGCGAAAGCCTGACCCTGGAAGCGGCGATCGCTGCTCGCAGTGGTTGGGGTGGCACCGCGCCGCAACAGGTGCGCGAGCAGCTCGGCCGGCTGAAAACCGCCCTGGCCGCACAGCACCAATGGGCCGAGGACTACAACGGCTTTCGTCTCTGAAACCCTGAACACCTGTAGGAGCGAGCTCGCTCGCGATGGACTCAAGGACGGCGCTTTTATTCAGAAAGCATGCGTTATCGTTAACGTCCATCGTCGGAACGCCGCCCGGAGCAAGCTCGCTCCTACTGTGTTCGCCGTTGCCTTTTTTGAATGACCGATAGACCGCAGGTGCCGTCAGCCTGCGTTCGGAGAAACAACATGAGCCAGACCCAGGCACAGCGCCTCCTTGCCGAGCGCAAACAAGCCGAGA
Source organism: Pseudomonas sp. GW821-FHT02H09 (assembly GCF_059421425.1). Classification (NCBI taxonomy): domain Bacteria; kingdom Pseudomonadati; phylum Pseudomonadota; class Gammaproteobacteria; order Pseudomonadales; family Pseudomonadaceae; genus Pseudomonas; species Pseudomonas sp. GW821-FHT02H09. Next base: position 31,100 of record NZ_JBWKVA010000026.1, read on the forward strand.
ATCAGTTCGACATTACCCAGTACGAACACGTACCCCGGCGTTACTACGGGCGAATCATCTTCGCTACCCTGATCGTCGTCGCCTTGCTGGGGCTGGTGCGCGCGTTTGCCGAAGGCCAGATCGAGTGGTCGTACATCGGCCAGTTCCTGACCTCCAAAGCGATCCTGTTCGGCCTGTTCAACACCATCGTCATGGCGATTCTGGCCATGGCCCTGGGCGTGGTATTCGGGGTCATCACGGCGATCATGCGCATGTCGCAGAACCCGATCCTGCGCTACGTGGCCGTCACCTACACCTGGCTGTTTCGCGGCACGCCACTGATCCTGCAACTGCTGTTGTGGTTCAACCTGGCGCTGATCTTCCCCACCATCGGCATACCCGGTCTGTTCGAACTGGACACCGTCAGCCTGATGACGCCCTTCATCGCCGCCCTCCTCGGGTTAAGCATCAACCAGGGTGCCTACACCGCCGAAGTGGTACGCGCAGGATTGCTCTCGGTGGACACCGGCCAGTACGAAGCCGCCAAGTCAATCGGCATGCCGCGCTTGCAGGCGCTGCGCCGGATCATCCTGCCTCAGGCCATGCGCATCATCATCCCGCCGGTGGGCAACGAGTTCATTGGCATGGTCAAGATGACCAGCCTGGCCAGCGTGATCCAGTACTCGGAACTGCTCTACAACGCCCAGAACATCTACTACGCCAACGCCCGGGTGATGGAATTGCTGATCGTCGCCGGCATCTGGTACCTGGCCGCCGTTACCGTCTTGTCCTTCGGTCAAAGCCGCCTGGAGCGTCGCTTCGCCCGTGGCGCTGGTAAGCGCTCTTAAGCCGCGCTGGAGAATTGAACATGAGAAGCATCGTCAAGGCTGTCAGCCTCAACAAGTACTACGACAACTACCACGCGCTCAAAGATGTCAGCCTGGAAGTCGAGCAAGGTGAAGTGCTGTGCGTGATCGGCCCCTCCGGCTCCGGCAAGAGCACCCTGCTGCGTTGCGTCAACCAGCTGGAAAAAATCGACAAGGGCGGTCTCTGGGTCGACGGCGAACTGGTGGGCTACCGGATCGTCGGCAACAAGCTGCACGAACTCAACGAAGCGCAGATTGCCCGCCAGCGCCTGGCCACCGGCATGGTGTTCCAGCGTTTCAACCTGTTCCCGCACATGACGGTGCTGCAAAACATCATCGAAGGCCCTTGCCAGGTGCTCAAGCGCTCGCCCAAGGAAGCCCAGGAGGATGCCCTGGAGTTGCTCGCGCGGGTCGGCCTGGCCGACAAACGCAATAGCTACCCGATCGAACTCTCCGGCGGCCAGCAGCAACGGGTAGCCATTGCCCGTGCCCTGGCCATGCGCCCGAAACTGATGCTGTTCGATGAACCCACTTCGGCACTCGACCCGGAACTGGTCGGTGAGGTGCTGTCGGTGATGCGCGATCTGGCGCAGACCGGCATGACCATGATCGTCGTCACCCATGAATTGGGCTTCGCTCGCGAAGTCTCCAACCGCATGGTGTTTATGGATGGCGGGCAGATCGTGGAGGCTGGAAGCCCCGAAGAAATTCTAATAAGTCCACAAAACCCTCGCACCCAAAGCTTCATTTCTGCCGTTCGCACCTAGGTCCGGTTTCGGATCTCACAACAACTCAAAAAGAGAACGACCATGAAGAAATTTGTCATTCCAGCAGTCATCACCGGTCTATTGGCTTCATCCGCAGTCTGGGCCACCGAGTTGCCCGCCAGTATCAAGAGCAAGGGCGAAATCGTTGCGGCAATCATGCCCAACTACCCGCCGATGGATTTCAAGGACCCGGCCAGCAACACCCTCACCGGCCTCGACTACGACCTGGGCAACGCCCTGGCTGAACGTCTGGGGGTGAAGATCAAATGGCAGGAAACCGGCTTCGAGCAAATGATCAACGCGCTGAGCACCAAGCGTGTGGACATCGTGCTCTCGGGCATGACCGACACCGCCGAGCGGCAGCAAACCGTGACCTTTGTCGACTATTTCACCAGCGGTCCGCAGTTCTACACCTTGCAGAAAAACACCGCGATCAATGACAGCATCGACTTGTGCGGCAAAACCGTCGGCACCAGCCGCCGGACTACTTTCCCGGCAGAAATCGCCGAGTGGAGCAAAGCCAACTGCGAAGCGGCCGGCAAACCGGCGATAAAAGTGGTGGGTTCCGAAGGCTCGGCTGATGCCCGCGCACAACTGCGCCAAGGTCGACTGGATGCGGCGATGCAAGGCAGCGAAACCTTGTCGTACCTCAAGACTCAGGAAGCCAACACCTTCAAAACCCTCGGCACACCGATCTCCGTGCAGTTCTCGGGGCTTGGCGTCAGCAAGAGCAACCCGCAGCTGGCCGAAGCCATCAAAGTTGCCCTGCAAAGCATGGTTGCCGACGGCAGCTACCAGAGCATCCTGAAGAAATGGGACCTGAGCCAGGGAGCGATCGAGACGGTGGCTATCAATAACGGTAAGTAGGTTTTCGGTTGGGTGGGTTTCGCAAAGGTCGAGATTGACGACTGATTCGAAGTCCGCCCCTTGTAGGAGCAAGCTTGCTCGCGATGGACGTTAACGATAACGCGGGCTTTCTGAATAAACGCGCCGCCCTTGAGTCCATCGTCGGAACGCCGCCCGGAGCAAGCTCGCTCCTACATTGGCACCAATAAATTAATGGAGCACCACCCATGCCCTCCTCGCCGCAACCGACCTGGCCCGGCACCCACAAAGCCTGTCTGGCCCTGGCGTTCGACCTCGACGGTCCCACCGGCGATGCCATGCTCAATGGCTCGATCTGGCACAAGCCCGAGTATTTCGGCTTCGGCGGGTATGGCCCGTATCGGGCCTTGCCGCGGATTCTCGACCTGCTCGACGAGTTCCGGATTCCGACGACCTTCTTCGTCCCGGCCTGGGTCGTGGAGAACTGGCCCAGGCAATGCCAGGCGATTGTCGAGCGCGGCCATGAAGTGGCGTATCACGGCTACAAACACGAGTCCTTCTATGCCCTGACCCTGGCGCAGCAGCAGGACGTCATGAACAAATGCCGCGAGGTGTTCTGGCAGCATCTGAACATCCGTGCTGAAGGTTTTCGTACCCCATCCGGCGACTGGCGTGCCGAAACTCCGGCCATGCTGGTAGAAGCCGGCGTGATCTATTCCAGCAGCATGCGCGGTGACGATCGGCCGTACCTGGTGCAGGTTCCCGGTCATGCACAGCCATTGGTGGAAATTCCCGGGCGCTGGGAAATGGACGACTACGCCTCACTGGCTTACACCCGCGCACCGGACTTTCCCTCAGGTCTGGACCGCACCGCCAGCTACGAGTTGACGCTGGACAACTGGTGCCGCGAATTCGATGGCGCCGCCGATGAAGGGCTGTGCCTGACCACCTTGTTCCACCCGAAAATCACCGGCAAACCGGGCCGCATTCTGCTGCTCGAACGCCTTTTCGAACACATGCGTCAGCGCGATGACGTGTGGTTCGCCACCTGCCGCGATGTCGCCCACTGGTGGCTCAAGGAGCATCACCATGGCTGAGTCCAGTGTTTGGCCACAAGGTTATCGTTGCGCCGTGGTGCTGACCGTGGACTACAACGACATCCACGGCATTCTGACCCAGGCCCCGGAAGTCGCCGGGCGTGACAAGACGCTGTCGGTCTGGCGCTACGGCACCCAGCGCGGTGTCGATCGCTTGCTGGGTTTGTTCGAGGAGTTGGGTGTACCCGGCAGCTGGTGTATTCCCGGCGTCGTTGCGCAAGAAAATCCCGGGCACATTCGCGCGATCCAGGCCGCCGGGCACGAGATTGCCTGCGCCGGTTACCGCCATGAAAACTACGACACTCTCAGTCTCGCCGAGCAAGTCACTGCACTGGCTCGTGGTTGCCAGGCGCTGACCGATATCACTGGCAAGCCACCACAGGGATTTCGCATCCCGGCCGGCAACTGGGCGCCCGGATTTGTCGAGGCGCTGCGCGCGCAAGGCATTCGCTGGTCGTCGTCCTGGCGCGGGGATGATCTGCCGTTCGCCCACCCCACGGCACCGCAAGTGATCGAGTTGCCGTTGCACTATGAACTCGAGGACGAGCCCTACTTTGCCTTCAACCTCAGTCCGGCGGTGCCGCCGGCGCAATCGCGGATCGCCTCCTACAGCCACACCCTGGGCAACCTGCAGATGGACTTTGCCGGGTTTCATCGTTTCGGCCTGTGCTACGTGCTGCGTCTGCACCCGGAGATTATCGCCACTCCAGGCCGTATCGGGGTGCTGCGCGAACTGCTCAAGGGCATCCAGCAACACGATGACGTGTGGATCGCCACTGCGGCGGATGTCGCACAATGGTGGAGCGAGTCGGCAGCACCAATGACCGAGGACCATCCGGCGGCGGTATATGAGCAGCACTATCGGGCGTACTTGCCATGAGCGAGCGGATGCAGCGGCTGGCGCGTTTCTGTGTCCAGACCCGTTTTGAAGACCTGCCCCCCGAACTGGTGGAGAAAGCCAAACGGCACATCCTCGACACCTTCGGCGCGACACTGGCCGGGACCAGAAGCGAGATTGTCGGTGCCGCATGCCAGACCCTGGGACAAGAGCCGGGCAACGCGTTGGTCTGGGGTACTCACCAGCGCACTGGCGCCACTCAGGCCGCGATGCTCAATGGCATCGCCGCTCACGCGCTGGAACTGGATGATACCGGTGGTTGCGACCACTCTGGCGCGGTGGTGCTACCCGCGGCCATGGCCGCTGCGAGCTTGAGGTCGACACCATTGAGCGGCCAGGAGCTGATCACCGCGGTGGTTATCGGCTATGAAGTGGGTCGCCGGGTTCTCGAAGCCTGCGGCGGCTATTCGGCCCATAACGGCGCAGGTTGGCACTCGACCGCCACCTGTGGGGTGTTCGGCGCGGCGGCGGCCAGTGCGCGCATCCTTGGCCTGGATCAAACGCAAATGCTGTCGGCCCTGGGCATCGCCGGCAGCTTCAGCGGCGGGCTCTGGTGCTTTATCCACGACGGCTCGCAAAGTAAAAAACTCCACAGCGGCCGTGCCGCCGAAGGTGGTTTGCTGGCGGCGCGTTTTGCCCGGCAAGGCATCAGCGGCCCATCGAAGCTGTTCGATGAGGTCTGGGGTGGTTTTCTCAAGACCCTGGCCGGTGACAGCGCTGTGCCCCAGGCACTGGATGAGGCCCTCGGCCAGGTCTGGAAACTCGCCCGTTGCTCGATCAAACCCTATGCCTCGTGCCGTGGCACTCACTCGGCCATAGACGCCCTGGGCCTGCTGCTTGAGCAGTTGCAGGTCAGCGCAGATCAGGTGGAAGACATTCAGGTGTCCCTGTGCGGCTTCTTGAAGGCTATGTGCGGCGGCCGCGACATCAGCACCCTGGCTGCCGCGCAAATGAGCCTGCCCTACGCCCTCGCTGTTCGACTGGTCTATGGCCATGCACGGCTTGATGCCTACGATGATGAGCAGCGTCGCGCCCCGCAGATCCGGCATTGGCTGCAACGCATCCAGCTTGATGTGGATCCGCAGCTGTCAGAGGATGGCGAACCGGTGGTCACGCTGCGTTGTGTGGATGGACGCCAGGCCAGCCTCTGCGTCGAAGTGCCGCTGGGCGCGCCGGGCAATCCGTTGAGCGATGGGGCGCTGCAAAAGAAGTTTCACAGTTTGGCGATGCAGGTGATGCCCAAGGAACAGGCCACAGAGTTGCTGGAGCAATTGTGGCGGCTTGAGGAACTGGAATCTGTTGGGGTGCTGGATAAAGGGTTAACGGGGCAAACGCGCATCCTGTAGCAGCTGGCGAAGCCTGCGTTCGAGCGCGAAGCGGTCGCAATCCGGGCGACTCAATATTTGCTCAGTATCGCGGTATGGCATTTTACGACCGCTACGCGCTCGAACGCAGCCTGGCGGCAGCTGCTACATAGGGTTTGATCGTTCCCACGCTCCCGCGTGGGAATGCAGCCCGTGACGCTGCGCGTCACATTCAAGAGCGGACGCAGAGCGTCCAGTGAGGCATTCCCACGCAGAGCGTGGGAACGATCAACGACAAGGAAATCTGCACCACCGTGGCCACTTACTCGCTTGTAATCCGCCGTTTGATGATCTGCTCGCTGACCATTGTCGTCAGCCGCGCCATCACCAGCCCTTTGCTCACATTGTTCCTGAGTAACAAACTCGGCCTGAACCAGCAGGACGTCGGCCTGTTGCTGGGCATCGCGGTGTTCATTGCCACCCTGCTCGCCCTTTATGGCGGTTACATCATCGATCGCCTGGAAAAGCGCCGGTTGCTGATCCTCGCGATGCTATCCAGCGCTATCGGTTTCGTCCTGCTGACCTTCGCCGAAAACCTGTACCTGACAACCCTGACCCTGGTGATTACCGAAACCGCGTCCGCGCTGTTTCTGATCGGTTCCAAAGCGATCATCAGCGAAAACCTGCCCATGGGCCAACGGGCCAGGGTTTTCTCGCTGCGCTACACCCTGACCAATATCGGCTACGCCACCGGCCCCATGCTCGGGGTGGTGATCGCTGGTGTACAGCCGTTGGCCCCGTTCCTGATCGCTGGCGGCATCGCGTTTTTCAGCACCTTCCTGATGCGCGGAATTCCCTCAGACGCCAGCACCGCCCCCAACAAACCGCAAAGTTTTCTCAACACCCTGGTGACACTGAAAAACGACCGCACGCTGATCATGTTCACCTGCGGCTGCCTGCTCAGTACCGTCGTCCATGGGCGTTACACCCTGTACCTTTCGCAATACCTGTTGGTGACCCAGAACTCCCACAGAGCCCTTGAAACCATGGCGGCGATCCTCGCCTGCAACGCCATCAGCGTGATCCTGTTGCAGTATCAGATCGGCCGTTTCCTGAAGCGTGAGCAACTGCGCTACTGGATCGCCGTGGGCAGCAGCCTGTTCATTCTCGGGCTGATCGGCTTCAGCTACGCCGACAACCTGACCTCGTGGTGCCTGGCGATGTTTGTCTTCACCCTCGGCGAGATGATCATCTACCCGGCGGAGTTTCTCTTCATCGATACTCTTGCCCCCGAGGAGTTGCGCGGCAGCTATTACGGCGCGCAAAACCTCGCAGCCCTGGGCGGCGCCTTGAGTCCGGTGATCTGCGGTTACTTGCTGACCCACTCCGCGCCAGGCACGATGTTCTATGCCTTGAGCGCCCTGACGGCCATGGGCGGTTCGCTGTGCTTCTTGAGCGGACGCAGAGTCTCGACACTTCAAAAATAATGCACTTAAACAGCATCATTATGAATTTGTCAGCGATTCCATTGATCGGCACACTGTGCCGGTTCCTCCCCCAAATGTTGGAACTTTCAAAGGGTTGCCTCGGCAGCCCTTCTTTTTGCCCTCCATCTGCAATTGGATCGTCTTCATCATGCTTGCTCGCTGGTTACCTGCCGCCGTCAATACCCGCCCCACGGAATGGAGTCGCGCCGCCATCGGCATGTCCCTCGGCACCTTGTTCAGTGTGTGGTTCTGCGGGCATGTGTTCGGGATGGACGTGGCGCTGCACCTGATCGGCCCACTGGGGGCTTCGGCGGTACTGCTGTTTGCTGTGTCGTCCGGCGCACTGGCTCAGCCGTGGTCGATTCTCGGCGGCTACTTGACCGCCGCGGTGGTGTCCCTGCTGGTGGCCCACGTGCTTGGCCGAACGCTGGGCAGTGCCTGCCTGGCTGCCGGCATGGCGCTGATTCTGATGTGCTGGTTACGTTGCCTGCATCCACCGGCCGGGGCGCTGGCCTTGCTGCTGGTACTGGCGGATCCCGCGACCATCGCCATGGACTGGCTGGCGCTGGGCCCGGTCATGCTTGGCGCGCTTTGCATGCTGCTCAGTGCCCTGGCCTATAACAACCTGACGCGGATTCGCTACCCAAAGAGCCATAACGAGCCTGTCGCGGTGATTGTGGCCGATCACCCGCCCACAGACACTGCGGGCATCACCGCCGAAGACCTGAGGCGTGCGCTGGAAGACATGCAAGAGTTCTTCGACGTAACCCCGGAAGACCTTGAGCAACTGATCCACGCCAGCGAGCTGCACGCCAGACGCCGCAGTATCGGCCAAGTGCTGGTCAGCAGGGTCTGAGCACAGATAATCAATGGAGCCCCGCTCCGGGCTCCATTGTTGCATTCCCTAGGCCGCCGACCGTTGTTGCGCCGGTACCGCCAGGCTAACCGCCCGCACTGAAGCACCGGCACTCAAGCCCAGGCTTTTCGCTGTTTGCGCATCGACAATTAACGTACCTGCTGCAACTCGCGCCGGCGCAGCGGTGATTCGGCAATTGGCGAACTGACGGTTGTGAATCAGATAGGGCACTGCGAGCTCACCGGGTGTGCCGATACTCAGCTGCAACACCTGACTATCACGCACCGCACGAATGTCACCGGTGGCGCACTCGATCAGCGGCCCGCCGTCAAAGATATCGATGTAGTCCTTATGGTCGAAACCTTCGGCCTTGAGCATGCCCAACGCCGGTTCGGTATTGGGGTGAACCCGACCGATCACCGAGCGCGCCGCTTCAGGCAGCAAACAGGTTGGCAATGGAAACTTGGGCATCAACTCAGCGATAAAGGTCTTGTTACCCAGGCCGGTCAGGTAGTCGGCATCGGCAAAATCCATCTTGAAGAAATGCCGCCCCAGGCCTTCCCAAAACGGCGAAACACCCTCTTCATCCGAGTAACCGCGCATTTCGGCAATCACCTTCTCGCCGAACTTCTCACGAAACTCGGCCAGAAACAGAAACCGCGCCTTGGACAACAACCGGCCATTGAGCCCTTTGCGGTGTCCGGCATGCAGGAACAACGAACACAGCTCCGATTGCCCGGTCATGTCATTACCCAGAAACAACGTCGGCAGCTGTTGATTGATCCCCAGATTCTTCGACGCAGCAACAAACAACCCGAGGCGGTAGTTGTACCAGGGCTCGCGCATGCCCACGGCACCGGCCAGCGCACAAATGCCGACGGCTTCGCCGCTCTCGGTTTCCAGCACAAACAGGTAATCGGCATCCGCTCGTTCGGCCTCGCCGGCGAAGGTTTTCTCCGCCCACTCCAGGCGGTGGCGCAAACGCACGGCATCGGCCGGCAAGGTGGTCAAACCGGTGCCCGCACTGTGGGCCAGGGTCAATAATGCAGGCAGGTCAGCCATTGTGGCAGGACGGACGATCATCGCGATTGCTCCTTGGAGGCCAGATGGTTGGACTGATGTTCAGGCAGACGCTCAGGTAGAAAAACTTCCGCCAGCATGCAGCGCGCACTGCCGCCGCCGATGCGTTCGATGGTGTCGATATTCACCGGCAGCGGTGTGGCGTGACGCTCGATCAATCGGCGTTGCGTCAAGTCCAGCGATTGCCAGGCTGTACGCGACATCACCAGCAAGGGGTCGCCCGCCGCGTTATGGACTTCGAGCATGTTGCCGGCGAACGACTCCAGTTGCTCCCAGCTCAGGGCCATGACCTGTTTGCCGCTGTCCTCCAGCCGAGACTGCAACGCCGAGCGCTCGTTCAGATCGCTGACGGACTCCAGACACACCACGGCGAGGCTGCTGCCCACGCTCATCATCACGTTGGTGTGGTAGATGGCGACGCCCTGACGGTCCACCGCGTTGAACGCGCAGAGCTCATAACCCAGGTGGTCGACCACCTGATTCAAGGCCTGGGCATGGGTGCGAGTGGAATAACCGGCGTAACAAATTCGCTGCTGACGATCGAGAACCATGCTGCCGGTGCCCTCAAGGAACACTTCCTGCTGTTCCAGGCCCGAGAGGTCCAGCATCTGCTCGACCCGGTACTCGTCGCGCAACCACTCCAGTACGCCTTTGTCCCGTTCCAGCCGACGGTTGTGGCCCTGCATCGGGTACAGCACCAAAGTGCCGTCAGGATGGCTGCTCCACCAGTTGTTGGGGAAGATCGAGTCAGGGGTATGCGGCGCTTCGCTGTCGTTGTGCACCATGACGGTGACACCCTGCTCGCGCAATGCGGCGACGTAGCCATCGAACTCTCGCAGAGCCTTGAGCTGCACGTCTTCGGCGAGCGCGGCCTGGCGCTGGAAACGGTTGTTGGCGGCCGTGTCCTGATTGAAAGAGAAACGTGTCGGGCGAATCATCAAAACGGTATTGGTGGTTTGCATGGGCACAGAATCAATGAGGGTTAAGAGGTACTCATTGTCTGGTTTGGCGGGCAGAAAACCCGGCTGATAACGTGGGTGGGTGTGATGGAAATGGCTGAAAGCGAGGGGGTGAGCAGCCGATTCGGCGGGGAAAGATGTGCGCTGGATCGATCGTTCCCACGCTCTGCGTGGTAACGCCTCATCGGACGCTCTGCGTCCGCTTTTGTGACGCAGAGCGTCACGGGCTGCATTCCCACGCGGAGCGTGGGAACGATCTGCAAACCCGGCCGATAACGCGGGTGGGTGTGATGGAAATGGCTGAAAGCGAGGGGGTGAGCAGCCGATTCGGCGGGGAAAGGATGTGCGCTGGATCGATCGTTCCCATGCTCTGCGTGGTAACGCCTCATCGGACGCTCTGCGTCCGCTTTTGTGACGCAGAGCGTCACGGGCTGCATTCCCACGCGGAGCGTGGGAACGATTTCGTAGGGCTTACTCCATCGAGGTCTTGACCATCGCAAGCTCGGGATGGCTGACCAGTTTGTCGATGTGCAAGTCCGGGTCGTCGAACCAGACTTCGGTCAGCACCCGGTAATGCTCCATGTCCCGGCAACGCATACGCAGGCTGTAGTCGAACGCGCCGCTGATCAGGCGGCACTCCAGCACCTGCGGACAGGCACGCACCTTGGCTTCAAACGCCTTCTGCGCCGCCCGCCCGCTCTGGTTCGAAAGCGCCACCAGCACCAGTAACGACAACCCCGGCGTCAGTTTCTTTTCGTCGAGAATCGCCCCATAACCGCGGATAACCCCGAGCTGTTCGAGCTTGCGCACCCGTTCCAGGCACGGCCTGGGAGTCAGGTGCACCCGCTCGGAAAGCTTCTGATAGGTGATGCGCCCTTCATGGCGCAGCACCTCAATGATTGCCTGATCGATACGATCAAGCACGATCGACAGATCGCGGATATCCGCCATGTACGTCTTGCCTCACTTCAAACGACCCGATAAAAATTGCTGCAAACGCTCGCTCTGTGGCTGGTCGAGAATCTCTGCAGTTCCCTGCTCCTCAACCCGGCCTTGATGCAGAAACAACACCTGACTGGACACCTTGCGGGCAAAGCCCATTTCGTGGGTCACCATCAGCATGGTACGCCCCTCTTCTGCCAGGGCCTGAATCACCTTGAGTACTTCACCCACCAGCTCCGGATCGAGCGCCGAGGTCGGCTCGTCGAACAGCAGAATCTGCGGTTCCACCGCCAGGGCCCGGGCAATCGCCACCCGTTGTTGCTGGCCGCCGGAAAGAAACGCCGGGTACTGTTCGGCCACTCGCTGCGGCAAACCGACTTTGTCCAGATAAGCACGAGCGCTTTGCTCAGCGTCCTTGCGACTGACGCCCAGCACACGGCATGGCGCCAGCATAATGTTTTCCAGAACAGTCAGGTGGCTCCACAGGTTGAAATGCTGAAACACCATGGCCAGACGCGTGCGCAGGCGCTGCAACTGCGCGGGACTGGCAACGCGCATGCCACCGGCTGCCGGCCGCGTCGCGATGACTTCGCCATCCAGCTCGATGGAGCCCTCGTCAGCCCGTTCAAGAAAGTTGATACACCGCAGCATGGTGCTTTTCCCGGAACCGCTGGCACCGATCATGCTCACCACATCGCCTGCACGGGCTTTCAACGAGACGCCCTTGAGCACCTCATTGTCACCAAATCGTTTATACAGATTTTCAACCGTCAGCTTGTACATGAAACACTCCTGGAGCCACACCGCTATCGGCACAGCTCTGGACAGAAAGAATGGAGATGAACAACCGCACGCAATGACTCAGTGAGCCGGACCGAGAAAACTCAGCCAGCGCTTCTCTGCCAGGCGGAATGCACCCACCAGCCCGAAAGACAGCGCCAGGTAAAGCAACCCGGCAATGCCGAACGCCTGGAAAGTCATGAAGGTCGCGGCGTTAGCGTCGCGGGCCACCTTGAGGATGTCCGGAATAGTCGCGGTGAAAGCCACCGAAGTCGCATGCAACATCAGGATCACTTCGTTGCTGTAATACGGCAGTGCCCGGCGCAACGCCGAAGGCAGGATCAGCCGTAAGTACAAACGCCAGCCACTCAAGCCATAAGCGTGGGCCGCCTCGATTTCACCATAGGGAATACTGCGAATCGCCCCGGCGAAAATTTCTACGGTGTAGGCACAGGTATTGAGAGTGAACGCCAGCAAGGTGCAATTCATCGCATCGCGAAAGAAGGCTTCCAGCAGTGGCTGAGAACGGACCACCGCAATGCCGTAGATCCCGCTGTAGCAAATCAGTAGCTGGATATACAGCGGCGTGCCACGAAACACATAGGTGAATAGCTGAACCGGCCAGCGCAGCAGGCCCCAGCGCGAGGTCCGCATGATCGCCAGCGGCAGCGAAAGGAAAAACCCCAGCACGATGCTCACGCAGAGCAACCACAAGGTTATCGCTAACCCGGTGAAGTTGTAGCCGTCACTGAAGAGAAAGGGTTTCCAGTATTCCGAAATCAACTCGATCATCGCGTCATCCCCCGTACGCCTTGGTTGTAACGACGCTCAAGCCCGCGCAGCACATAGTTCGACGCACTGGTGATCAGTAAATACAGCGCCGCCGCCAGCAGCAGGAAATCCAGCATATTAAAGGTGCTTTTGCCGGCCTCCTGAGCGACCTTGACCAGGTCCGACAAGCCAATGATCGACACCAGCGCCGTGGCCTTGAGCAGCACCAGCCAGTTATTGCCAAGGCTGGGCAAGGCGAAACGCATCATTTGCGGGAATACCACGAAGCGAAAACGTTGCCAGCGGTTCAAGCCAAATGACGCACCGGCTTCCTGCTGACCGCGCGGAACGCTGAGAATCGCGCCGCGAAAGGTTTCAGTGAAATAGGCGCCGTAGATAAACCCCAGGGTGATGATGCCTGCCACGAACGGGTCGATCTCCATGTAGGGCCAGCCCAGGGCCTCGGTCAGGCTGCTCAGCCAGCCTTGCAGGCTGTAGAAAATCAACAGCATCAGCACCAGATCGGGAACCCCGCGGATCAGTGTCGTGTAGAACGTCGCCGGCAGGTTGAAGAGGCGCAGCGGTGAAAGCTTGGCTGCCGCGCCGACCAGGCCCATCAGCATGCTCACCAATAGCGACAGTGCAGACAGTTTGAGGGTCACCCAGGTGCCGTGCAGCAACAGAGGGCCATAGCCTTGCAGGGCCGACATATCGAGCCCCAAAAAATGAAGGAAGGTATTCACGCAAGTCACCAGTCTTGAATTGCCACAGCCTGGCGCTGCATCGCACAGGACGATACAGCGCTGTCGGTGCGAGGATCAGTTGTTGTAGAGATCAAGATCGCCGAAGTGCTTCTTCTGGATCTGCGCGTAGATGCCCTTTTCATGCAGGGCCTTGATGGCGGTGTTGATCATGCCTTTGAGCTCGTCGTTGTCCTGGCGGATGCCGATGGCGATTTCCGACGGTACCAGCGGGTCGCTGATGCCCTGACTGTTCTGGAAGTCGGCACCTTGCGGCGAAGTCAGGAAACTCATCTGCGCTTGCAGCTTGTCCTGAATCGACGCATCGAGACGGCCGTAAACCAGATCCGCGTAGACCTGATCCTGACTCTGGTAGGCCCGCAGTTTCACGCCACCGGGGGCCAGTCTGGCTTTGGCATAGGTCTCTTGAATCGTGCCCTGCATGTAACCGATGACCTTGCCTTTGAGGGATTCGGCGGTGGGTTCAAGACCGGAATCCTTGCGGGTGACGATGGCGGTCGGGCCGGCATACAGGCGGTCGGAGAAATCGATCTGCTTTTTGCGCGCCTCAGTTACCGTCATCGACGACTCGATCGCATCGAACTTGCCGGCCTTGAGCGCAGGAATCAGCCCGTCGAAGTCGTTACTGACCCACACGCACTTGAGCTTCAGCTCGGCGCAGATTGCATTGCCCAGATCCACACCAAAGCCTTGCACGCCACCATCGGCGGTGGTCGATTCGAACGGTGGATAGCTTGGGTTGACGCCAAATCGCAGCTCTTTCCACTCTTTGGCGCTAGCGCCTGCCGAGCAGAACAACAACGCGAGTACCGGTAAGGCCAGCCATTTTTTGTTCATCTTCGTAAGTCCCGATTTATTTGGATTTATCGCGGCCAGGCACACGACCGAGCCACATTTATGGGCAGGAGCAGAGAGTCGATGCGGCATCCACCGCAACAGCGTTCTTATTGTTTTAAACCGGTGCGTCGCCACACCCCCACCCTGAAACCCTTGTCGCAGACGGCTTCAAATGGAACACCAGAATGCCAACAGAATGCTTGGGGCAGGTGTCGTAACGGCCCGCGCAGACAGCCCGGCTATGCTGATAAGCGGTATTCCACAGCCGAATCGGTCGTTTCCGGCACTTACCCGGCGATAACACCCTTCGAAGGGGCGAATGAACAGGGTTATCCTGCAAAAATGCACACCAGACCTGCAGTTATCCGGGTTGTACATGGCAAATTTGCACTGTTACGATCCGGCATCGTTCGCGCGCGAACACTTCTATAAAGAACAATAAAAGCAGGGAGTTAGTGATGACTGCTCAGGTTTCATCCCAGGCGATACGGTCCGTGGATGCCACGCAAAACGAAGTGCTGGCCGAGGTCCGTAACCATATCGGCCACCTGACCCTCAACCGCCCCGCCGGCCTCAACGCCCTCACTCTGGACATGGTCCGCAGCCTGCACCAGCAACTCGATGCCTGGGCCCATGACCCGCAGGTACATGCGGTGGTGCTGCGCGGTGCCGGTGAAAAAGCCTTTTGTGCCGGTGGCGATATCCGCACGCTGTATGACAGCTTCAAAAGCGGGCAAACCCTGCACCAGGACTTCTTCGTCGAGGAATACGCCCTCGACCTGGCCATCCATCAGTACCGCAAACCGGTGCTGGCGCTGATGGACGGTTTCGTCCTCGGCGGTGGCATGGGTCTGGTGCAAGGCGCGGATCTGCGGGTAGTCACCGAACGCAGCCGTCTGGCGATGCCGGAAGTGGCCATCGGTTATTTCCCGGATGTCGGCGGCAGCTACTTCCTGCCACGCGTTGCGGGCGAGCTGGGGATCTACCTGGGCGTCAGTGGCGTGCAGATCCGCGCTGCCGACGCGCTCTACTGTGGATTGGCCGATTGGTACCTGGAAAGCGACAGGCTGAGCCTGCTGGACCAGCGCCTCGATCACCTGGAGTGGCACGAAACACCGCTCAAGGACCTGCAAGGTCTACTGGCTGCACTTGCCGTGCAGCAACTACCCAACGCACCGTTGCACGCCTTGCGTGGGGCCATCGACCACTTCTTCGCCCTGCCCGATGTGCCGAGCATCGTCGAGCAATTACGCGAAGTCACGGTCGCCGACAGCCACGAGTGGGCCCTTGCCACCGCCACTCTGCTGGAAAGCCGCTCTCCGCTGGCGATGGGCGTAACCTTGGAGATGCTGCGGCGCGGTCGCCAGCTGAGCCTGGAAGAGTGCTTTGCCCTGGAACTGCATCTGGACCGTCAGTGGTTCGAACGTGGTGACCTGATCGAAGGCGTGCGCGCCTTGCTGATCGATAAAGACAAGAACCCGCGCTGGAACCCGCCGACCCTGCAAGCCCTCGATGGCGAGCATGTCGCGAGTTTCTTCAGCGGTTTCGACATGAGTGGGAGCTGAGCCATGCACGACCTTGAATTGAGTGAAGAGCAAGTCATGATCCGCGACATGGCCCGGGACTTTGCCCGCCGTGAAATCGCGCCCCATGCCCAGGCGTGGGAAAAGGCTGGCTGGATCGATGATGCGCTGGTGGCGAAGATGGGCGAGCTCGGTTTGCTCGGCATGGTGGTCCCCGAGGAATGGGGCGGCACCTATGTCGACTACGTCGCCTACGCCCTTGCGGTGGAAGAAATCTCTGCTGGCGACGGCGCGACGGGTGCCTTGATGAGCATCCACAACTCGGTGGGCTGCGGGCCGGTCCTCAACTACGGCACTGAGGAGCAGAAACAGACCTGGCTGGCGGACCTGGCCAGCGGACAAGCCATCGGCTGCTTCGCCCTGACCGAACCCCAGGCCGGCTCCGAGGCCCATAACCTGCGCACCCGCGCCGAGCTGCGCGACGGCCAGTGGGTGATCAATGGCGCCAAGCAATTTGTCAGCAACGGCAAACGGGCCAAACTGGCTATCGTCTTCGCAGTCACCGATGCGCATCTGGGCAAGAAAGGCCTGTCGGCGTTTCTGGTGCCCACCGACACCCCGGGCTTTATCGTCGACCGAACTGAACACAAGATGGGCATCCGTGCCTCCGACACCTGCGCCGTGACCCTCAACCAATGCACCATTCCTGAAGCGAACCTGCTGGGTGAGCGCGGCAAGGGGCTGGCGATTGCACTGTCCAACCTTGAAGGCGGTCGTATCGGCATCGCCGCCCAGGCCTTGGGCATCGCCCGTGCGGCATTCGAAGCGGCGCTGGCTTATTCGCGCGATCGGGTGCAGTTCGACAAGCCGATTATCGAGCACCAGAGCATCGCCAACCTGCTGGCGGACATGCACACCCGTTTGAATGCCGCCCGCTTGCTGATCCTGCACGCGGCGCGTCTGCGCAGTGCCGGCAAACCCTGTCTGTCCGAAGCGTCACAGGCCAAGCTGTTTGCCTCGGAGATGGCCGAAAAGGTCTGTTCTTCGGCCATTCAGATCCACGGTGGTTACGGCTATCTGGAGGATTACCCGGTAGAACGCTTCTACCGCGATGCGCGGATTACGCAGATCTATGAAGGATCGAGCGAGATTCAGCGAATGGTGATTGCGCGAGAGTTGAAGAACTATCAGATCTGACGGCTGAAACCGGGAACCTGATCGTTCCCACGCTGGAGCGTGGGAACGATCTTCGACGCTACATCACTTACCCTTGAACTGCGCCTCGCGCTTGGCGATAAACGCGGCCATCCCTTCTCTGCGATCTTCAATGGCGAACGCCGCATGGAACACCCGGCGTTCGAAACGCACGCCTTCGGACAGGCTGACTTCAAAGGCGCGGTTCACGCTTTCCTTGACCATCATCGCAATCGGCAGGGATTTGCCAGCAATCACCGCTGCAACTTTCAGCGCTTCATCCAGCAACTCATCCACCGGTACGATGCGCGCCACGATTCCGGCGCGCTCGGCTTCCACCGCATCGATCAAGCGCCCGCTCAGGCACATTTCCATCGCCTTGGCCTTGCCCACGGCGCGGGTCAGACGCTGGGTGCCGCCCATACCCGGCAATACACCGAGGTTGATTTCCGGCTGGCCGAATTTGGCGTTATCGCCGGCCAGAATGAAGTCGCACATCAGCGCCAGCTCACAGCCACCACCGAGGGCGAAACCGGCCACCGCGGCGATGATCGGTTTGCGACGGTTGGCCACTCGGTCGCTGTCGCTGAACAGATCGTCGAGGTAGATCTGCGGATAGGTCAGCTCGGCCATTTCCTTGATGTCGGCACCCGCGGCGAAGGCCTTCTTCGATCCTGTGAGCACGATGCAGCCAATCTCGGGGTTGGCTTCCAGGCCGTCCAGCGCCTGGTTCAGCTCACTGACGATCTGCGCATTCAGCGCATTCAGGGCTTGCGGGCGGTTGAGCGTGATCAGGCCAACCCGGCCCTGAACTTCCAGCAAAATCGTTTCATAACTCATGGATGGGCTCCTGCCTTAGAAAGAGTAGAGATACAGAGTCAAAGATTGCGTGAAATGACCATGCGCTGAATATCGCTGGTGCCTTCGTAAATCTGGCAGACGCGCACGTCGCGGTAAATGCGCTCCAGCGGAAAGTCGTTCAGGTAGCCATAGCCACCGAGGGTTTGCAACGCCGAGGAGCAGACCTTTTCAGCCATTTCCGAAGCGAACAGCTTGGCCATCGACGCCTCCACCAGCGCCGGTTTGCCGCTGTCACGCAGGGCCGCCGCGTAATGCACCATCTGCCGGGCGACAGCGATCTGTGTGGCCATGTCCGCCAGGCGGAAAGCCACGGCTTGATGCTCGATCAGCGTCTTGCCGAAACTTTCCCGCTCGCGGGCGTAATCGCGCGCGGCTTCAAAAGCTGCGCGGGCCATGCCCACCGATTGCGAGGCAATACCCACACGCCCGCCTTCGAGGTTGGCCAGCGCGATTTTGTAGCCTTCACCCTCCTCACCCAAGCGGTTGGCGACCGGTACTTTCACGTCTTCGAAAAGAATCTGGCAGGTGTCCGACGCGTGCTGACCGAGCTTGTCTTCGATCCGCGCGACCTTATAGCCAGGCGAATCGGTGGGGACGATAAACGCGCTGATACCGCGCTTGCCGGCACTCGGATCAGTCACTGCAAACACAATCACGATGCCGGCGTTTTGCCCGGAGGTGATGAACTGTTTGCAGCCGTTGAGTACGTAGTGATCACCGTTCAACCGGGCACGGGTTTTCAGGCTGCTGGCGTCGGAGCCGGCCTGGGGTTCGGTCAAGGCAAAGGCACCCAGCATCGCGCCGCTGGCCAATGGTTTAAGGAATTGCTCTTTCTGTTGATCGTTGCCGAACTTGAGGATCGGCACGCAACCCACCGAGTTGTGCACACTCATGATGGTCGAGCAGGCGCCGTCACCGGCGGCGATTTCTTCCAGGGCCATGGCGTAGGCCAGGTAACCAGTGTCGCAACCGCCCCACTGCTCCGGCACCAACATGCCGAAGAAGCCCAGTCCGGCCATCTCGCCGATGGCTTCCTTGGGGAAGCGATGTTCACGATCCCACTCGGCGGCGAACGGTTTCAGCCGTTCCTGGGCAAACTGCCGGGCCGCGTCGCTGATCTGTAGTTGTTCGTCAGTCGGGAGCATAAGGATTCCTTAGTACAGGACTTCAACAGCCATGGCCGTTGCTTCGCCGCCACCGATGCAGATGGCCGCCACGCCGCGATGCAGGCCTTTCTGGCGCAGGGCCGAAAGCAGCGTCACCAGAATCCGCGCACCGGACGCACCGATCGGATGGCCCAGGGCGCAAGCGCCACCGTGTACGTTGACCTTCTCATGGGGGATTTCCAGTTTGCTCATGGTCACCAGACTGACCACCGCAAAGGCTTCGTTGACTTCGAACAGTTCGACCTCGTCCAGCGACCAGCCGGTCTTGTTCATCAGTTTCTTGATCGCACCCACCGGTGCCACCGGGAACAGGCCCGGCGTATCGGCAAACGCCGCATGGCCGTGAATCACTGCCAGCGGTTTGAGGCCACGTTTTTCAGCCTCGGAGCGGCGCATCAATACCAATGCCGCAGCGCCGTCGGAAATCGAACTGGAGTTGGCAGCAGTGACCGTGCCGCCTTCGCGGAACGCCGGTTTCAGCCCGGTAATCTTGTCCAGTTTGGCCTTTGGCGGTTGCTCATCGTCGCTGATCAGCTTCTGCTCCTTGCCGACCATCACCTGCAACGGCACGATCTCGGCGGCGAAACTGCCGTCTTTGATCGCCTGTTGGGCACGAGTCGTCGAAGCAATGGCAAATTCGTCCTGAACTTCGCGGCTGAAGCCGTTGGCTTCGGCGCAATCCTCGGCAAAGGTGCCCATCAGGCGGCCCTTGTCGTAAGCGTCTTCCAGACCGTCGAAAAACATATGGTCGATGACCTGGCCATGGCCCATGCGCAAGCCACTGCGGGCGCGGTCCAGCAGATAGGGTGCGTTGGACATGCTTTCCATGCCACCGGCCACCACCACCTCGGCGCTGCCGGCCAGCAGCATGTCGTGGGCCAGAATGGCTGCCTCCATACCGGAACCGCACATTTTGTTCAGCGTGGTGCAGCGGGTCGACTTGTCGAGCCCGGCGCCCAGCGCCGCTTGCCGTGCGGGCGCCTGACCGAGACCGGCCGAGAGCACGCAACCGAATAACACTTCTTCCACCGCGCCAGGTGCAACACCGGCGCGCTCGACTGCAGCGCGGATCGCAGCGGCACCCAGTTGCGGTGCGCTCAGGCTTTTCAGTTCACCCTGAAAACCGCCCATCGGGGTGCGGACGGCACTGACAATAACAATCGGATCGTTGGTAATAGTCATGATAAATCCTCCTTACTTGGCGGCCATGCGCAAGGCACCGTCGAGACGGATCACCTCACCGTTGAGCATGCTGTTTTCAATAATATGCCTAACCAGCGCAGCGTACTCCGAAGGTTTGCCCAGACGCGGCGGGAACGGAACGCCAGCGGCGAGAGAGTCGCGCACTTCCTGGGTCATGCCGGCCATCATTGGGGTTTCGAAGATCCCCGGAGCGATGGTCATCACCCGAATTCCGTAGCGCGCCAGTTCACGGGCGGCGGGCAAGGTCAGGCTGGCAATCGCGCCTTTGGAAGCGGCATAGGCTGCCTGACCGATCTGGCCGTCGAAGGCGGCGGCCGAGGCGGTGTTGATGATCACACCGCGTGAACCGTCGGCATCGGCTTCGCCGTCGGCAATGGCCGCGGCTGCCAGACGCAGCAGGTTGAAGCTGCCGATCAGGTTGACGTTGATCACCTGGCTGAAACTGGCCAGCGCATGAGGGCCGTTCTTGCCGAGAATCTTCTCGCCGCGCACCACGCCCGCGCAGTTGACCAGCCCGTGCAACCCGCCAAAGGCTGCGACCGTTGCCTTTACCGCCGCCTCGGCTGCCGCTTCCTGACAGATATCGGCCACGACGCTTTGCGCCTGTGAACCGAGCTTTTGCGCTTGGGCCGCCACGGCGTCGGCGTTCAAATCCACCAGCATCACCCTGGCACCAGCGGCCACCAGCATCTCAGCCGTAGCGGCGCCCAAACCGGACGCGCCACCGCTGACGAGAAAAACCTTATTTTCGATCTGCATCGTTGTTTCCTTGGTTTCAAGCCTTGTGAGCCACGGCCTCTTGAGCCTTGGCGATTTCCTGATTGCGCAAGATAAAGCGCTGCAACTTGCCGCTTGGGGTTTTCGGCAGTTCGCTGACAAATTCGATTTCACGGGGGTACGAGTGCGCCGCCAGGCGCTTGCGCACGTGCTGGCGCAGCTCTTCGGCCAGCTGCGGCGCGGCACGGTATTGCGGGCTGAGCACGACAAAGGCTTTCACCAGCTCGGTGCGTTCCGGGTCGGGTTTTCCGATCACCGCCGCCTCGACCACCGCCGGGTGTTCAATCAGTGCGCTCTCCACGTCGAACGGGCCGACCCGATAACCCGAAGTGGTGATCACGTCATCGCTGCGGCCGACGAAGCTGATGCTGCCGTCCGGGTTCAGCTCCACGGTATCGCCGCTGAGGTAGTAGTTGCCTACAAATGCCTTGGTCGGCGCACCTTCATAGCCGGCGAACCAGCACATCGGTGACTGGGTGCGATCAATCGCCAGAATGCCCGGCTGCCCGGCCGGCAGCTCCTGGTAGTGATCATCGAGCACCACAATTCGGTGCCCAGGCGAGGCGAAACCTGCCGAACCGACATGCACCGGATGCTCCAGACCGTGGTGATTGCACAGCACCATGCCTAGCTCGGTCTGGCCGTAATGGTCGTGGATGACCACCCCCAGGTTATCGGCGAACCAGCGAATCACTTCCGGGTTCAGCGGCTCACCGGCGCTGCTGACGATACGCAGCTTGCCCTTGATCGAGCGGGCGAACTCATCACCGCCGGCGATCAGCAAGCGATACGCCGTCGGCGAACCGGTCAGGTTGGTAATGCCGTATTTGTTGATCACCCGGCAGGTGCTTTCCAGGGTGAACGGACCATCGTAGAAGGTGATCGGATGGCCCATGGACAGCGGGCCGGTAACGCCGAAATAGATGCCGTAGGCCCAACCCGGATCGGCAACGTTCCAGAACGCGTCTTCCGGGCGCAGGTCCACCGCATCACGGGTATAGCTCTGAAACGCGACAATCGCCTTGAGCGGTACGGCCAGCGCTTTGGACGGACCGGTGGTGCCCGAGGTGAACATCAGCAGGAAAGGATCGTCGCCGCTAAGCAGGACTGGCTCGCAGTCGGCCGAATAGTTGGCTTGCTCGGCCCAGAAACTGAAGTCGCCGCGCACGATGCCCTGGCCCTTGGGCCCGCCCACGGTGACGATGGTCGGGCAGCCGGTCACTTCGGTGAGTTTGGAACGGTTAGCGGCGTCGGTCACCACCAGCGCTGCACCGGAGCTGCTCAGCCGATGCTCGATGGCTTTGGGGCCGAAGGCGGTAAACAACGGCTGGTAGACCGCGCCAATGCGCCAGGTGGCGAAGACTGTAATTAGCAACTCAACGTTACGCGGCAAGAGGCCTGCGACTTTGTCGCCCTTCTTGACGCCTTGGGCCAGCAGAAAGTTGGCGAAGCGCGCGGCCTTGTCCTGCAATTCGCTGAAGGTGTAGGTCGCACTGGTGCTATCGCGGCCCTCCCAGAACAACGCAATACGTCCCGGCAAGGCATGCCGGTCGCAGCATTCGACGCACGCATTGAGCCCCGCCAGAGTGCCCTTCAGGGCTTCATCGACAGTGTGTTGATAATCGAATTGTGCAGTGGCAGACAAGTAATCGCGCATCACCAGAATCCCTCGGTCTTTTTATTAGTAGGAACCGTGAAAAATCCTGGAAATACTCGCTCTGTGTGGGGTGCTGGGCAATGGTCAAAGCTATCAAGTTACGTGACTGGTTTGGCCAAGATTTGAAGGATTGATCGTTCCCACGCTCTGCGTGGGAACAATCAAATGCCCGGGATTGAACCCTGACCACTTGCGAAACGCTTTTGGATCGTTCCCACGCTCTGCGTGGGAATGCCTCACCGGACGCTCCGCGTCCGCTTTGGCAGTGACACGGAGCGTCACGGGCTGCATTCCCACGCGGGAGCGTGGGAACGATCAAGGTCTAAGGCCAAGTGCTGCGTCCTACCCCGCCTCATTCAAAATCAAACTCCGGTAATGCCCGGGATTGGACCCTGACCACTTGCGAAACGCTTTGTAGAACGAGCTGGCATCGGCAAATCCCAGCCGCGTGGCGATTTCGGCGAAGCTGATCTGCGGTTCGGCCAGCCAGAGTATCGCCAGCTCCTTGCGCACGCTGTCCTTGAGTCCTTGATAGGTCTGGCCCTCTTCGGCCAGACGGCGGCGCAAGGTTGAAGCCGACATGCACAGACGTTGCGCCAGGCTATCGGTTTCCGGCCAGTGTTCGGCGGGCAAGTGCCGCAGATCGTTCTTGATCCGGCTGGCCAGGCTTTCCGGGTCGCGATACTTGACCAGGATATTGGCTGGTGCATGGGCCAGAAAACGCTTGAGTTCGTCGCTGCTGCGCTTGATTGGCAGATCGAGGCAATCTGCCGAAAAAATCATCCGGGTCCGCGGTCGGTCAAAACGCAGGTTCTCGGAAAACATCACCTTATAGTCGTCGCAAAAGTCTGGCTCCGGGCAACGCAGCTCAATGGCGAGAATCGGAATACGCCGCCCGGCCAGCCAGCAGGCAACGCCGTGGACAATCATCCAGTAGGTGAAATAGGTAAAGGCTCGCCGCGGTTCCTTATCGTCTTCGAGCAGGACGATTTCCGCCAGGCTCTGCTGATGAACAAGCTGTGCCGGCAAGCGTTCGAGCATCAAGGAGAGAAACTCCAGCCCCGACGCCAGGCTCGTCGCAAGCGTCGGTTGCGCCATGCTGGAACGACACAGAAACGCCAGGCTACCGGACCTCAGCTGGCGCGGATCCATACCAAAGAACTCATCGTCCAGGCGCCGGGCCAACAAGCGCCACAGCCGTGCATAGGCGGTGGCCGGTACGCGGGCGTCAGCGACCTCCAGCAGCATCGGATCGATCCCGACCTTGTGCAATACCTCATGCGTGGCGGTACCGGGCGCGCAACTCTGCAGCAGCGCTTCGCGCACGAGCTGGATGGAAATGGTGTCTTTTTCCGACATTGACGATTGCACTGCCCTGCGCAAATGAATGGGGCGGCCATCTTAACGTAGGCGCTGGCGCAGCCTGCGATCTTTTCGGCGCACCACAGAACCTTCTTTCGTTCAGCATCCGTTCAGGTAAATACCAATCAACCACATTTAGCAATGAGTATCATTATGTTACAAATTAGCCCCCATTAATCATTCTCAACACGGTGCTGAATGCTGGTTCCTTTTTTGATCATGCTGCGCGAAGGCATTGAAGCGGCGTTAATCGTTGGCATCATCGCCAGTTACCTCAAGCAAACCGGTCGTGATCAGTGGATGCCCGCCATGTGGATCGGTGTGTTCCTCGCCGCAGCACTGGCTTTTCTGGTCGGTGGCGGGCTGGAACTGGTCAGTGCCGAATTCCCGCAAAAACAACAGGAACTCTTCGAAGGCGTGGTCGGCCTGATGGCCGTGGCCATTCTGAGTTCCATGGTCTTCTGGATGCGTAAGGTCGCACGCTCGATCAAGCATTCCCTTCACGCCTCCCTCGATCAGGCGCTGACCGGTTCCAGGCATCAGATCACGGCGCTGATCGTCATGGTGTTTTTCGCCGTCGCCCGGGAAGGCCTGGAAACGGTGTTTTTCCTGCTTGCGGTGTTCCAGCAAAGCGAAGGTCCGGCCGCACCCATCGGCGCCCTGCTCGGCTTGATCCTGTCGATTGTCGTGGGCTTTTTGATCTACACCGGCAGCATGCGACTGAACCTCGGGGCGTTCTTCCGATGGACCGGACTGTTCATTCTGGTGGTCGCCGCCGGGATCCTCGCCAGTTCGGTGCGTGCCCTGCATGAAGCGGGCCTGTGGAATCACCTGCAAACCGTGCTCTTCGATTTCAGCGCAACCTTGCCAATGGATGGCCCGCTGGGCTCGGTGCTGGCCGGCATGCTCGGTTACCAGGACGCACCAACCATCAGCACCTTGGGTGTCTACCTGATTTATCTGGTGGTGACACTGGTGCTGTTCTTCGTTCCGGCGGCGCCCCGACCTGCGCCAGGCCAACCCTCTTCCGTTTCCGCTCAGTAAGGGCCTCCATGTCAAACCAAGCCTCTGCACAGGCCTCGCCACCCCGCACCTTGCGCTGGGCAGTGGCCGGTTCAGTGATCGTGATGATCGCCGCCGGTGGGCTGTTCTATTACGCGTCGAAAATGGCCGCCGCCAAGCGCCAGGCCAGCCACGACGAAATCACCGTCACCATTGCTCCCCACAGCTGCGAGCCGAATGTCCTGACCCTGCCTGCCGGACACGCCAGTTTCCGTATTCTCAATCGCTCGGATCGTGCCGTGGAATGGGAAGTCCTCGACGGCGTGCTGGTGGTCGAAGAACGCGAAAACATCGCCCCGGGTCTGAGCCAGGTGATCAACGCCAATTTGCGGCCAGGCGATTACGCGATCACCTGTGGCCTGCTGAGCAACCCGCGCGGCACGCTGCACGTGACCCCGACCGCCGAGTCCGAAGCCAGCGCCAAGGCGCGTCCATCGATGGTGGCGTTTATCGGCCCGCTGTCGGAGTTCCGGGTTTACTTGAGCCGCCAAAGCAGCGCATTGATCACCGCCGTCACAGCCCTTGAACAAGCGATAGCAGCCGGTGACCTGAGTCAGGCTCAAGCGCTGTATGTGCCGGCCAGCGCCGCTTACCAGCGTATTGCACCGGCCGCTCAGCGCCTGGCCGAGCTCGATCGGGCGATCAACGCTCGCGCTGACTACTTCGAGAAACGCGAGCAAGACACCGGCTTCGTCGGCTTGCACCGCATCGAATACGCACTGTTCCAACAACGCTCTGTCGATAACCTCACGCCCGTTGCCCAGCGCTTGCTCAGCGATGTCACCCAGCTCAGGCAACAGCTGATGGCGCAATCGCTGCCACCTGAGCAACTGGTGAATATCGTTACCCGGAGCATGCGCAGCATTGCCGAGGTGCGCGGCAGCAGCGGTGAAGAAGAACGCTACAGCCATAGCGACCTCAACGGTTTCGCCGCCAACCTGGAAGCGACGCGCAAGGTCGTCGACCTGTTGCGGCCGTTGCTGGCCAAGTCCGCCGCCGGGCTGCTGACACAGATCGACAGCGCCACCACCGCACTCGATGCCCAGTTCAATGATTTGCGCATGACAAACGGTTACAGCACCTACGACAGCGTCGGTGCCGATCAGCGCGTGCGACTTGCCAACAAGGCCAAGGCTCTGGCCGATGTACTCGATGGAATCGATCCCGCCCTTGGCCTTTCCGGCCTGTAGTAGAAGACCAACACACATGAACGACTCAAATCATTTCTCCGCCCAGCGTCGCCGCGTTTTGCTCGGCATGGGCGCCGCTGGCGTGGCGTTGGCCGGCAGCACGTTGAGCTGCCCGGCCATGGCCGCCAGCCCGGCGCAAGTCACCGAAGCACCGAGCAGTGAGAAAACTCACGATCGGCACGATTTTCATGGCAAACATCAGACCGGCATCGTCACCCCGCGCCCATCTTGCGGCATGCTGGTGTCCTTCGATGTGCTCGCCAGCGACCGCAAGGACCTGGAGCGCTTGTTCCGCACCCTCAACGAACGCATTGCATTCCTGATGAGCGGCGGTCCGGTGTCGCAGGTCGACCCGAAGCTGCCGCCAGTAGACTCCGGAATCCTCGGGCCAGTGGTCACCCCGGACAATTTGACCATCACCGTGTCGGTCGGCGAATCGCTGTTCGACGAGCGTTTCGGCCTGAGCGGGGCCAAACCCAAGCGCCTGATCCGCATGGTCGGTTTCCCCAACGACGCCCTTGATCCCGATAGCTGCCACGGCGACTTGAGCCTGCAGTTCTGCGCCAACACTGCCGACACTAATATCCACGCCCTGCGCGACATTGTGAAAAACCTCCCGGACCTGCTGCTGGTGCGCTGGAAACAGGAAGGCAGCGTGCCGCCACAAGCCCCTGTACGCCCCGGTGAACCTGCGCAAAGTGCGCGCAACTTCCTCGGTTTCCGTGACGGCTCGGCCAACCCCGATTCCAACGACAGCAAGAGCATGGACCAGATCGTCTGGGTCCAGCCCGGCAGCGATGAACCGGCCTGGGCGGCCAACGGTAGCTATCAGGCGGTGCGGATCATCCGCAACTTCGTCGAGCGTTGGGACCGCACGCCGCTGCAAGAGCAGGAAAGCATCATCGGCCGGGTCAAAACCAGCGGTGCACCGATGGATGGCCAGAAGGAAACCCAGGTCCCGGATTACGCCAAAGACCCCCACGGCAAACTGACCAAAATGGATGCGCACATCCGCCTGGCCAACCCGCGCACCGCAGCGACTCAGGCCAGCCTGATCCTGCGCCGGCCCTTCAACTACTCCAACGGCGTGAGCAAGAACGGTCAGTTGAACATGGGTTTGTTGTTCATCTGCTACCAGGCCGACCTGGAGAAAGGCTTTATCACCGTGCAGACCCGGCTCAATGGCGAGCCCCTGGAGGAATACCTCAAGCCGGTGGGCGGCGGTTATTTCTTCACGCTGCCTGGCGTGACCGGCGACAAAGACTTCATCGGTCGTTCGCTGCTTGACGCAACACACCCCAAAACCACGGCTTAACCCCTAAACACAATAACCTTCTCGGAAAAGTCCCATGAAAAAGACGCCTCTTGCTTTGTTGCTGACCCTTGGCCTGCTCCACACTCCTCTCTCGGCTTTCGCTGCAACAGCGCCGCTTGAATTGGTAGGACCGATCTCGGATTACAAAATCTATGTCACCGAACAGCTCGACGAAATGGCCAGCCACACCCAGCAGTTCACCGACGCGCTGAAAAAAGGCGACCTGGCCACCGCCAAAAAGCTCTACGCGCCGACCCGGGTTTACTACGAGTCGATCGAGCCGATTGCCGCACTGTTCAGTGACCTCGATGCGTCCATCGATTCGCGTGTCAACGACCACGAAAAAGGCGTCAAGGCCGAGGACTTCACCGGTTTTCACCGTATTGAATACTCGCTGTTCTCCGAGAACAGCACCCAAGGTCTCGGTGAACTGGCCGACGGCCTGAACAAAGACGTCAAAGAACTGCAGACCCGCGTGGCCGGCCTGACCTTCCCGCCAGAGAAAGTGGTGGGTGGTGCCGCCTCGCTGCTCGAAGAAGTCGCTGCGACCAAGATCGCCGGCGAAGAGGACCGTTACAGCCACACCGACCTGTATGACTTCCAGGGCAACATCGATGGTGCGAAGAAAATCGTCGAGCTGTTCCGTCCGCAGCTGGAGAAACAGGACAAAGCCTTCATCGCCAAAGTCGACAAAAACTTCGCCAGCGTGAACACGATTCTGGCCAAGTACAAAACGGCTGATGGTGGTTTCGAGACTTACGACAAGGTCAAGGAAAACGACCGCAAAGCGCTGGTCGGGCCGGTTAACACCCTGGCAGAAGATCTGTCGACGTTGCGTGGCAAGCTGGGGCTCAATTAAGAGCAATTGCTTCAGCGTCGCCTGAACCGACGCCTCGCGGGCAAGCCTCGCTCCTACAGGTGTTGTGCGTTTGCTGTTCATGGATCGTTCCCACGCTCCCGCGTGGGAATGCAGCCCGTGACGCTGCGCGTCACATCCAGAGCGATTGCTACGCGGCCACGGAGGAGTTCCCACGCATAGCGTGGGAACGATCAGTTGCCCCCCCTGCGTATATCTCCCTATTCACGCACTAATAATGTTGATCGCCTGTTGGCCTGCCGCCAGACAAAGGGTTCCCGGCCAAGCCTTACAGAATGCGGTAGAGCAAGCGCTCGATCCGCACCCGGCTGACCCGACGCAAAAACTTGCCGACCGCTGGCGGGTAGTCCGGCAGGGTATCAAGCTGCTGAAAATGTTCGATGCGACTGGTGTTGCGAAAAATCTCCGCCAGTTCAGTCTGACGCGGCTCCATCAGCTCGTTTTTCGGGTCATCGATCAGCAAGGCGTTTTCCAGATCCAGGCGGAACGCGCGCGGGTTGAGATTGTTGCCGGTCAGCAAGGTGTAACGCTGATCGATCCACATGCCCTTGAGGTGGTAGGTGTTGTCGCCGTCGCGCCATAGATGCAGGTTCAACTGACCGCTGTCGATCACCGGCTGATGGCGTTTGGCGAAACGTCGCAGGCTGATTTCGTAGAGATACGGCAGCGCCGCAATCACCTTGAACGGCTCACTCGGCGGAATGTAGAAGTCGTTGGCGGTCTTGTCGCCAACGATGATGTCGATTTTCACCCCGCGTGCCAGCGCCCGGTTGATTTCTCGGGTCACGGCCAGCGGCAGGTTGAAATACGGCGTACAGATCGTCAGTTGCCGGTGAGCGTTGGCGATCAACTCACAGATCACCCGGCTCAAGGGGTTATTCTTGCCGACCCCGAGCAGCGGGCTGACCGACAAACCGCCCTTGTTGACGCTACCGAAAGTGGTGTCGTAAGCGGCGTGCTTCAGACGGCTGCGCAGATCACCAATGTCATTGCGCAGGCTGCGGGTACTCGGCAGATTCGGCAGGTCCAGGCGGTGAACCGCTCTGGAGGCGATCAGGCCGTGCTCGATCAGGTGCTGCATGGAGTTGGCCAACGCGCCACACTGCAGCAAGTGGTAACGATCAAAACGGTACTTGTCGAACTTGTGCAGGTAGACGTTATTCAGACTGGCGCCACTGTAGATCACACAGTCATCGATCACGAAGCCCTTGAGGTGCAACACACCGAACAGCTCGCGGGTCTGCACAGGCACACCGTACACCGGCACTTGGCTGGCATGAGCGCGGGTCTGGGCCTGATACCAGGCCGAATTGCCCGGCTGCTTGCCAGCACCGATCAAACCGCGCTGAGCGCGTAACCAGTCGACCACAACCACCACCTCAAGCGTGGGCCGAGCGGTTTTGGCAGCGTGCAAGGCATCGAGGATTTCCTGGCCGGCTTCATCCTGCTGCAGGTACAGCGCCACGATATAAATGCGCTGCGTAGCCTGGGCGATTTTCTCCAGCAGACAGTGGCGAAACTCTGCGGCGCCAGAGAGGATGGTGACGGCATCTGCAGTCAGCGGAAAACTGCGCAGTTTTGGCAGCAGGGAGCGTTTGAAAAGCGACGGCATAAGGCTCGCAAGAGGTCGAATCCAAAGAGCGGATGAGCTTACACCATTGATCGTTCCCACGCTCTGCGTGGGAATGCCTCATTGGACGCTCCGCGTCCGCCGTTAATGTGACGCAGAGCGTCACGGGCTGCATTCCCACGCGGGAGCGTGGGAACGATCATCGCTGATAAAATAACCTATTGACCAAGAAGAACGATCGCTCTTCTACTTTGATCGTTCCCACGCTCTGCGTGGGAATGCCTCATTGGACGCTCCGCGTCCGCCGTTAATGTGACGCAGAGCGTCA